>JBLINP010000327.1:0-4949 GCA_047639415.1 Planctomycetota bacterium | reverse complement strand
ACTTTGCAGATACTGGCGTCCTCGACGACCTTACAAGGTCGTCTGCGGGGGCAAGTATCTGCAAAGTGCCAGCAGGAACCAATTCGAGGCGTTTTGCCTCGCGGTTCATGAATAATCCGGGCTAGCCGCGCGTCTTCGGCTGCTCAACTCGTCGCGTAGCTTTTGATGGCGGGAATCGCCGCGATTTCGTCGAGTTCGGGCGAGTAGGCCGTTAGCGCTCCACCGTAAACGCAGGCCGTGTCCAAACCCAACGCAACTAGGCGCCCACCAAACATGCGCGCGCGTGGAATTTTTCCGGGTGTATGGCCGAACAGAACCAACTCGGGTCCTTCGAAGCGCTCGTACCAATACGGGCTGCCTTTCCCCTGTACTCTGCGAGCGCGCGTCAGCGATTCGATCGGACTCTGCTCGAGGGGACATCCCGGTTCAACTCCGGCATGCACTACGTACCAGTTGCGACCATCAGGGGTGAGTCCAGCGCCATCGATACTGTGGCTGTCTAACCAATAGCCTTTGTGCTGTTGAAGGAATCGCAAAACGTCGGCTCTTCGCTCGGGGGGGACCTCGCAACGGCGTCGCCCATCACCGCGCAAATCGTCGGATTCGATGTCGGGAAAGCGTTCGCGAAATTCAGGGCGATCCGAGGTGCTTTTGGGGGCCAAGCCGCAGCGCTCGAGGACTTTGTGCTCGTGATTGCCGAGCACGAAAGTCGCGCCCGCAGCGATCAGCAAATCCATAACGCCAGTCGGATCGGGACCGCGGTGAAAGAGATCGCCAACGCAAACGAATTGATCGTCCGAGCCTAATTGCAATCGCTCAAGCAACAGATGTAGCTCTTCAGCGCAACCGTGTATGTCGCCAACAACCCAAGTCGTCACGTACTTCTTTGTCGTAGGGAAAAATGTCCGTATGCGCGGGGAATTCCGCGATACCCAAGCTCTCATCGCCCGATTCGCCGAAAACCTTGGGCCTCTAAAGGTCTGCTGCCGGGTAGTTTTTCCACGATTGGGTCCGATTTGAACGCCGAGCAAATGCGGTTTCAGATAGGGTGTGAATCGCGAGGCCCAAAATCAAGAAAAGTCGCCTGTGAGTGTGCGGTCTTCGCTTTAGTCCGTTGAGCGATAAGAACGATAGCTAGTGCCAGCGCGTTCAAATCTCTCGCAATGACACAGAATAGCCAACTTCAACATTCCGGTTCAGAACGGACCCGTTCCGTTCGCACCGCCAAAGCCGAACCTTTGGTGGAGCTGATGCGATCTGAATCGGTAGATTCGGAACCGCAAAGAGAAACGCCGGCGGAACCTGGGCGTACTTTCCGATTCTCCGACGCGAGTGATACGACGGAATGGACTGCGCTTCAGCTCGATACGCTTTACTCGCGCGTTGGACGTAGATTGTTCGACTTGTCGCTGTTGGCCGTCTTTGGCTTACCGGCTTTGCTAATCGGCTGCGCAATTGCCGGCCTCAACCTGGTTCAGTTCAGAAGCTTCTCCAAGATCTTCTTCGTGCAAGATCGCGTGGGATACCGCGGCGAAGTGTTTTCGATCTTGAAGTTCCGCACGATGGGCGAAGTTCGCGGCGGCAATTTCGAATCGTGGAGTAATGGCGGCGATCAGGTGCGAGTGACGCGGATAGGGCGCTTACTGCGCAACACGCATCTCGACGAGTTGCCCCAGTTGATCAACGTCGCGCTTGGCGATATGGCTTTCGTGGGACCCCGCCCTGAAATGGTCGAGATCGAAGAGTGGGCCTCCGGCGAAATCGAAGGCTTTTCAACGAGATTGGCAATACCTCCGGGAGTCAGCGGCTACGCGCAAATTACGCAGGGCTACACCACGAACGACGTGGCAGCGTACGGAGAAAAATTTCGCGTCTCAGATTGGTACCGTCGTCACCAGTCGTTCTCGCTTGACCTAAAAATCATCGCGATGACTTTGATCTGGATGGTGCGCGGTCGCGGATGGCAGTGGAATGCCAAAGGCGAAAAGCCCAAGGTCGAGCTTCCCGACTAGTTTGCTCCGCGCGTCACACTTGTGGCAACTGTTCGACTAGCTCGAATCGGGTTAGGGAATCTTATAGCGAACTTCCATTCGCGTTTGGTTCTGAGTGGTTGCGTATTCGTTTGCGATCGGGGATTGATTGCAAGTGACTTCGATGGCTCCAACCGGTAAGCGATAGTCCATCCGCGCCCATGGCTTGTCGGAAGTCACGATGTCTTCAACAACCAGCGCTTGGCTGGTGAGTTCCACGCGACGTTCGGTGCGGGTGCCAACCAATGGTTTCCCGTCGATCGAGGCTAGCTGACTCTCGATGCGCAGGGTTGATTCGTGAAGCGTCATGCGCGCGTCGCTAGCGAAGTGGCTCGCGACATCTGTACGACACCAGCGCAGAACCTCCCTAATCGTGCGTGCGGCCAGATGGATCGCAGCACTCATTCCGCTGGCCCGCAACTCGCAGCGCCAACGCCAGCGCGAGAAACGCAGCCAAACCAGCGCGGTTTTCAATCGCGAAGCGTCGCTGGTAAACCTCAATCCGCGAGCGGGCATCCGAAACTCACCGACTTCATCGCTGCGCAAGGTTGCGTGTTCGATGCGCTCACCTTTGGCGAGACTCGAATCGGAGACGATGGCACCTCCGCCGCGAATGCCGCCGAAGCCGGGGCTGGAGGAGGAGCGGTTGCCTCGCACGAGAACGATTCGCGAGCCCGATACCAGTCGACCCAAACCAGCGTCTTCAAAGAGGACCGAACGCAATGCGACGGTGGCATCGGCAATGAGATCCAATTCATCGAACTCGTCCAGTACGGAGGACAGGAGTCCAGTATGTGCCGTCCAAAAGGTCGAGCACTGAAAGGATTCGACGGCACCCGATTGAATCGATCCGTCGGAGCCTTGCGCTGCGATCAAACTTTCCAGGCTTTGTTTGGCGCGTGCGGCGTAGCGGTTATCGCGAAAGGCACGCTGCCCCAATACCAAGGCGTGCACGTCGAAGGAGTTCGAGGCGACTTCGGCTGGCCCATCGAAATACCAGAGTTTGGCTTCCCATGCTCGACACTTCGTGTCGTCCACGCGGTGTAGCGCCAGGAGGAAATCGAGGGCGCGCGTCAGGTTGCCTCGGTGCGGTTCTTCGCACGGATCGTCGCCGATGAGATCGAGGGTTTCCAAGGCGAAGCCGATGCAGCGCGAGTGATAAAAGGCCGAGGCATCATCCGAGCCAGCTTCGCCGCCGCTGGGGTAGTAGCTCCATGAACCGTCGGGACGTTGGGGAAGGTAGGCGTGCTGAATGGCAGCGCGGGCGCGTTCGGCCAGGTCGTCGCGATTAAGCGCAACGGATGCGCGTGCCATTCCGAGCGCCGCCCACAGGCATTGCGCAGGAACGGGTTTGTCGACAGCCGCGGCCCAAAGGTAAGTTTCAGCACATTTGCCGAGGGCATCTTCAACTAGCTCTCGTTGTTCGTCGTCGAAGATTTCCGGCGCTTCGATCAGAGCGCGACCAAGTGCGTCGCAAGCGGCTCCAGAATCGATTAGATGATTCGAACAGTTCCACTTGTCCGGCCAGCGTTCAAAGAACAGGTAGGCGCGCGCTTCTGGATGCGGGTACTTTCGGCAACGCTTGGCGAGATGCAGGGCCGTTTCGCGAACGACGCGCAAATCAGCGCCGCGGTTTTTCGCGAGCGCCAATCCCATATGAATCCGATAAGCGGTTTTCCCGAGGTGTTCGACGCCGTGCTTGTGGCAAACGCGCTCGCCGGAACCCGTGTCGAGTTCATCGAGGTAGCGCGCAGCTCCTTCGAGAAGATCTAGGACGGCTTTTCGAGACACAAGAATTGGAGTCGGCCGAAGGTGGATGCGATGCCCGGTAGACTGTCGGCCGCACGCGCACACAGTGCCGCGACTTTGCCAGTCAGAGCCAGTGGACCTTTTAAGTTACGCGTTCGGAATTCGGATTCGCTGGCCGACGGAAGAGCATGAACGGCATGCTTGGCGGTGACCTTGAATCCCACTTGCTTGACGAGTTCGAAGACCTCGGAAGAATCCAACGCTTGAAAGGGACCGAGGTGAGGTTCGGGCGCGAGTACGTATTCAACGCCGCCCATTCGTCCGCGACGGGCGCGCTCCATCAAGCCGTGATAGGAACGTCGGTTGCAAAAGCCGAGCAGAAGTTTCCCTCCCGGACGCAATGCAGCGAAGAGGCTTTGCAGCGCTTCCGAGCGGTGCTGCGGAGGCAAGGCTTCCAAACGAAACAAACAGGTGACGAGATCAAAGGCTTCAGTGGGCAAACGCTCACCTCCAGCTTCGTCGGCATCATCGGGCCAGACGAAAAGCCCGCCATCCGGTGTTGCGCGTTTCTTGGCGAAGCTGGCCGTTCCTAAAGTGAGTTCACAAACCGAGATCTTGGCCGTTTTGAAGCGCGCGCGAATCGCCATCGTGAGCACGCCGCTGAACGGCATAAATTCCAACCAGTCACCGCTCCAATCCGAACCGACGAAACCTTCAAGGGCTTCCAGTACCGCGCTCTGTTCCCAGAGTCGCGGCTTGTTGTAGCGATTGCCGTTGAGCACGCGCGAGCGATGGTAGAGCGCGATGTCTTCGAGCGCCCAATCGGAGGGTTTGGGACTCGATGGTATGTGTCGCCCGGCGTAGTGATTCCAGTGGCAGACGTGATCTTTCGGTCGGCGAACGGGAGCCTTCTTCGGAATCACTTCCGGATATCCAATGGCCAGTCCCGCGTACAACTCGCGGTCGGGCGGCACCCCCAACATCTCGCGTACTTTTTCACGATCACCAAGCTGTGTGATCCAAAAACTGCCCAAGCCAAGCGCGTGTGCTGCCAAGCTCATGTTTTGAATCGCGGCGGACGCGGATTGAACGTTGGCGTAGGAATCTTCGGAAAATTCGCGACCGTAGGAGACGAAGATGCAGACCGGTGCGTTGAGGACTTGGATGGAG
>JBLINP010000326.1:0-4988 GCA_047639415.1 Planctomycetota bacterium | reverse complement strand
CATACGGACGGCTCGATCACGTCCTGGGGCTCGGACGCTTTCGGCCAAGTCAGTAACACTCCCACTGGAATGCTCTTTAGTGAAGTTGCAGCGGGCACGAATCATTCGCTCGCACTTCGCAACGACGGTAGTTTGAGTTCATGGGGCGCGGATGATTTCGGCGTCGTGACGAACACGCCCAGTGGCAATGACTTTATCGGCATTGCGGCCGGTGGCTTCCATTCGGTGGCGCTGCGGGCGAACGGTACTCTGGTTACATGGGGCGATGATTTCGGAAACGCGGTTTCGAATACACCCGGTGGAACGGATTTCACCCAAGTCTCTGCCGGGCTTCGCCATTCATTGGCGTTGAGCTCGAGCGGCATTGTTTGTCAGCCCAATCATGGCTTTGGTGGTCCCGGCAGTTCGGAGTTGAGTCTGTGCGGCAGCGCACTTGCGACCGGTCAAAGCGCGAGCCTTGAACTCACCGGCGCCAAAGCGAATGCGCTCGGTTGGTTGGTCATCGGCGGCGCGGAATTGGCTACTCCCTTTTACGGAGGCACGCTGCTCCCCATTCCCGTGCTCAAGTTGATCACGATCAATACCAATACGAGTGGGGCATTCATCGTGCCGAACGTCAATGGAGGCGGCGGTCCGGTCACGGCTTACATCCAGGCGATCTATTTGGATCCGGCGCTTCCGGGCGGTGTAGGCATCAGCAACGCGATAGCAGCCAATTTCCTGCTCTAACGCGATTCTCATCTTGCGAATAGCTTTGTGTTAACCGGCCAGGGCGCGCGGGAGTGCTATATTTTGAGCAGCACAGCTTGCTTATCACCTCGTTAGCCAGATCCCTTTGGGGAGCCCTTCATGAATCGCCTCATCGCATTGTTATTGCCGTTACTATTCCTGGTCTCTTGCGGAGGTGGCGGAAGTGGACACGCCGACGAGTCATCAAAGGGCTTTGGTTCCATCAGTATCGAGGCGACCGACGCTCCCTTTGACTTTGCGATTTTGAAATCCGCTGTCGTTACCATCGACAAAATTCGCGTGCACGGTTCAAGTGTCGCGGAAACGGGCTTCATGGATTTGGGACTCGAAAATGAGATCAAGCTCAACTTGGTCAATCTTCGCAACGGCGTCACCGAGTTCATGTTGAACGACATGTTGCCGATTGGCGAGTATCGTCAGCTTCGCTTGCGCGTGTCCGGCGGGCGAATTGAATTGACCAATGGCAAAGTCTTTTCATCAGTAGACGGAAGTTTGAAACTGAAGAGCCAAGCTAAGAGCGGATTCAAAGTCTTCATTGATCCCCCGATCAAGATCGACGCTGGCGAAGTGACGAACGTGCTGCTCGATTTCGATCTGAGCAAGACCTTCAAGGCGGTACCTGCAAACGATCCGGAGAACGCAAACTTCTTCATGCTCCATCCCGTCTTGCGCGTCGTCAACTTGGTCGACGCCGGCGTCATTCGAGGAGTCGTGCAAACAGACGACGGCGCAGGTACGTTTCTCCCGGTTGCCGATGCCATGGTTTTCTTGATGCCCTTTGGTGAGACCGATCTCGATTTGAGCATTGCGGTTACCGCAAGCGAGACCGACGGCTCGTACGCCTTCCTCGGTGTAGACGCAAATACCTTCGACTTGATCGCGACGACGAACAGTTTGAGTGGTGGTGTTGAGGCCGTTGTGGTTTTGGCCGGTCAAACCACCACAGCCGACATATTCGTGGAATAGAACGAAATGGGGCAACGTCGCGGATCCCTGATCGTTCTTGCGCTCGTGCTTGCCTCGCTGGCTTATTGGTTGTCGAGCGGCGAGGCACAAGCTCCGCCGATATCGGTTCGTCCTGAGGCAGACGCTCCGGTTATCAAGCCAAAGCCGAGCGGCGTCAAAATGAATTCGCCCGCTGCTGTTCTTGAATCGAGAACGGCAACGACGGACGAAGCGACGCTCGATTCTGCCAGCAAGACCGAACGGGATGCCGTTCTAGCCGGCATCGGGCAATTGGCGGAGCGTGTGTCCGAGTACAAATTGGATCGCGATCGTTGGATCCAAGCTGCCCGTGCAATTTCGGCATCGCTGGAAGGCCCGGTTGAACTGTTATTGGGGGAACAGTTCGAATCGAAACGGCTGAATCGTTTTGAGAGCATTGCCGCTGCTGAACTGATCAGATTAGAACGGTCGGGCAAGCCGATGGGAAGCGCATCGCTGTTGCCCCCAGTGGCTCTCGAACAACTACGCAACGAGATGTTGGAGATGACGACCGGTGCGTCGAGGCTAGCGGCATCGCGTGTATTGGCGGGAGTCGGCGACTTGGCCGACGCGCTGCAACTCGCCGACGATTTGATTTGGTCGGAAGATGTTTTGATTCAAAGAGAGTCAGCTTGGTGTCTCGAAGCGAACGAGCGCCATGGTGTTGCTCGTTACTTAGCGACGAACGTGGCTTACACAGACTTTGATCAGCGCACCGTTCGCTTGTTCGGGACTTTGGTAGCGATGCAAGCTCAATCAGATCTGCCGTTGTTGGATGCGCAATCCAAAGCACTCCTCACGCAGTTCGTGCAAGCCTTCGAAGGGCGCGGAACGGATGCCCATGGCAAAGCGTGTTTCGCTTACCTAGCCGAACTCGATCCCCACGGTGCCGGAACTCTGATGTTCGGGGAAATCGACTCATCAAAAGATGTGGATCGAGTTCGCGAATCGTCGCAATTGATAGCGCAGGCCGACAATCCTGAATCATTGGATCGACTCAAGCAGAGGTTCTTTACCGAAACAGATCCGGCGCGTCGGACGGCATTGGCCGAGGGACTTTTAACGGCCACAGATACGAGCATCCTCTCGCCCGACGTTCAAGATGAAGCTCTACAACTCGTAAGCACATTGGCTCAGACATCCGAGCATTCCGCTGTTCGTCGGAGAGCAGTCGCCGCTTTAGGGACAACGCCTACGCGCAATTCAGTCGACGCTTTGATGCGCGTGCTCAACGGCGATGAGGATCCACGCGTGCGCGGAGCCGCCGTGCATGCCCTCGCGCGGTTCGATTCGAGCTTATTCGCTCACCGCAGGTCCGAACTCGGGGCGATTGAGGATCCTTCAGCCATAGTTCAGCGTTCACTTGAGTTCTGCTTGAGCCGATAGAACGCATTGGTGCGCCATCGCTAGCGGGATATCGTGGCCCTCGTGTACAACTTCAACTCCAATTGCCCGCTGATCAAAACGATGCTTACCACCGCTGTTACCCGCATTGCGATCTACTGCTTGGCTTCCTTGGCCGTTATCGGAGCCGCGCGCGCGGACAAGATCACGATCTGGGTTGATGACGCACACACCCGTCAAATCGAAGTCGAAGAACTCGATCCGGATCAGATCGCTGACCCTTCTTCCTTTTCGCTTGGCTTCGGGCAGAGCGTGAGCAACGTCGGCATCTCGTTTGGCTATTCGCGCGAGCAGGGCGTTAAGTACGACGAGCAGGTTGAAAAACTAATCGAGACTATTCGCGAACTCTGCGAGGAGTTCAATGAAGGCCAGGTCAGTCTCGAAAGTTATCAAGCTCGCATCCGACGAATCTTTAGTTCGATCGAGTCCGCGCGGCTTTGTCGCATGGAGTTGATGGTGAGCAACGTGTTGGCCGCCAACAAGGCGAGTGCGAAGCTCGACAGATTGCTCGGCATCCCAGCTGCGGACAACGCAGCTTTCGAGCAGCGCATCAAGGCGCAGATGGATAGCTTCCGAGAGCTGGTGAATTCGATTCCTCCGGATCAAATGCCTGAACCAGCGGAGAACGAAGTTTTTGACGGCGCCCAGTTTGACGAGATCGAAGTCAACCAACAGGCGGCCGCTGAACGATTGCGCGAGATGGATGTCGCGCTCACTGCAAGACCGATTCGCAGCACGGACGGACGAACGCTCATCAAGATTTGGAAAGACCGAGCGCTGACCATTTCGATCGTCGTGCCGGAATTGGATGTCGAAGAGTTGGTGGATGACTTCGAAGAAAGCCTCTGCGTTCAGATGAAGTTTTCGGCCCCGCTCGTTTGCCAGTGCATCGGGCCCGATATTCATTGGACGCTCGAGAGCCGCGCGAGGTATGACGAAGCGGCGCAACAACTGATCGTGAAGTACCGCAAGTTGTGCTTGGAATACAACGGCGGCTTGGTTTCACAAGAAGACTACTTCGATCGTTTGGTTGAACTAAGCGAAGCGGAACAACGCGCCTTTGCCGCGCGTGAGGAAATGGCGGACCGCTTGAATGAACGCGCCGCCGCGATGGCCAAAGAGATGGACAAGCAGTTGGGCAGCGAGCCGACAGCGGAAATGAAAGCGTTACGCGGCGGTATGGATTCCAAGCGTGGCAAGTTGAAGAAGATCATGAGCGAGCAGGACCAGACGTCTGTCGTCGACGATCTCAGCAAGGCGCACCGCGAGGAAATGGCTGCTTGGGATGCTTTTGTTGCAAGCGTTGGCGAAGTCCGTGTTAACTCAGATCCCGACACCGTTTCGGTCTTTGTCGACGACAAGCGCGATCGCAAGATCGATGCGCCCAAGTTGGACGTCGACATGATCGCGAAGAGTGTGAAGACGCGACTCTGCTTGCACTTCAACTTCTTCAACTTTGGACCAGAGTGCGCCTGGGCGCAAACCAAAGGCATCGAGTACGGCAATGCCGCTCAAATGCTGATCGTCAAGAGCAAGCAACTGTGCATGGACTACAACGCCGGTTTGGTCACCCAGGAAAGCTACCTGCGCCGCAGTCGACGAATCGATGCCTCGATCGAGCAAGCCGGCAAAGTCCGCGAAGGCTTGGTCGAGTTTTATATCGCGCTGAAAGGCGAAGCGCGCAACAAGCTCGATCGCCGATTGCGAATCAACAAGCAGTAAGCGCGTGTCGAGCTTTGCTAGCCCGGATTATTCATGAACCGCGAGGCAAAACGCCTCGAATTGGTTCCTGCTGGCACTTTGCAGATACTTGCCCCCGCAGACGACCTTGTAAGGTCGTCGAGGACGCC
>JBLINP010000325.1:0-5003 GCA_047639415.1 Planctomycetota bacterium | reverse complement strand
TCATTCATGGCGTAGCGCCAAGCCTCGTTCGTCTCTTCTGCATCGCCCGGTCGAATGACGACCAAGCCGGGCATCGCGCGCAGCGATGCTAAGTGTTCGATCGGCTGGTGGGTCGGACCGTCTTCGCCAACGCCAATTGAGTCGTGCGTGAATACGAAGGTGACCGGCAAGTGATTGAGCGCAGCCAATCGCATAGCCGGCCGCATGTAGTCGCTAAAGACGAAGAAGGTCCCTGTGAAACTGCGCAAGCCACCGTGATAGGCGATGCCGTTGGCGACGGCGCCCATCGTGTGCTCGCGAACGCCATAACGAATGTTGCGACCAGTTCCGCCCTGTCCTTCAAAATCGCCGCCGTCCTTGATGAAAGTCTTGGTTGAACAGCTGAGGTCCGCGTCGCCGCCGATCAAGTTCGGAAGCTTGGCGGCAATCGCGTTGAGCGCTTTGTGTCCAGCGTCCCGACTAGCGATCTTCGAACCGGCTTCGTGCACGGGCAGTTCTGCATCCCACTTATTCGGGAATTCGCCCTTTTGAATCATTTCCCATTCTTTGGCGAGCGCCTTGTGCGAACCGCTCCACGATTCAAGCGCCAGATTCCATCCAGCCTGGGCTGCTTCACCGCGATCGCGCGTCGCGCGGAACCCCTCCAAAGCCTCTGCTTCAATTCCAAAGGCTTTGGTTTTTACGCCCAGGGCTGCCTTCGTCAGTTTGAGTTCATCTGCACCAAGCGGAGCACCATGCGCCCCGGAAGTACCCGCTTTGTTCGGTGAGCCATACCCGATCGTTGTTTTCACAACGATCAAACTCGGTCGAGTGGTCTCGCTTTTGGCTTCCAGAAGCGCGGCTTCGATAGCGTCCAAGTCTGTATCACCATTTGCGATATGCAGCACTTGCCAACCAAAGGCTTCAAAGCGAGCGCTCACATCTTCGGTAAAGGTCAAGCTATTCGGACCGTCGAGCGAAATGTCATTCGCGTCGTACATGAATACGAGCTTGCCCAATTTCAAGTGACCAGCGAGCGAAGCAGCTTCGCTACTGATGCCTTCCATCATGTCGCCATCGCCAAGCAAGGCGTAGGTGAAGTGATCGACGATTTCATCGCCCGATTTATTGAAGCGACCTGCGAGCGAGCGTTCTGCGATCGCCATTCCAACGGCGTTCGCGCAACCTTGACCAAGCGGCCCTGTAGTGGCTTCTACGCCGGGTGCGACTCCGAGTTCGGGATGTCCCGGTGTTCTGGAGTCGAGCTGCCTGAAGTTCTTGAGATCCTCGATGCCAAGGTCGTAGCCCGTAAGGTGCAGCAAGCTGTAAAGCAAGGCGCTGCCATGACCGGCGGACAGTACAAAGCGATCGCGATCAGCCCAAGTCGGGTCACTGGGGTTGTGCTTTAGAATCTTGGTCCAAAGCACGTAGGCCATGGGCGCCGCGCCGAGCGGCAAGCCGGGATGACCGGAATTGGCTTTTTCAATCATATCGATCGCAAGCGATCGAATGGCGTTCACGCAAGTGAGATCGGTGGATGTTGCAGCCTGACTCATAACCATGTGAAAATCCTCAGAGGTGCGATCGAGGCGCGCGATGCACGGAGGAACGGGCGGCGCGCTGAAGGGCGCTGGTCACGAAGCGCAACCAGCCGAGCCCAGGATACGCGGCTGCGATGCCGGATCCAGAAGGACGAGCCGGAAGTCTCGAAAGAGAGGCGCATCCGACGTGGAACTTGGGGGCTGAACGCTTGAGCGCGGATTCGGGGGGGCATCGGTGCGGGTCCGCCCGCTGGCCCTCAGTCGTCGAGGGGTGATTCGAAGTGCAGTTGGATTTGTCGTTCGACTTCTCCACTGACCTCGATTTCAACGAACGCATGGTTTCCGAGGTAGCTTGATCCGTCGATGCGATAGGACCCAGGCGGCAGCGGACCGAAGACGGTTTCATCTGCTCCCGTGTGCCACAGGTAATCGGATCGTTCGACGTATTCTTTGCCGGAGAGGTCTGTGACGCGAAAGCCGAACATCCCCAGAGTTCCGGATGAATCCAAGCCATGAACGCGCAGCAGCGTCGCGGGCGTCAGGCGCAATTCAAGGTCAGCAGCGGATTCGACGATCACGCCGGGCGACGCCTCATATCGAGTGAGTGCAAAAAGTTCGGCGCCTGGGCTCATGTTTTTGATTGTGAATCTGCCCGAGTCGTCGGTGGTCGTGATTGGATCATGCGAGAGCAAAGTGTTTCCGATGCGCGCGAAAATCAGCGCATGGGGGACGCCTCCGCGCTCGTCGCGCACAACACCATCGATTGGCAGGCTTCCTGGTAAATTGAAGTCCACGTCAACGAGCCGTTCACCCGGGGTGACTTGCAGGCCGGACATGCTCGCGCTGCCGAAGGAAGTCCTGTACTCACCGATGTAGTCGAAGTGCTGCCCGGTCGCGACGCGGTAGGTATTGCTGGGAAGGCCTTGGAATCGATAGAAGCCGTTCGAGTCCGTGGTCGTATTGACAATTGCGATGATTACCGTTGGATCAGTCTCGAGCGGCGGGGAGGCCAACAACTCGACATCGTCAGCGGGTTCTCCGTTCGGCTTGTATACGTGCCCCTCAATAGATCCTGTTGCGATACCGAGGTTGAGCTTGACGTTGATACTCGCTTCGACGTGCCGAACGAACGAGAGGTAGAATTCGTCCAACTCAATTTGGATGGCATACCAACCCGAACTCGGAAGTTCGATGGCGTAGTCGCCGCCCCTTTGAATCGTCGTGGAAAACGTCACGTCCAAATCGAGTCGAGTAAAGACGATTTGCGCGCCGTCCAGTGTGTTGAGGCCTACATTCACAATACCGGTCAGATGGATTGGCCCTTTACCGACCTGCAAGTCCACTTTGCTCTGGACGCCGGATCGAACTTCAAACGAAGTCGCAGCAAACACTTCGTCACCGTCAGGTGAATCGACAAATGCGGTCCAGCTACCAGGGCTAAGGTTGCCCATCTTGAACGTTCCGTCCGGTTTGACTCGGCGATCTTTGACGGCTTCACTTGTCGCGGGAAAGGCGTAGACGGTGTATCCGGTGGCAGGGGAACCGTCCGCGAGCTTGACGACTCCATCTAGGGAGCCACCTTTTGCCAGCTCGAAGGAAGTTTCGACGGTACTCCAAGATTCTGCACGTATCGCACGCATCTCGCGCGCAAAGGCTTTGTGCTGCGCTATCAATTGCACCGGACCTTCAAACGGAATTTGAAATGAGTAGTTCCCGTCAGCATCGGTGCGTGTCGCTTGCCTTGAAGAGCGAAAGAACTCTGAATCGTCTGCGCGCAGATCCTCTACGCGTACAAGAACGTCACCGAGTCCTTCGCCGTTCGGATTGACCACGCGTCCGGTCAATCTTGGTCGCCATAATCCCTCTAGTGGCGAAGGCGTTTCAATTGAGTCGAGTAGCTCGATTGCCGGTTTTCCCACAAAGGCTTCAAACAGGTCTAGTGGAGAGGACTCAGGAGTGAGATCGTCGATCGCAACAGGGCCTGTTCCTTGAGTGGGAACGTAGACGAACTCGAAGGGAGACGCAGCGGCCGTGACCCGTGTTCGAACTAGTGTTCGCGGGGCGTTTGATTCCTTGGACTCGGATAACCAAATAGTGAGAGGCTCGGATGTGAGCCCGGAAAATTCGAAACGTCCCAACTGGTCTGTTTGCGCAGCGGTGAGCGTATAGCGATGTTTGAACTTAGTGACACCGTCCCGAATGTTGAGGCTCAATTTGCCCGGGTAAGGGCAATCCTGGTGCTGCCCCTCGCCTTGCTCGATTCGTTCAAGTTTGACCCAAATCTGGGGAGCCGGCTTTCCGTCCTCGTCGAAAACGACTCCTTCGAGTGACAGGCCAATCGGCACGACGAGCTTGATGCCCTCACGAACCTCGGCGTCGGCGAGCGACACTTCAATCGAACTTGGGACCCTGCCTAGCTTGTAAGCAGCGATATTGATCGCACCAGGAGTGAGCGTCGTCAATTCGAAGGCGCCGGTTTCGTCGGTACGTGCAAAGGGCGCTGACAAATCGTCCCTTACTCGGGTTTGCCCGCGCCAGTAAAGAGCGTCCACAATCGGTTCATCATCTTCGTCAAGAATGAAACCGCGAACTGTACATCCATTGATCAGTTGAATTTCCGACCGATGGTTCCTGCCTCTCCGGACATTCTGAATCTCGGCCGTAATTCTCGGATAGCCGTCAACATGGATGGATATATCGACATCGCACGGGGCGGGTACACCATTGAACTTGAACTCAAGTTCTGAGCCTGCGTAGGCCCGCAGTTTAAGGCGTGGTGCTGAAGCTTTTTTAGACCAGATCGTTATAGCTACCTCCGTTCCAATGAATTGCTCCGCTGGAACGCCCGGTGGCGGAATCAACTTTCCAACCACGCGAGCACCGAGTTTTGGATACAGATTAAGCGGCTTACCGGGCACCGATAGGTTGATGCTTACGATGTCCAAGTGCAGGAATCGGGCGCTCAGCCTGAGGTTTCCGATGTCTGTAGCGTGAGAGAATGCAATGCGGAACCTCCCGTTCTCAGGGACCTCGATACTGTGGAGTCCGCCACTTCTAAACGGTGTTCCGTCCGCGAATAGTTCGATTCGTTCAAAGGCCGGGGTGTTCTTCGGTAGGAAGATTCGACCTTCAATCCACTTTGCATCAGCTAGTTCTGCATCGGTGGGATAAGCCGATTGCGCGGTGCTCGAAGAAATAGCGAGCATGAGCGCGAGAGTGCGAACTAGAAACTGCAAGCGGGGGAAGTGATGCATATGCCAAAAGATACCGACAGGCGGGATATTGCGATACCGCTGCGGTTCGCTCGATGTGCGAATCCTGTGCGGGCTATGGTTCTTTTGTTCACGGTTGGCATTGGCTCGTCTGCGATGCGCACAGCTTCTTAGTGCCGAAGAGCGAGTGTTGAAATGGACGAACAGGCAAATGCGAACAGAGCACAGCCGGGTGATTCGCCCGCAGGGATTGGAAGGAACGCGGGGCAGT
>JBLINP010000324.1:0-5015 GCA_047639415.1 Planctomycetota bacterium | reverse complement strand
CCTCAGCGTCGCGAATTGCCTCTTCGCCCAAATCGCGCAAACTATGATTGCGCTCCGAATCCACGCGCTCTTCGTCCATTTTGGCCAGAAGGTCCAGAACTCGGTGGTCCGCTTGGTCACGAGCTGCGAAGCGTTCCGTCTGCCGACCGCCTCGCAATGCTCGCTGAACATCGACAATCGAAATCGTCTCCAATGCTCGAGCGGGTTGAATCGTGTCGACGCGCTCGTCACCGACTCTAATCAAGACTTTGCCTACAACCAGTTGGTCGACGATATCCTCGAGCCACATCTCGGGGAGATGCATCCGTTCCGAAAGGCTCTCGATCGTCCAAGCTGCATCTCCAGCGATAAAGCGCTTGGCAACATGCGTCAACATGCGCAGCGCCATGACTTCTTCAAAGCCCTTCTCGACCGGCCCTGTATCGGCCGAACCTCTGTAGGTCGGTGCTTTTGAGTAGGCGGCCGCAAGTTCAGCTCCAAAGAGAACCGTCACCCACGACAAACATATCCAAACCAGCAAGATTGGAATGGCTGCAAAGCCGGCGTAGAGCGCGTTGAAGTTAGCGGTCGAGGCTTGCAGGCTGAAGTAGGCCACCATCAACAAGTGCCAAATCGTTCCCCCGCCAATTCCGCCCACTAGCGCCGATATGAAGCGCACGCGCTTGTTTGGCAAGCACATGTAGATAAAGGTGAAGCCCCCCCAAATTGCGACCAATGGCAAGACCCCCAGCAAGAAGTCTAACAGCGGGCCAAGATGCAACTTCTCGGAAAGGAAATCGGTCACCCAGGTGCTTTGGGCGCTGGCGGTAATCGCCGTCGCGGTAAGCATGAAGATTGGCGCAATGACGACAATCGCTAGATAGTCCGAAACCTTGCGAACTAGGGTTCTTGAAGAAGACACGCCCCAGATTTCGTTGAATGATTGTTCGACGGATCCGAGCAATTTCACTACGGCCCAGAGCAAGACCGCTAAGCCGAACAAACCCAACTTCGAGGCATCGGTATTGGCCACGAAGTCCAGAATGGTGGAGATCGTATCTCGAACGCTCGAAGTGCCGGATTCCAAAGCAACCGCGCCCGATCCCGTGACCTCGCCCGCTTGCGACGTCACGACGGGAAAGAGTTGATCAAGACTCGGTTGAATCACATCGGCGACCAAGGTGTCGTAGGCGCCGAGTCCCTTGGCCATCGAAAACATGAAGGCCAACACCGGTACTAATGAAAGTACGGTGATGTACGTCAGTGCCGACGCGTGAAACATGCATCGGTCGCGTCTGAATCCGCGTACGGAGATAAACAGAATGCGCGACAGCCAGAGAAAGGACGCGCGGAAGGTCGGCAGCGCGCCAGCATCGAACGACCACAGATCGTGGGTCAAAAACTGGCGTATCTTGCTGACGAGATTCTGCATGCGATTGGGGATAGAGGGCGCGCCGTTCGCGCGACTCCGTCTGCATAAAGCCTACGGCCAAGAGCACGCTCTGGCGAATTTTGACCATTGAAGCCATGCGTGAGACCTCGCTTGGCACCCTGTGCGTGCGCGCCGTCTGACCCATTTTCTAGAGACCTTTTTTCCCAACCAAAGGCCCGATGGACGCTTTTAATGCCTGACAAAGCGTGGAACCTGCACGTCCTCCGACCCGTCCTCCTCCGTACACATATAGTTGAATGGAGACATCTCATCTCCATTTCGGCACCTCAAGGGCCTTCCAGGGGTCCTCAATCCACCCTCAATCGGCGCAACTCCTCACCTCGGAGTTCGAACAATGATGCGATCACTAACCATTCTGTGTGCCCTCTCACTAGCCGTGGGCGTATTTGCCTCCAGCAAAACCTCCACGACCCCACCGGTTGAAGTCCGCCCGACGCCAGGTCATCAGGCTCAGAACTGCAAGCCCGACGCTCCCATCCAAATCGAACTCGCGCCCAGCGATTTGATTGGTGGACGAGCGCGTCTCGATTACACGGTCACTCCAGTGATTGATGCCATTGCCATCGAAGTCTCGATCGGTTTCCCCGAGGGCGGCAACCTGCGCTGGCACAACGCTCCCCTGAGGGCAGCCGCAAAGCGTGGCGAAGTCCGCAACGGTTCGATGTCCGTCGACCTTCCGGTCAACCTCCCGGGAGTTGAGGTTCAAGTTCAAGCTCACATCACGATTCCCGATGCGGATGCACCCGATGGCATTGCGACTTACACCACCACTCGCGCCGCCGTTTGGGGAGAAGTTGATCGAGTCGTCGAAGGAGTCAGCGACATGATCGTCGACGGCCAACTCACATTGAACACCGCCGCCACCCGCAACTAGACAAGGAGATCGATACCATGCAATTCAACAAGCTCAACTTCGGCCGCCTTTTGGCCGGCTCACTTTTACTCAGCGCCCTATCTTCGGTCGCAAGTGCAGACTTTACCCTCACAGGCAACTTCACTTATCGCGATAGAGCCTTTACGTACAGCGGCGGCTTCAACGGTAACGAGCCCGCTCGCCCGATTCGCTTCGCCAATGTGCAAGTGCTCGACAACTCGACCGGCAGCTTGATCGTCGCTGGAGCAACCGACGACAACGGCGACCTCTCAATCGTCGTTCCTGGTTCAGGCAATCGCGACATCATCGTGACCGTCCTGTCGCGCTCCATCACCTACAGCGGTCGACGCATTCGCTGCGTAACGACCAGCAACGTGCTCTACTCGGTCTCTTCCGCAGTGTTCTCAAGTTGGGATCAAAACACCGACCTCGACGTTGGCGCGATCACTTCAGAGATCATCACTTCCGGCGGCCAAGAGGCCAACCCGTTCAACATGCTCGACATGGGAGTCTTCGCGGTCGACTACATCGCCTCAGTAGGCAGCCCTGTATTGAATAGCAGCGTCGACATTGAATGGCCGGGCGGAAGCGGTTCATTCGCTTCCGGAACGCGCGCCAACATCGCGACCGACGACGGTTTCGACGACATGGTCATCCTTCATGAATTGGGCCATGTGTTTCACAACATATATTCCGACTCGGACAACACTGGTGGGTCGCACTTTTTCGGCGATAGCGATCAAGACCCGCGGCTCTCTTACGGTGAAGGTTGGGCAACTTACTTCGGGAGTGCCGTACGCCAGCATAGTGGCTACAACCAACCCGGCTTCTACATGGACGCCAATAGCAACGGATCAACCGGCCCTGGAACGATTGGCCTCCGAATGCAATTAGAAAACGCGGCCCCGTACGCGGGCTCGACTGGTGGAGAAGCCACCGAAGTCGGCGTGGCCTGCGTTTTGTGGGATATCGTGGACACAGTGGACACCAAAGATGGCAATACCGTCGACGATGACGATTTCGACGGCTCACTCTTTTTTGCGGGCGGAATCAGCGGCGACCAAATGATCTGGAACGCATTCATTGGTCCCGCGGCTAGCGCCCTCTCCGTAACGATCAACGACCATTGGAATGGTTTCTTCAACCCCGTCGACTACGGCAATTACAACGAGTTGCGCGACACCTTCGATGATTGGGACATTCTAAATTTCCACGACCCGGAAGAACCCAACAACACCTTTGCCACAGCCTCTCCATCGACCTTCGGTACGAACTGGAGTCCCATCAAATCGCTGTACTACTCTGGTTCGACGCCGCCGGCACCGGGCGATAACGATCAGGACTACTACTCGTTTAGTCTTGCCAATGGTGATCAGTTCGACGTCGAGACCCGGTATCCGAATGGAAACAGCAACGCGCATACCTATGCCGATACCTTTCTAACGGTTTATCGCCCGGATGGCTCTTTCTTTGCGTCAAACACCGATAGTGGCCAAGGGCGCAACGCTTCGCTGTTCAATCAAATCGCCGATCAATCCGGCGATTGGCGCGCCAGCGTATCAACGAACCATTCCTACCGCGAAACGGGCTCATACCAAGTCAAGATCGTTCGTTCTGGCATTTCAATCGCCTCAGTTTCGCCGACGTCAATCGACTGTCTATCGCCAACTGCTCAGCCGCTTACGCTAACTGGTTTCGGCTTTACAAATCTTGATACGCTTAAGTACGACGGAGTCACTCTCACACCAGGTGCGGGAGGACTCGGACAGTACACAGTAATCAACGATGGCGAGATCACGATTCTCGACGCTCCCCAGGCGTCAAAGCTTGGCGCGGTGGATATCGAAGCTGCGACCACGGGGGTGTCGTCGACGATTCAAATACAAGTCGATCCAATCGCCCTGCCGCTCATGAAAACCGATTCAACCGTCGTTTTCCAGTCTACGGGATTCGACTTGATCGTCGGCTCTGGCCTGCTCGATCTCGTGTGGGTCAATGCGTCGACATCTCTCGTGCCCACGAGTTATCCCGGCATTCTCGAACTGGGAATCGGCAACAATGGAACGCTCCTAGCTTCGCCTTGGAAACCGTTCATTGCGGCCAAAGGTTGGAAGATGAGGCACTTTGGTCCCTTTACCGGTCTCTCCGGAGTAACGGTTTACTGGCAAGCATTCGCCCTTCAGGCCGTCGACAGCTACGAGGCGCCCTGGCCTGCGTCTAATATTCTCACGACAACCCTCATCTTCTAGGGAGCCCCTAGCCCGAATTATTCATGAACACGCGGACCAAACACCACGAACGACCGGCACTGCCGGTCTATTGGTTCCTGCTGGCACTTTGCCTCGCGGTTCATGAATAATCCGGGCTAGCGTGTGAACTCACGCACGCATAAAGCTGATTGAGCCAGCGAAACTCGATTCATAACGATCGGGGTTCGCTGGCTCTTTCATTTAAGCAATCATCTAAGTTCGCAAACCCGTCGCCCTTCTTTTCGCCCATCTACGCCCATGTCAATTTTTGCTGTGGCTCTCCTTTCTGCCGCCATCGTTCAGTCCTCCCCCATCGAAGGTACTTGGCGCGCGTGGCTCGACAGTCCGGGCGGTGAGCTTCCCTTTGGCCTTGAGATCGAAGCCAAAGGGCAAGAGTTGCGAGCCTTCTTGCTGAACGGGAGTGAGCGCATCGATATCCCAGTCACGAGTTTTGATGCGG
>JBLINP010000323.1:0-5052 GCA_047639415.1 Planctomycetota bacterium | reverse complement strand
GACGACCTTACAAGGTCGTCTGCGGGGGCAAGTATCTGCAAAGTGCCAGCAGGAACCAATTCGAGGCGTTTTGCCTCGCGGTTCATGAATAATTCGGGCTAGCGACTCGCCAACCTCCCCTCGCCAGCAAATCGCGACTTTCGAAGCCGAGTACGACCGACTAGCAGACGTTCTCGAAGAAAGCCTCGATATCAAACGCATCGAGGCTGTGTTTCGAGGGAAACATTAGCTGTCAAACATGTCCACTGCTTCAAACGGCATTGAAGACGCCTACTTCAGCGCCTCGCGACGCGCTTTCATTTGCTGATCGTGCTCGGGGTGCAGCGGGCCTAATAGCAAACCGTTGTAGGAATTAAAGAGCAGTGCGCCGTTTGCATCGCGCGCGACGTCGAGCGTTGGATCGAGCAGACTGTTGACGACTTGGCTAACTAGCGCGCCGATGATTGCGCCTAAAATCCCGCCTTGGTTGTGGTCTGGATTGCGCTGAGCCACGGCTTCGCCCGACCAAATTTGTGTGCCGGTGTCGAGATCGACGAGTCGTGCGTGAACTCGCACTGTGGTCACGGCAGCCAAGACGTGATAACTGTTGCCCCACTCGGTGATCGTTACGTACATAACGGCGTCCGCGTCGAAGACTTCTTTCAGCTTCGAGAGTGAGACGCTGTGCATTTCGTACGGAGTCGGGCGGCCGTTTTCGCGCAGAATTTGATCGACCAAACCGACAGGGAAGACGTAGTACCCGCGCTCAGCCAACGGCCTAGTGACAATCGAAAGCCAGCCGTAGCTAGCGTCGACTTCGGGAGTTTGGTTGAGCGGCGGTAGGACCAGAATCGAGCGCGGCATGTGCTTGATCAGTGGACCGTAGTCGTAATGTCGCGATTGGCACGCTCCGAGGAGCAGCGACGCGAGAACGATCATGAACTTCTTCATTGCGCCGCCATCCTTCGCAGCAATCCGTCCATGAACACGGTGCTCTCAGGATAAAGAGTTTTCTCCACATTGAAGTGCCCTGCCGCAACCTCGTGATTGCCGACGAGGTACTCAAGATAACCCAATTGCGCGTACATCCCCGGTCCAGGCGCCAAGCCATGATCTCGCAATCGCGACACTTGCTCCTCTAACTGCGCGCATGTTTCCTGAAGATCCGCATCTTCAAAATTGTGGCACAGCGCATAAACGCTCTCCTCGTATGAGCCCCAGGCGTAAATCCCACTCTGACAACTGGCCGTCAGTACGAGCAACGCAAGGCCGCAAATCAAACGAATCATTTGCCGATCGTCCAACGCGATTCTTCAAGACCACGCACGAGATTGTTCACCGCTTCGCGAATGGAAAGATCGAGCACCTTGCCATTCAAAGTCGAGTCGTAACCGCTCGTTCCACCAGTGCCCAGGATCTCGCGATCGCTCAACGAATACTCGCCCGCGCCCTTCGCCGAGTAGACGATTCGCGAACTGCTTACCTCGACGACATTCAACGAAACCACGGCGTAGGCCACTTGCGTTTTTCCGCGCCCGAAGATGCCGAAGAGCTGACGATCGCCCACCGTCTTGCGACCGAATTCGGTGACTTCGCCCGTGATGACGACTTCCGCGCCAGTTACCGAATGCGCCGTTCCGCTCAACTGACTTTCCTCCGCCAACTCACTCATGTTGGTCCGGTTCAACACGCTAAAGCGTCCGGTCTGCGCCAAGTGTGTTTCGAGAATCGTCTTGGCTTGTCCGCCCAAGCGATCGGGTCCCTCTGAAAACAAACCGCGCATGTACGGCGAGGCGTTGTTGAACTTGCCGATGCTGATCGCGTGAACTGGTCCGCTGTAGTTCGTGCGATAGCTCTCGACCTTATCGGTCTCGATGGTGCGATGACCTTCGCTGACGCAAGCGCTTGCGAAAATCAGAACGGCGAGGCCAAACAGAACGGAAAGAGAATTGCGATGCTTCATAGGGAGGTCTCCACACTTTGTGAACGAACCAACCTACTCACGCGAAACCGCGGGAAGCAACATCGCGCTCGACTCTTTACGTAAGATCAGCTGGTTACTCCCAGTTGCCGATCGAGCCTCGGCAACGTTGACGAGCGACTAAAGGCGCTGCGCAGGCATTACCGGGCTTTTTGAATGAAGGTCAAAAAGCGCCATTCCAAGCAATCCGTTTCGCCGTTGTGTGCAGAAAGCGGAACGCCGTAGACCTCCTTGACCATGCTCGAGAGTGTGTCGTCTGAAGTGCGCCGACTCGCTCGGTTCAAGAGTTTTGAAAATAGCTCCAGTGACTCAGCCTCACCAGCAGGGTCTGCACCAATTCGAAGCCAATGCGCAAAGCATGCTCGATAGGAGCGGAAGAACTGCTCGTACTCGTCCACGAATCTGTCCGCAGGCGCCTTCTTCTTTTCCGCCACATCGCCCAAGAACGGTGCGCTCATCAGGGTCACTTCGCTCTTGCCCTCGATGCCAATTGCGAAATGGGGCCGCTTGTCGCGCTTCAATTTCGGCGGCACATCAGGGGTGCTTGCCACAAGCCCGAATCCCTTCTTCTGCCCTTGCTTCAAAGCTTCTAAAAAGTAATCCGTCCCATCGTTCTCTCGCCAAACGGATTTGCCCGTGCTCGCTCCACCACCGGTCGTCGGTCCAGACGTTGCGGTTCGTGCCGGTAAGGTGCCGCCCGCCGAATTGCCTCCTGGCACAAAGCGCGAATAGGGCGCGGTTGATCCGCCTGCTCGACTAAATTGGAAAGACCACGTGTTGAAGGTCGGGTAATCGCCGCCGTTGATCTCGATCACAAAATTAATGTGCAGCGCTTGCTCCAAGAGCGGGGAAGCGAATGCATAGAACGCCCCTCGACTCAACGACGTAGCCGCGCGTTCGATCACGTGCTGCGATCGCCCCGTCTTGATCAGGCTGCTCATGTTGTCGCCACGATAGGGCTCTGCAACTAGGTTCGGCCAAGTTGCATACTCCAGAGCAATGAAGTGAGTGTTGGAACTCCAAGCGGCTGTCCCAAAGGCTGCGTCGTTGTTCCACAACAACTTTTTGCGATCGGGTTCGAGCGCTCCGACCAAAGCGACGAGTTCCACATAGGTCTTTCGAACTGGAACGAACACCATCTGCGCGGGCTTACGTCCTGGAACGACTTGCACCAATCCCATGCGTTCATTGAGTCGTTCACTCGCCGCCTTAACTTTTGCGTTCGCCGACGACATGCGCTCGAATAGCGAATTGCCTTCCGCCTTCAGCACTTTTTTAAACGCGCTCTTCGACCAGCCCTTCACCCATTTTTGGAGCACCTTGACGTCGACTCGAACTTCTTCAAGCGCAACTTCATCCGTCAATGTCCACTTGCCCCAAACTTCGGCAACAGCCAGCGTGCGCTCGACCGCTTCTTGAAAAGCCAGCACTCCATCCTTCGTCTTCAAGTCTGCGACAGGAACGCAAATATCCCAGACCGCTAACTCGAGACGATAGAAATGCTCACTCTCGAGCAATTCATCCACGCTGTAGTTTCTGAGGTCGGCGTTGTCGATCGCAAAGTCTTGTTGCGCATCAACCAAGATCGCGTCGAAGTCCACCTTTTCGTCTTCAACGAGCACTCCGAGAGAGAGCGGCAGGAAAGCTAGAATTGAGAAAAGGGCGGAGAGGTTCATGGCTTGCTACGGATGGCTTCGTTCCGATTGACGATCGAGGCGTCCAATAAAAACGTGAAATTGGTCTTCCACGGCAGAGCTTCGAGGTCGTGAGCCTGCCGTTGAATTTAGTTTATCAACGGGCTGCGTACGGATCAGGCGAATGAGTGCAGATCAGCGCTATTTGCCCCTGCGCGTATGTCTGTAGGCGAGGCCCAGCTTCTGGTTTCGTCGCTTTTCGATGTTTGAACGCTCCGAAACCAGATTAAAGCAAACCGGGCGCGTGAGACACGCACCCGGCTTGATTGAGTTTCAGGTCGCGAACGGCCTGGGATCAGGCGTCATCGTTGATCATGAAATCACGCGGCGTCAAGCCGGTGTTCGAGGCCAAGGTGCCCGTGTTATTCCGGAAGAGTCGCCCGCCAAACACCGGCTGTGACGTCATCGACGAATCGACTTTGATCAGCAGGTAGTGATGGAAATCGCGACTAAAGAAATCTTGGATGTCGAGCAAGGTTCCCACGTTGCCGGTACCGAGCAAAGTCGGCGTACCGGTCCTAACCTCGACGTTATAAACCTCGAAGGTGACCGAAGGATCCGAGCCGTAAAGGATGATGGAACGAACTGTCGCGTTGCCCGTCATTTCAGGAATGGCGATCAATTGCTCCGACGGACTAGCGGGCGCAATGCCCCAAGCGCTAGTCCCGTTGTCCGCGAAACGAACGTTCGCAAGTCCGGGAGGACCTTGAATACCGTTCATCCCCATCGGACCTATCGGGCCAATCGGGCCGGGTGCACCCGTCATTCCCATTGGCCCAGTTGCGCCTGCCGGACCGACTGCTCCGTTCGAGCCATCGGCACCAGCAGGACCTGTTGCACCAGCTGAACCCACGGGGCCTATCGGGCCGTCGGGTCCAACTGCTCCATCAAGACCGTTAGCTCCTGCCGGACCTGTTGCACCGTCGAGACCGTTTGCTCCTGCGGGGCCGACTGCTCCATCGAGACCGTTCGTGCCTGCGGAACCTGTTGCGCCAGCGGGACCTGTGGCTCCGTCCAAACCGTTTGTTCCTGCGGGGCCGGTTGCTCCACCGAGACCGTTCGTTCCTGCCGGACCTGTTGCACCGTCAAGGCCATCAGCTCCTGCGGGGCCTATCGCTCCTGCGGGGCCTATCGCGCCTGCGGGGCCAACTGCGCCATCGAGACCGTTCGTGCCTGCGGAACCTGTTGCGCCAGCGGGACCTGTGGCTCCGTCCAAACCGTTTGTTCCTGCGGGGCCGGTTGCTCCACCGAGACCGTTTGTACCTGCCGGACCTGTTGCACCGTCAAGGCCGTTAGCGCCTGCGGGGCCTATCGCGCCTGCGGGGCCAACTGCGCCATCGAGACCGTTCGTGCCTGCGGAACCTGTTGCGCCAGCGGGACCTGTGGCTCCGTCCAAAC
>JBLINP010000322.1:0-5078 GCA_047639415.1 Planctomycetota bacterium | reverse complement strand
GCAGACGACCTTGTAAGGTCGTCGAGGACGCCAGTATCTGCAAAGTGCCAGCAGGAACCAATAGACCGGCAGTGCCGGTCGTTCGTGGTGTTTGGTCCGCGTGTTCATGAATAATTCGGGCTAGCCTCAGCGCAACTGGACGCAACCAAACTAAGTGTAGGTCAAGGGGCTTACCAAGCGGGAGAAGCCGTGGCACTCACGTTAGAGGCTGGACCCTTCAATCTTCCCATCATGATTTTGGGTTCATCCCAAGGTGAAACACTGATCCCTGGTATTGGAACTTTCGGCGTTGCCATTGATCCTTCCACGAGAATCTTCACGCTTCCGAGGCTTCCCGCCTCTGGCAAGAAGACCTATACGTGCAACTTCGAATGCGATAGCGGCCTGCGTGACGTTCCCTATTACATCGAGGTATGCTCACAATTGACCTCGCTCAAGGCACCTTCGCTGGTCTGTCCAACACAGTCGCTTTCCAACAAGTTGATGGCGATTGCGGCGCTTGCGTCGACGAAGCTCAAACGGATTCCTTCGCTCTTTATGGCGGCGGGCACGCGTTGACTTTGCCGGGCATCGGGAATGACTTTATCTTCGCTCCCGGTGGTTCTTCCGTCGAGCGCTCGGACGGTACTGCGCGCATGACCGGAGTCGTCTCACGGAGCTCAGATTTATCGAAGGCCTTTGCTGTCGATGTCTTCATGACGGATCACATTGATCCGCTAAGCATCACTCACCCGCCGGCGGGTAGTCCGAAACTCGAACTCTCAAGCTCAGCCTACGAGGACAACGGCGGCCCCGTTGACCCGCGCGACTGGCGCTACTACGAAAGCTTCTCCGGCATCCTTACCGGACTTGATAGCCTCGAAGGTGCCATTGTGCAGCTCGACCGTCGCGGCCCCGCTTTCCAAGTTGGACCTGGCGCCAACGGTAAGAACGTCAACTGGGGTGGATTGGGATGGCTCGACTATCAGACTCTGACTCAGCCCGTGAATAGCGATTCACTTCCTGAAGACGGCACTGGTGACTTCAACATTGATGCGCACGGCGATTGCATTGACTGCACTGATGAAGCGAAGTCCCACGCACTTTGGATGCCCGGACTCGGCACTCAGTTCAAATTCATCAGTGGGGGCGATTTCGAGCAGTTCGTCGACGGAACCGCACGAATCGTAGGCGTCGTCGAGAACAAGGCTGACTCCGCGAATCAGTGGTCGGTCGATATTCAAATCGACGGCCGCGTGAATCCCGGATCGCTGGCCCATCCTCCGGCAGGCAGCCCGAAGGAAGAACTCTCTTCGGACTCTTATGCCGATAACGGCGGAGTCGTGGATCCAGCCACCTGGCATTACTACGAAAACATCGAGGGTACGATGACCGGCTTGCTCGACAATCAGGGCGACATGGTTGTCCTCACCCGTCGCGGTCCCGCGATGCAGGTTGGCGTCGATGCTAACGGCAAAAACGACAACTACGGCATGTCGGTCTGCTTGGACGTGGCCCTCTTTCAGGGTGGCTCACAGTCGTCCGTCGACAGCGTTGGCGACATCAACATCGACATTGGCGGCGAGTGCGAGGATCTGTAAGAGCCCAGCCACTAGTAGCTAAAAAAAATCGGCGTGTCGCGCGGCAGCTCATTCGAGTTTGCCGGCGACGCGCCGTCTTTATTGCGCGACACTTCAGCGTGACGCAGCGATGGTTAGCGGATCAGGGGCAGCCCTGTCCTTCGAACATGGTGTAGCTTTCGGTTGAAGCGCCGTCGGCGAGCGTGAGCGCACAGCTCGTCGTACGTCCACTCGGCCAAACGACCTCAATCGTCGCTTTGGTTGCACGCCTCAGCCCGAAGTGGATGGTCATATCCGAAGTTCCGGCAGCATTGCCCGCACCGGCATGAACGGAACGATAGACGAGCTCGCCCGGATCTACGGTTCCATTGCCGTCGTAATCGGCTGTCAACTTCACGAGCGCACCAACGGCATCGAGCGTGGAAGCAAGTCCCGTCGGAGCGTAGACATTCGTGTCACCGACCAGTCGCAATCGCATCGAATTGAAGCTCGATGTATCGGCGGCTAGCGGACCGGGTAGAACTATATCGGGATCAGACAACTGATTGTGAAACACCGAACTCGGGGGAGCGCCACGGTTGATCACGAATACATCGAGCCAACCATCGTTGTCGTAATCAGCGGTCAAGTTCGCACGGCTGTTGACCCAAGGACCGAAGAATCCGCCCTGACTGACACCCATCTCGATAGCCATGTCTTGGCCTTTAACACCTTGACCGATGGTCGAACCGGGGGTCTGCATCCACATGTAATCGTGGTAGCTCATGCGCGTGGTGACATGCAGGTCGAGCAATCCGTTGTTGTCGTAGTCGTCGAAGCGAACACCCCAACCCCAAATAAAGGTCTCAAAGGAGTGTTCATAGACGGGGATGCTGCCGGGGGGGAGCCCCAGGTCGCTCATCTTGTTCTCCCACAAATCCGAGTCACCGCGGTCTGAGATAAAGATGTCGACATCGCCATCGCCGTCAAAGTCAGCGCAGTCCAGGCCCATGGCACCGGGGCTAAAACTTCCGAAGCCGTTCGCCGAACCGAAGCCGTCACAAGGCGCTTGGGTATCGCTAACGGTGTCGATGATGTAGGTGATCATCTCGAATCCGAGCCAATCGCCATTGGCGTCGTTCCCGAGGTTCAAATAGATCATGTCGCGATCGCGACAATCGGTACCGAAGGTCTTAGCGGTGACGATGAGATCCGGCCACTGGTCCTTGTTAAGGTCGGCGAACATTCCAGCGTTGGTCGAAGCGAAACGTTGGTGTTCCGTTTCGAAGCCAGCGTTGTCGCCGGTCCAACCGCTCACACCGGCACTCACAGTTTCGTAATTGCGCGGCAGCTGCCAGCCGGTAATCGGGTCAGCGCGTTCGTGCCAATTGCCTCCATAGACGTTGCCGTGGAAGTTGACAGGGCCCAAGGTGACGTCGACAAAGTGCGGAGTTCCGTCGTCGGCTTCGCTCTCTCCCAGAAGGTTGAGATAGAGAATGTCCCGCTGTCCATACTTGTCCAGCGGATCGCACGGATCCGGAACCGAGGACTGCGCGTGGTTGTCGTGGTTTCCGACGTATAGGTCGAGGTCACCGTCGCGATCGACGTCAGCCCAAGCAGCGGAAACCGTATCGTCGAGTTTCTCACCGATGCCTCCCGGAAGTCCCACGTCGAAGGCGTGCTTCAATCCGTGTTGGTCCAAAAGCCCACCGGGTGTTGGATCGGTAGACGCGGTGACGATTTCGAATCTCAAGACGCCATCTTCGACGAAGCGGTTTCTAAGCAGCTGGTTGTCCGCGATCACTTCTGTCTCGCAATCCGGCGCGCCGAGAATGCTGTACAAACCTTTGTAGGAGCAGGTCACGTAGATATCCAAGTCTCCGTCGTTGTCGTAGTCGCCAGCGACGGCTCCGGTCGGAAGGAATTGGAATCCCTCCGGTGCGTTTAGAAGGTAGAAGGGCTGCTGTCGAAACTTTCGTCCGCCGTTGCCATCGGAGATGTTGATGTACAAAAAGTTTCGCGATTGATCTTCGGGTAGATAGAGATCGACCCAGCCGTCATTATTGAAGTCGGACCAGCATCCGCCGGGACCGTGTACATCGGAATCGACACCGCTGTACTTGGCCAAGGGCACCGGGTCGGCTTGATTCGCGCTCACCTCGTAAGTGACCTTTTTGAAGGGGCGTTGGCCTTTGTCGACGAGGTCGACTTCAGTTTGCTCCGGTCCAACTCGTACGGGCTGAACGGCACTGCCGGGCGCTTTTCCAAGCTGGGCGTGGGAAGAAGCAGTAAGGGTGAACAAGCCTAAGAGAGCAACGGGCGCAGTGAGCGCAGTTCTAGTTAGAAATTGCATAATCAGAAGGGTTCAGGATGGGTTGCAAGGAGCTTTATTTGACTACCCCGACCTTACAAGAAGTTTGGATAAGCGGTGCATATTAACCGAGCCGCTCAGCAAATCGCCGATAAGTGGGAACTCCAGCCGAATGGACGAGGATTTGACGTGTTTCTGGTGCATAGTACCCGCGTCGATCAAGCATTTTGAGTGACACCCTCCATGCGAAATCGCGCGCTGCTCGCCATTCTGATAGCCAACATTCTTGGCGGTACCTCCTACCTCGTTCAGAAGTTGGCCTTGGAGGGATTGCCGCCCAGCACGATCACCTTCGGGCGCAATCTTGTAGCGGTGGTTGTGATGTGGATTTGGGCTCGATCACGCGGCCACATTCAGTTCAAGAGCACGAAGCGCGAGCACGGTTTGATGCTCGTTCTCGGCACGCTTTGTTTTGCGGCTCCAATGCTTCTTGGAGTGATCGGCATCCGTTATTCGACAGCAGCGAACGGTTCCATTTTAATTCTGTTGGAACCCGGCGTCATCCTGCTCATGTCCTGGTGGCTGCTTCGAGAGCGTGCTACCTGGATTCAAATGGTCGGCGTCGTGATTGGATTGATTGGCGCACTCGTCATCGTTCTAAAAGATGCTCCAATCGACGGATTGATGGCGGAAGAACATCTTTCAGGCAACCTGATTCTGATTCTGCACGGCGTGATGTGGGGCTGTTATACGCCCGTGTCTCGCCTGCTCTCACGCACCAAAGGCGTCACGGAAATCACGTTGATTTCGATGATGTATGCCATGGTGCTTTTAGTGCCAAGCATGTTGTTCGAAATCCCGGAATGGCATGCGGGGCCGCACTTGTGGCCGGCGATTTTCTGGACGGTGGTGTTGGGAGTGCTCGTTTCGTGGCTTGGAACCTACCTCTGGAACTTCTCCGCATCGCAACTCGCATCGCGAACCATCGCGCCCTTCGTTTTCGTTCAACCAGTGGCCGGTGCAGGGATCGCGTGGTTGGTTCTGAACGAGATGCCGAGCGCAGGAGTGTGGATCGGCACGGGCATTATCGTCGTGGGAGTTTTGCTGGTAATGCGCGGCGGACCGCCTAGCCCGGATTATTCATGAACCGCGAGGCAAAACGCCTCGAATTGGTTCCTGCTGGCACTTTGCAGATAATTGCCCCCGCAGACGACCTTGTAAGGTCGTCG
>JBLINP010000321.1:0-5095 GCA_047639415.1 Planctomycetota bacterium | reverse complement strand
TGCGCGCCGTTCCGCGTTGGATTGCGGCCAAGCCGAAGGGGCTGTCGGTGCGCGATTATTATTCGCGACTAGTTGGGAACCGAAATTACGAGCGAGTGCTCGGGCCGATGCTCTCCGCGGTTCCATCGCAATCTGCGGACGAGTTTCCGTCCGACATGCTCTTCAAGAAGCGCGAGCGTCGTGAAGACAGGCCGCGCAGTTTTTCGGTCGAGCGAGGATTGAATAGCGTCGTAGAGGGGCTTGTTGCGCATCCGAATATCGACGTGCGAACGGATTGCGCCGCGGTGAAAGTCGAACGAACGAGTCAGGGTTTTGGAGTGGAGTTCAGTGACGGCACAAGCATTGAAGCAGAACGATTGGCGCTGGCACTTGCTCCTCAAGTCGTCGCTGAATTGCTCTCCGACTCCTTTCCCGAGGTCGCCGCACAAGCCGCTCGCGTAAAGCAAGTCGAGGTCGACAGCCTCGGTTTCGCGACTCTCGCCGAAAACACAAAACTGCCCTACGCGACCTTCTTTATCCCGCTTTGCGACAGTTTCTTCTCGGCAGTCACACGCGACGTGATTCACGACGACACGCGCCGCGCGTTCACGCTTCACTTTCGCGCCGGGCAAACCAAAGCCGAGCGCCTCGCCCGCGCGCAGCAAGTCACGGGCGTTCCGATTGCGCAAATGGAGTCCTTGTGCGAACGCCGCGTCGTGCTCCCATCGCCAACGCTGGGGCATTCAGAAATTGTGCGAGCTATTGATGATCAGCTCAAAGGCGAGCCCTTAGCGATTACGGGGAACTGGTTTAGCGGTCTCGCAATCGAAGATTGCGCCTTACGCTCGCGATGTGAGTTTGAACGAATGAGTGCCTTAGGGTAATTGCATTGAAGCCAACGGAACTCTCGCTAACGATCAAGGCACCCATCGAGAAAATCTTTGCGGTGATTGCCGACGTGGAAGGCTTTCAAACGATCGTGCCTGAGATCGTGAACGTTGAATTTCTAAGCGAGCAGAAGTCGGGCGTGGGTACGCGCTTACAGATTTCTCGCCAAAGTGCTCAATCCGCTAGTTATGCCCATGGTTCGCAGGGCGATGGCGAAGGACATGGAAGCGATTAAAGCGTTCTGCGAAGCCAACTGATCGATTAGCACTCGGGCGGTCTTCGTCGTTTAAATTCGACTAACGATCGGATAGCTCGTGCTCCCAAACCACCCAGCTCCTGCCCTCTTTGGCACTCACGTAGTTGCGTTTGATCCAGCGCATGAGTGGCTTGAAGTCGCCATCTTTCGGCCGCGGAATGTCGAGTATTTCGACGATGAAGCGCGGTGGTTCGGCTTTGAGTTCGGTGAGGAATCGTTCGCGCAATCCACGCACATAGGGGTGATCAACGTGGTGATAGAAGTGGTAGTCGCTGACGAAGGGCGTTGCGATTTGAGCTTGCGCTACGAGCATCGCGTGGACCCCGCCGCCGACCCAATCGAGCGGTTGAACTCGATCGTTCGGTTCGAGCTCGCTCTCAAGGAAACTTCCAATTTCAAAGACGCGATGATGATAGCCGACGCGCTTACTCAATCGCTTCTTAGAGCTGAGTTGAGCGGCTGTAGGTGCTTCGGTCGCTGGCGGAGGGAAGGCTGCATCCGAAAAATGGAGTGCTGCAATGAGTAGCAGCACGGGAGTGAATCGGAGCAGAGCATTTCCGCGCAGGCGCTGCGGATCGAGCAGGCAAAAGGCGGCTAATTGTGCGGCGAAGTACTCGAACGGTAGCCAGTGGTAGTTCCAAAATTGTCCCGCCAGTGCCGGATAGAGCGCGTAAACGATCGCCAATGTGCCGAACAGACGTAGCGTGCGTTTAGCAGATTCGGAAACCTCTTGAGTGCTGACTACGATTAGCCAGCCGGGAACAGCGGCTATCAGCCAAGCCGATTCAGGTCCAAAGTCGATAGTTCGTTTGAACAAGTGCAGCCAACGTGCCGCTCCGACAAGTTCCTCGTGATGCCCTGAAAGTTCGAGGTGCAGGGGCAGGTAAGTCGCGACCATCTCGAAGAAAGCGTCCGAACCGCCAGTCGAGACAAGCCAACCGTAAACGGCAACTAGCGGAAGCGCGAAGCCGACCGATGCGAAGGCCGTGCGCCGAACGAAAGCCGCGGCACCTCGCTCTTCACCATCCCGGTTGCGGTAATTCCCGAGCCAAAGAATGAAGGGCAGTCCGATTGCCGCATGCGGTTTAATCGTGGCAGCAAGGCCAAACAGGAGGCCCATCGACAATGCTCGCCAGCGCGTGCTGCCGCGCTCCGCTAATCCAAGCCAGGTGGCGCAAGCGATGGGCAGAATCAAAACCGCGTCCCGTTGAAGCGCGATGTAGGGACCACCGTGCAGGTAAACCAAGCCGAAGAGAATTCCACCGGCTAGAGCGACTCGATGGCCGAGTGGTGCTAAGCATTTCCAGGTCGCGAAAATGACGGCAAGCAACCAAACCAAGTTCACGAGCATGAAAGCTTGCTCGCCGGTTCCGACCATCCGAATAATCCCAATGTGAAAGAGGATCGCTCCGGGGAAGCTCGTGACAAAGAGATCGCGATAGGGAACGACGCCGGAATCGACGGCGAAGGCCATGTAGTGCAGCAGCGGCGTGTCGATTTCCATCGGCCACGAAAGTGAGATCCAGATCGACCGGATCAAGAGGGCGATTGCGATCACAAGCACGCCGCCGAAGAGGATCGGAGCGCCTCGGTTGGTTCCGCGATTCAATTCAGCCGCCATCGGGGCATCCTAGCCCGAATTATTCATGAACACGCGGACCAAACACCACGAACGACCGGCACAGCCGGTCTATTGGTTCCTGCTGGCACTTTGCAGATACTGGCGACAAGGTCGTCTGCGGGGGCAAGTATCTGCAAAGTGCCAGCAGGAACCAATTCGAGGCGTTTTGCCTCGCGGTTCATGAATAATCCGGGCTAGCGGATCGGGAGATGTAGAGAGGGCAGCGAGCAGGTGAGTTTTTCGAGCGGTCTCCTGATCATTCAGGATCCGCGGCGCTTGGGCTGGTATTCTTCGCACAGATGGAACCGAGCGACGCAATGGATAGCTCTTCGAATCGCGGCAACGCCCTTCGGCTCGCCTTCGCGATGGGAGCCGCGCTCATGGCCGCCATGGCTTGGCGATTGGAGTTGGTCTTTGACGATGCCTTCATCTCCTTTCGGTACAGCAAGCTGTTCGCTCTGGGAGAGGGATTGCGCTTCAACTTGGGGGTCGAACCACCCGTCGAAGGCTATTCAAATTTGTTGTGGGTCCTGTGGTGCTCGATCCCCGAGTACTTCGGATTCGATACTCCGACGTGGGCCCTGTGGAGCAATTTGGCCTGCGGAGTCGCACTACTCGGATTCGTACTGCGGTTCGTGACGAGCCGGCTTCAACCGAGTACGGCAACGATCTTCGCCACCGCTCTGTTCTTCGCCGCACTACCGGCGATGGCGGTTTATTCGACCGGCGGATTGGAGACGATGGCCTTCGCCCTCGCGATCTTTGTTTTCTTCGAGCGATTGGCCGGCGACGAAGAACGCGCATCAATCGGTGCTGCATCAATCGCGGGTTTGGCCGCCGTATTTCTGCGGCCCGACGGAATCATTTGGGTGGTTGTGCTCTCCGTGCTTTGTGGCTGGTTACGACAGAAGTCGAATCCCAAAAGAACCGAGGCGAGCAACCTCGGTCGCGCAGTCTTGATTGCAGGTGGCGTTTGCCTGGTCGGGTTCTGCCTCCATACCGCGTGGCGCTATAGCTATCACGGCGACTGGGTGCCGAATACCGCGCGCGCCAAAGCCTCCTTTTCGTCGATGACCATGGAGCGCGGAGGTAAGTACGCACTTTCCTACCTGGTCAACTTTCCGACGATCACTCTGATTTGCTTAGCGTCGATGTTTGCAGCGTTCCGGTCTCGCTCGCGCTTAGCAGCCCGTGGGGCAAAGCACTTGTCCCTAGGACTTCTAGTCCGCCAGTGTTTGCTCTTCGTTCTTGCAACCCTTGGCTACTCAATCGCTGTCGGAGGCGACTTCCTTCCGATGGGGCGCTTCTTACTCCCGGGGCTGCCCTTCGTCGCCATTCTTTTTGCGGTGGTTGTCGAGGGCTATATTCGGCGTGCACGTGCGTTGACCTTCGCGCTATCGATCGCGTTCGTAGTGCTCTCAGCGTTACCGAGTTTCGATACTTACCTCGCTCCAGCAGCGTGGCGATCTGCCATTCACTACAACTGGAATTTCAAAGAGTATCTATCCGAGATCGAGTTGCTGGACGGCGAGCGCAAGCGTTCGAACGAGTTAGCGGAGATGGGGCGCGCATTGAAGTTAATCGCAAAGCCAGATGCTTCGCTCGTCTTGGGGACTGTTGGCGCAACCGGTTATTACTCGGATTTGTTCCTCTACGACCAATTCGGATTAGTGAACCGCGAAGTGGCCGCTCTACCGTGGCACGGACGACGGTTAGCGGCTGGGCACGATCGCTACGCCGACTCAAAGTTCTTCACAAAGTATTCACCAACGTATTTGCAAGCGAGTTTGATCGACGTGGATGACTCGGGTACGCCGCTAAAGAAAATCCGCAAGACTAAGGGCCGCCGAATCATTGTTCTCGATCCGCAGCAAGGCTTCTCAGCGAACAAAGCATTGTTGTTGTTCGAAGGCGAATGAACTTGGCTGGCTGATCGGGCGAACAGCCGTCAGTGTTCGAGAAAGTCGGGTGATGACGGTTCATGACACAAACCCGAACAACTCGCTCATTACCTCTCTTACAAATTGCTTTACGGAAGCGATTCCAATGGGACACGTGTTTTGGATGGGGACGATTTAAAGGCGCCCAGCGCGAATTTGAGTGTGGCTAGCTTAGCTTCGGGGATGATCTCCCCACGATGCGACTCATTCTGATCAAATGAGAGCGTTAAATTGCGGGGCTACGCGTCCATGGCGAGCCACGTCGAGTCTATGTAACTCGGGTATCTAGCCCGAATAATTCATGAACACGCGGACCAAACACCACGAACGACCGGCACTGCCGGTCTATTGGTTCCTGCTGGCACTTTGCAGATACTGGCGTCCTCGACGACCTTACAAGGTCGTCTGCGG
>JBLINP010000320.1:0-5117 GCA_047639415.1 Planctomycetota bacterium | reverse complement strand
AAGTGAGGGCTGAGGTCTGAAGAGGTGTCTGACACCGTATCTCGCAAAAGTGAGGGCTGAGGGCTGCTGAGGTGTCTGACTCCGTATAAGACCTTCAAAATTCAGTCGCTTCGTGATCCTGTGATCTGATTCTGATTCCGGAACGCATCGACAAAGAACGCGCATGGGTAATTCCATTCGCGTCGTTATTATAAGCCGGTTTGCAGGTCTTCGAAACGATCGGTGAAAGGCAACAACCGCAGAATCGGGAACTGTTCAAACCACCCGTGATCAAAACTTAGTCGTTCAGCAGCTTGCGTCGATAAACGACGAATGCTGCCGCACGTAGACGGCCTTTCGATCGAAGCCGCGCTTTTATTGGAGGCACTTCTTATCCTTGCGCGTGGGGGCAATATGCCCAATTAATAATGAGGACCAAATCCATTCAACGCTTGCTCCTTGTAGTCCTAGGTTGCTTGCTTGCACCTAGCGCCTTTGCTCAATCTTTCCGCTCCTTCGGTTACGACGAGCTTGATGGGGCTTTGAATTCTGTTGTGCTCGACGTGGACTTTGCACCGGATGGTCGAGTTTGGTTGGCGACTCGAATCGGGGTAACCGAGTTCGACGGTGTTCCCGTAGACGCTAAAAGCAAGAGCGAAGGCTGTCCCTTGGCCTTCGTCCCCTTTCACATCGAGTTCAATCAAGCTGGCGCGCTTTGGGTCACAACCCCCTGGCTTCAGTTCGGCTTGGCTAAGTTTGAAAATCAAACTTGGACGACCGTCATGCCGTCCGTCGCTAACGAACATTTATCTAGAATCACTGAGTTCGAGTTTGCGCCGTTCGAAGATCGAGAATGCCTGCACGCGTTGCTCTCAAAAGGCACTCTTTTGCGTCTACTCGACGATGAGTGGACGGTTATCGCCAGCGGAGTTCATAGCCTTCAGTCGTTACCGAACGGATTACTGCTTGCAACCGATCGCGGCATTGAAGAGCTCGATGCGGCGGGAAATTTTCGGATAGTCCCCAATTCACCAACCGACAGCATTCTCTCCGTTCACCGCGAATTGAATCGGACCGGCCCAACGCGAACTTGGGTACTGGATACGGAAGGCTTGGGGATGTTTACCCAAGCTCGATACGAACGAGTCCTGAAGGACTCGACCTTGTTCGATCTGCGCCTCGAAGAGCGAATCTCAATGCAATTCGACGGTTTCGACGGTCTCTATCTCGGCAACTCACAGGCGAGTTACCTGTGGAGCGACGGGAAACTCAGATCGTTGAAGGATTCGGCTAGTTCCTCACCTGAAGGCACTCGGAATATCGTTCGAGATAACCATCACAATATTTGGTTGGCAACGGACTACGGAGTTCACAGGATTCCGCCGCGTGCCATCGAATCGTACGGCCAAGAAGACGGTCTCTACGTCGACGAGGTTTCGACGCTCCTTGCCCTACCCGGCGGAAGAATGGTTGCAGGCCACGATGCTGGATTGACCTTTATCGATAGCTTCAGCCCTGAGAGAATGACGGCCCAGCGGCTCAAGCCCGAAGCTGACTATGTCGGTCGAGTTCTCGATCTTGAACCGGATGGCGATGGTGGCTTCTGGATTGCCGCAGGCAGGTTTGGAACCGCACACGTCGATCGAGAACGACAGATTGAATGGCACAAGCGACCGAACTTTGAGGGCAACACGAGCAGTGACTCAGAGTCTTGGTCGGTGTCGAGCTTCGCGCATGACACTGATGGAAAGCTTTGGAGGGGCGGCTACAAGAACCTCTCGTACAACACGGATTCTGGCTTCGTTGATCAGCCTTTGCCCTTTCCGATGTCGTACATTCGCAGGGTTGTTGGGGGCTCGAACGCAGAACTCTTTCTGTGCACGTCAATGAAAGGTGTTCTGCATCTGAAAAACGGCAACTGGTCGAGCATCACAGCGACAGACCAGCGTTACGACAATGTCTACTGCCTCACGATTCCAGAGAACGCCCCTCCGCTAGTTGGAACCGGTGCAGGGCTTCGCGTTCTGCGCGACAACCAACTACATTCGCCTCCCAGTCATCTGAATCTCGAAGCGGCCGTTTACACCATCACTGAGGATTCGCGCGGTTGGCTGTGGTTCGGTACCGACCGGGGAATCTACCGTTGGAACGGCGAGCGCATGCGCCGCTTCACTTCTTCCGACGGACTCGCGGGTCAAGAAGTCAATCGCGACGCTGTTCTCGAGGACGAATGTGGTTTGGAATGAACGGTGGGCTGTCCTGTTTCGATCCAGAACGCGAAGTCAATCACCCGCCCGCGATGCTGCGCTCCTTCAGCGCTTCGTCACGAGGGGAGCTGCTCTCCCTTTCCTCCGCGACAGAGTTGCAAGAGGGCGATGCCCTGAGCGTCGAACTTGAGATCGATTGCTTCATTAGCTCGGGAGCACCTCAGTTTCGGTTCAGAGTACAAGGTCCCAACGCAAACTGGTCGATTCCGGAACGCGCAAGCAACGCACATCTGCATTTTTCGAGCTTGCCCTCCGGAAAGTTTCAAATCGAACTGCAGACGAGAAACACCGGCGGGCCTTGGAGTGAAACAAAAGCGCTGCCACCAATTGAGGTGCGGCCCCAATTGTCGAGTACTTGGTGGTTTCGTTTACTGAGCATCGCATTGGGCGTGGTGCTCGTAGCCGGTGTAACGGTGCTTTACTTCCGCGGTCGACAAGCGCGTCGCTTGCGTACAGAACTCGCAGAGCAAACTTCGATTCTGCGCGAGACAGAGCTGCGGTTCGAGAGGCTATTCGCGCTCAACCCGTCGGGGCAAATCCTCGTCCGGCCTGAAAGTGGATTGATTCAGCAGGCAAACGCCTCGGCTCGAACACTGCTCGACCAAGGCGCGGCCGATTTATCAGGTCGTTTGCTGAGTACCTGCCTAACGCGTATCGATCTAGAGGTTGATGCGCTTCAACTCATTGGAGCTCTCGAGTCGTCGAGTGGAGAGACGATCTTCAACCTCGTCCGTACCAACCCGAGCGTGAAGAAGCTTGATCTGGAGCTTCGAGTCGCACGATTCCCCTTCGGAGACGACGAACTCGCTCTCGTCACCATCACCGATGTAACCGTAAAACACGCGCTTGAAGAGAAGCTCCGACAGACACAAAACTTACGCGCAATCGGGCAACTGGCTGGCGGCTTAGCGCATGACTTCAACAACCTCTTAACGACAATTCTCGGTCACGTTGACCTCCTTGACATCGAAACCGCACCGGCGAATCAATTTCCAGAACGACTGGGCGAGATTCGAAACGCAGGACTAAGGGGTGCAGCACTCGTACGAAAGTTGTTGGCTTTCGGACGGCAACAACTATTGCAACCCGAAGTGATTGCGCTCGGACCGGCTGTCGCGAAAGTAGTCAAGCCGCTGGATGACATACTCGGCAAGCAGGTTAAAATCGAATTCGATTTGGATCCGAACGCAGGTTACGTGCGGGCCGATCGCAATGAAATTGATCGCGCCGTCCTCAACCTTTGCCTCAACGCGCGTGAAGCGATGCCTCGGGGTGGCACCGTCAAAATCACGGTGCGACAGGCGACTCGCGAGGAAGTTGAGAACTTAGCTCAGCCTTCAAGTGAACAGCCAGACTGGCTGCTCTTATCTGTAACGGACGAAGGCAAGGGAATGTCTCTCGAGGTCCGAGACCGGCTCTTCGAACCATTCTTCACTACCAAGGAAAACACCGGTGGAACCGGGCTCGGACTCTCGACCGTACACGGAATCGTTAGCCAGAGTGGTGGACTCATGGAAGTGCGTAGCGTTGAGGGAAGAGGAACGGAGATGCGCATCTTCCTTCCGGCGATACGGGATGTTCTCACACCCGCCCAACCGCCAGTCGTTCGAGCGCTTGAGTTATCAACCGGCTTGAACGTACTGCTCGTCGACGATCAGGCCGAGGTTCGCAGCACCGTCAGTTCGCTTCTAAAAGGCATGGGCAACCGAGTGCGAGAAGCCGAAGACGGAATCGAAGCGCTCGAGGTATGGAAAGCAAGCCCCGATTCATTCGACTTGGTGTTGACCGACATCATGATGCCGAGAATGGATGGTACTGAACTTGGCAAAGAGATTGAGCGCTTGTCCCCGGGACTACCTTTGATCTACATGTCAGGCTTCCTCGATCACGCGGTCAGGCGAGCCGAATGCAGTTTCCTCGCTAAGCCGTTTTCGATACGCGAACTGCAAGAAGCCCTGCATTCGGTCTGTCCGGTCGAGCAGTAGTTCAGCCACGAAACGCCCTTAAGGGCGTTCAGTCCCAATTCCGCGAATCGAGTGTCCATCGGTTCGCGAGCAGGTCATGTCGGTTCTGAACAGTTAGACGATTTAGAGTCCTGTCACCCAGTCTTTTGGGACATTGGTTTAATGGCGGACGGGCAATAATTGTGAGTACTAGGATTCGCCTTCCCCGATCCGCCGATTGATCTCGGCAATGGTTGCACGAATTACGGTTGGGATTCCTTGGGAGTCCGAATAGCGGGCACCAATGCATTAGGCGTCGTTCCCATCAACTTCGAGATTCCCAATCTACCAGGCCTCGCTGGCAGGCAGTTTATCTTCCAGTGGCAGTGTTCGATCCGCAGGGAAGCAATGGCGGATTGAGTCACAGTCAAGCGCTCGAAGTCGTGATCGGTTACTGAGCGAATTGAACGCCAGAGTCACACACCCTGTCGCACTTGTCCGACAGGTGTGTGCGCTTCAGCTCAAGGCTTCCGCTGAATAGCCGCATTGATCGCGTCGTGAAGTTCTTTGGCGCCTGGTTGCATCGCGATTCCAAAACGCTCTTTCGCGAGCGGTTCCTCGATTACGTGAAATCGTGTGCCGGCGTTCTTCATGAACGTTTCCGCATGGCTCGCGTCGATGATCACCGCATCGATGTCTCCGGTAACTAGCCACTCACCCCAGCTGCGTTGGTCGGTTCGTTCGGTGAGTAAGGTCGCGTTGGGAAGTCTCGACTTCACCGCGGAGACGCCGGTCGTGCCAGGGTCGCACCCCACCACTTGGCGTGACGATCTAACGGCGATACGGAGCCAAGCGGCGATACGGAGCCAGGACAAAATCCACCGGGGCAAGACTAGGGGGAGCGAGCCAAATGGCTCGCTCCCCCTAG
>JBLINP010000319.1:0-5124 GCA_047639415.1 Planctomycetota bacterium | reverse complement strand
AGGTCGTCTGCGGGGGCAAGTATCTGCAAAGTGCCAGCAGGAACCAATTCGAGGCGTTTTGCCTCGCGGTTCATGAATAATCCGGGCTAGATCGCCGGGGAATCAGCTAGGAAGCGGCGGTCTCGCTCGTTGATTCGCTGGCAAGCTTATCCGCGTTCGCCTTCGCTTCTGCGCGCTTTCGCTTGAGCGCGCAGGCCCGACACCAACCGCGGAGGTTGTGTTCGTGCTCTCGCAGTTCGAAACCGAACTTCTTCGCAATCTCTTCCTGCCGCTGCTCAATGCGCTCGTCGAAGAATTCTTCAATACGACCGCAATCCATGCACATGAGATGATCGTGATGACGATGCCCCATGACGTGCTCGTAAAGCAGTTCGCCCGATCCGCCGTCGAAGGTTTCGAGAAAGCCACCTTCAACCAACATCGTGAGCGTGCGATAAACCGTTGCGCGCGACACGGCCGACACATCTTCTTCGCGCAGCCACGCGTAGAGAGTCTCCGCTGAAAAGTGATCGTGAGTCGCGAACACTTTATCGAAGATGCGCCAACGCTGAGGAGTCATACGTAATGACTGCTCGCGCATGTACTGTTCAAAGGCGTCACGGATGGCTTCGTGCTTCATGTAACTTTGCTGGATTACAGACGGATAGTTCGCGCTAATGTCGTGCCGACTGCTTCCCGTGAAACAAGACACTCGATTGCTCTGCTTTATAGTGCCGTGCCAAGCGGTGCGGCTCCAGTCCAAATAAGAATGCTCCCGTAAGGAGCCAATTTCGCGCTGTGCAGGCCACCAGCCCTTCGCGCTCCCAGCGCCGCGCCGAGATTCGCAGGCCCGCCCCGTCGATCAGCCCGACGCGCCCCAACCCGGTCAGACGACGACAAAACTCAACGTCTTCAAATATGGGCAATTCTGCGAATCCGCCTGCGGCCGTGTAGGCCGAGCGCCTCACCACCAGTCCTGAGTCGCCGTAAATCATGCCACGCCGCTTCACGCGAACATTAGCAGCGCGTTCGATCCACCTATAGACACGCTTCTGGCTGTCGATGTGTTGGACCATTCCACCAGCGATGAAGGCCGGATCATCGAAGGCCGATCGAATCGCATTCAACGCGCCTGGCTGGGGCACGCAATCCGCGTGCAGGAACAGCAAGAGGTCGGAGGATGCGAGTCGGGCCCCGGCAGCCAGTTGTCGTCCACGCCCGGGCTCGGTCAACGCAACGCGGCAGCCGAAGGATCGAGCCACCGCGGGAGTTTGATCAACGCTGCTACCATCGACCACGATGATTTCGTCGGCGTCATCAGCCAGGCTGGATAGCAAAGCAGGCAGATGGGCTGCCTCATTCAAGACGGGAATGATGACCGCCAACGTGGGAGCGATCAACTCAACCTTCAAGCTACCAGGCAAAGGAGCTTAGTGACTTGCACCGGTCGGGAGCTTGTTGCCCCCCGCGTGACGTTCGCCGATATCGCGTCGGCAAAACTTGCCCTGCCAATTGATGCGGTCGTAAGCGTCGTAGGCTTGGCGTCTTGCCGCAGCCTTATCCTTACCCATTGCCGTAACGCACAACACCCGCCCGCCATCGGTTCGAGTTTGCGAACCGTCGACGCGAGTTCCAGCGTGAAAAGTCACAACGCCATCGACGCTCTCCGCGTCGGTCAATCCGCTGACTCGGTGGCCCTTTTCGTAAGGACCCGGATAACCCTCACTCGCGGCTACGACCCCGATGCAAACATCGTCATGCCACTCGGGAGCCTCCATATCCTCCAACTTGCCATTCGCGGTGGCGAGCAAGTACGGCATCAAATCGCTCTTCATACGGCGCATGATCGCCTGTGTTTCGGGGTCGCCGAAACGACAGTTGTACTCGAGTACGCGCGGCCCGGCTTCGGTGATCATCAATCCGACGAACAGCACACCGCGGAACGGAATGTCGTCGGTACGAAGCGCATGCAAGGTCGGCAACAAGACGTGTTGCTCGACTTGCTGCATCACTCGCGAAGACAGACCGGGAGCGGGCGAAAGTACGCCCATGCCTCCGGTATTCGGACCCTTATCGCCCTCGCCCACCTGCTTGTGATCGATGACCGATTCAAGAATCAAAAGCGTCTGGCCATCGGTGACTGCGTGCACGCTGACCTCTTCACCAATCATAAACTCCTCGATGACAAGCGTGCGTCCGGCATCACCAAACGCACCCTCCTCCAGCATCAAGTCGACTTTCTCGCAAGCGTCGTTCGCATCTGCACAAACGAAGACGCCCTTGCCAGCGGCTAAGCCATCCGCTTTGACAACCTGTGGCCAAGTCGTGCAATTTTCTAAGTAGTTCTTCGCCGCACTGACTCGATCGAAACGTCTCCACGCGGCAGTCGGAATGCGATGACGATCGAGCAGCTCTTTCGCGAATAACTTCGAGCCCTCGAGTCGCGCTCCAGAAGCACCTGGACCGAAGGCCAAAATGCCGGCCTTTTCCAATTTGTCGACCAGCCCATCACAGAGCGGATCTTCCGGTCCCACGACGACCAGCCCAACCCCTTCGCTCTTGGCCAGCAGCACGATGCCAGGAATGTCGGTGGCTTTCACCGCCACATTCCGAGCCACGAGCGCCGTGCCACCATTCCCGGGTGCACAAAGGACCTCCTCCACCATCGGAGAAGAAGCGATTTTCCAAGCCAGCGCGTGTTCGCGCCCGCCACTACCAACGATCAATACCTTCATGTGGGTCGTCAAAGCTCAAGGGCGCCTATCGCCCAAGCTTCGAGGCGGAGATTCTGAACGCGACTCGCCCAGGATGCCACCTCGAACTTCCGCTTCGCCCCCAGCACCTGTAAGCTCCTTCGGAATCGGGGAGTAACTCAGTTGGTAGAGACTCGGCTTTGGGAGTCGAGAGCCGTCGGTTCAAGTCCGATCTCCCCGACCAACGCGCCCGTAGCTCAGCTGGATAGAGCACCGGATTTCTAATCCGGCGGTCACAGGTTCGAGTCCTGTCGGGCGCGCCATTATCGCCCGCAACCACCCGCGTTCGGAGTTTTTGGCGCGTTCAAGGCGGCCCGAGAGCGCACTGGTGAGCCGCCATCAAATCGATCCAGCGAACGACTAACCGCCTAGAATGCGGCTTAGATGCAAGCCAGACGATGAACGCGAGCCTGCTTGCCGCCCGGAATGGCTTGGACTTTGTCCGGACAAACGGGATTCCGCGATTCATCCCCGTTCAAGCCCGAATTATTCATGAACACGCGGACCAAACACCACGAACGACCGGCACTGCCGGTCTATTGGTTCCTGCTGGCACTTTGCAGATACTGGCGTCCTCAACGACCTTACAAGGTCGTCTGCGGGGGCAAGTATCCGCAAAGTGCCAGCAGGAACCAATTCGAGGCGTTTTGCCTCGCGGTTCATGAATAATCCGGGCTAGTCAAGTCATCAATCACACGCAGAATGTCGTGATCCTCGGCTAATTCCCGCCCTGACCAGGCAGGCACGGGATAGACCTTGCTCCGCGCCCCATCGAACACCTATCGTTCCCGCCCCGCTTGGCGACGCCAAGTCACCGATACAAAACATGTTCCGATACTTCCTCAGCTGGCGCTATTTGATTTCGCGCCGCACGAACCTGATCGCCATCGTCGGGCTATTCCTGGCGGTTGGCGCTCTGGTGATGATCTTGTCGATCATGACCGGCTTCATTGCGGAGCACCGAAACTTCCTACGTGGAAGTATGGCGGATGTCGTCGTTACCCCGATCTTCATAACTCGCTCAGACGGTTCGACGGTGCGGGACGATTTACCGGAGATGCTGAGCGTTTTGCGAGAGGACCAGCGGGTGCAAGCCTGCACAGCGCGCTTGACCTACTACGGCATGCTCGAACGTCCCGGCTATGCGCCCGGCGGAACGCAAGCCGAGTTTGGTGGCGGCATTTTGGCGCGCACGGCCAAGGTGACTTTGGCGGGCGTGCAGTTGGTGGGCATCGACGTGCTCACCGCCGACCGAATTCAACTGGCCGCCATAGCGGTTCGCGCGGCGTGCTTGGGAGTCGCGTTCCAAGCCGAGCTGCAGGACGAGTTTGACACCAGCGAACTTTTTCAAGCGCTCACGCGGCAGTCGATTCACGGCACGCCTGTGCATGAGCCTTGGGATCCGTTCCGCACAGTCGTCGATGGTCCGCCGGGTGTGGTCGTCGGTGAACAGCTCTTTAGTTCGCTCGGCCTTGCCACGGGCGAAGTCATCGATGTTTTGACTGCTCGACCCGATCCTGACACGGGACGTGTCGAACACCGTCGTCAGCGCTTTACCGTAAACGGAAGCTTTCGTTCCGGTGAAAACCAGTCGGACATGACGCACATCTATGTCGACCGTCGCACCTTGGGTGCGTTCGTCGGCGGCGATCGAGCGTATAGCCAGGTCGTCGTGAATCTGCATGATTACGAAGAGGATGGCGAAGCGCTGTCTCAGGAGATGCGCGGCGAACTCGAGCAGCGCGGACTTCTGCACGGTTACTTGCGCACGCCCGAAGTGCGCACTTGGGAGAGCCTCTTGGCGGGAGTTCTGCCCGCGATCGAAAATCAACGCACGCTGATGGCCGTGATGTTAAGTCTCGTCTTGATGGTTGCGGGTTTCACGGTGTTCGCAATCCTCTCGATGATGATTGCCGAAAAGCGACGTGACATCGGCATCCTGTCCGCTCTGGGCGCCACTCCAAACAACGTCATCTCGCTCTTCCTCATGATCGCGACTTGGGATGTCGTTCTCGGCGCGACGCTCGGTGCGACGGTTGGAAGCTTGGCCGCGATCAAAATCGATGCGATTGAGCGCTGGCTCTCGGACACCATCGGCGTTGAAATTCTCGATCGCACGCTGTACGGCTTCGATACGATTCCCAGCCAGGTCGAACCGTTAGCGGTGACCGTGATTCTGCTCGGGACGCTGTTTCTGACTTTGCTCTTCGCGGCCATTCCTGCATGGCGCGCATCGCGTATGGATCCGCTTCAAGCGGCGCGCATGAACTAGCCGTTCAAGTTTGAGCTAGCCCGGATTATTCATGAACCGCGAGGCAAAACGCCTCGAATTGGTTCCTGCTGGCACTTTGCAGATACTTGCCCCCGCAGACGACCTTGTAAGGTCGTCGAG
>JBLINP010000318.1:0-5163 GCA_047639415.1 Planctomycetota bacterium | reverse complement strand
GTGCTCTAATCGGCGCCACTATTTACTGGCAAGCCTTGGTCAGCGGAACGAGTGAGACCTGGCTCACCAACCGCGAGTCGATGACTTTCGAATAAGCTGCGGATTCCGCGCGGACCTCCCGAGGTCCACGCGCTTCAACGGCTCTTAGCGGCGTGGAGCTAGGTGCACCGAACCGAGTTCTACGCCTTCGCTTAGCTCGAATCGAGCACGGCGAAGATCGATCCGATCTTCCGGAATTCCCGCTGCCATTAGAACATCGCGCACTCGCTCCAATCGACGACGTGAAATTTCCAAACAAGCGATGCGAGTGCGTTTGTCCTCACGACGTTCCGAACCAGGGCGTAAGAATTCGTAGAGTTGATCGAGTGAGTTCTCCGTTTGCCCGACCTCACTATCAATTGCGCGTAATTGACGACTGACTGCCGCCGCCTCGTCCGTTCGTCCGACCGCGTAATGTGCGCGAGCCTCGGCCGCGAGGCCATCGCGTGTCGCAGTCAATTCCAATTTCTTCTGACGCAACCTGCGCGCCAGATTGAGACAATCCTCTGGATTCGGATTCGCGAGGATCTGAGCGCGCCTTAAATCGGCTTCGCCCAGCACGTGCTGGAGCACAACGGAGAGTTCATCGTCGTCGTCGAGTTGCTCGATCAACGACTCCAGGACTTTAGCGGAGCCAGGTTGCAACGCAGGATCCGCGGCCGCAAAGAGCAGACTTACGCTGTCTTCGGACAAGTCATCCTCTCCGCCAAACCCCATTAGGTCGGTAAGGCCGATCACATCGGTAACCGACCCAACGATTCGCAGTGGCGAACTCGCAATAGCGTCCGTGATGAGTCGCACCAAAGTACTCACCGCGACCGCTGTAATTTCACTGGCAGAGAGGCCTCCATCAGTACTCAGCTCGAAGTTCAACGGGATCACGTGTTCGCCATCGTCGTTCTTCAACAAAAACAACACCGCATCGAGAGGCGCTGGAAGCCTCAGATAACGTGAAATCGGACCACCCGGAGCCTCCTCCAGAGATAAGTGTTGGAACGTAAACTTCGACCTAACATCCACGCCGCCTTCGCCGCGCATGTCGATATCGATCTTTGCATCCAGGACGCCATCACCGATCGTGACTCCCGCGGCTCCTGCCGTACCCTCAAAACCGAGCAGCTCAAGTGCGCTCAATTCGATCTTCGTCTTGCCGCTTGGCTTGGGAAAGAACGCCGTGCGACCTGTCACGGATAGTTCATCGAACAAAGCACGGCGTTCGATTTCGAGCCCCTCTCTGTCAGCACCCAGCAGATTGGTAACACCGGTCGCCAACCCTCCGAGGAAGGAATGCTCGGATCTTTCCTGCAGGGGAATATCCCCAGCGTTCAAATGCAGTGAGTAGCGAACGGCGTGCGGCTCTACGAAAGCTCGAGTGGTGAAGCCAACGACTTCGACATCGAGTTCGTTGAGAGGAATCAGCATCGGTGGCGAGACCAACTCGTCGCGAAAGCGAACGTCTATGCCTTCGATCAGGAGCTTATCGAGACGCAACTCAGGACCGGGGTCAACCATCGCAACCTCAGCGGTTTCGATGACTTCGGGCATCGGCTCTACCGTTTCGACGATTTCCGATCCCTCAGCTTCGACCGGAGTCGGCTTCAAGATCAAACCCAAGATGTGCATGCCTTCCGCCGTCTGCTTCACGTGCAGGGTCGGATTGACAATTTCTAGCGTTCTGAAATGAACAGCACCGGTGATCGGGTTGATGTTGGCAATATTCGCGTCCAACGAATCTAGGGCCAGCAAGACTTCACCATCGATCTCGGCTCGATAGCGCAGGTCCTGCAAGCTGACATCCGAACCAAAGCCGCTGTTCAGATTGAAATCGACTGGACCGCGGCGGCGCCAATTGAGGGAACCACGCAGCTTCGTCTCGAGGCTACCGCCCTTCAATTCGTGACCATCCATCGTCCCCCTAAGGTTGGGCAGTACGCGAGTGAGCCCTTCTCCGTCGATTCCGTCGATGTTCAGGGTCATCATCAGCTCTGGATTGCTGACGTAGGGACTCGTGGTCACGTTCAATGCAATGCTCTCGATGACTGGACTAGCCGTTCCACGAATCTGCAACTCGATAGGAGGAAGCTCTGCGGCTTGTGGATCGAGCAAGGTCGTCGGCGCAGCATTTGAAATGTTGAGCGCAAAATCCAATCGCTCTGCACCAGGTTGCGTCCCATCAAGGAATCCAAGTCGCGTGATGCCTACATCTAACCTTTCAAGCAGAACAGTAGGAAGGACTGTTGGAACCGCCTTTCGCTTGGTCGCGACACCAGCACTCGTTGACTTCGCTTTAGAGTCGATTCCTGCCGACGCTTCTTTGACCGAAACCGGGTGTTCCTCGATGGCTTCCTCAATGACTTCCTCGATGGCTTCTTCAATCGGTATCGAAGTTAGAGCAACTCCCGCAACTTCCATACGGTTGGCTGCCGTCTTAACTAAGTCGAGCTCCAATCCGCGTACGGCCAATTCGTCAATCGAATAGCGCTGCTCGACTTGATCGATCAATCCAAGTTTGAGTGCGATCGAGTCGAAAATCACCAACTGCTCTTCGCCCTCGGTAAGAGCGAAATCGGAAAGTTCGAGCCAAGCCCTTTGGGCCTCATTGTCGAGTGCTTGCGCGTCTAGCGGCACCAAACCGGCAGACAGCGAGACATCGAAACGTCCTTCGCTGAGGGTAACGCCGAGCCCTTCGGGTAGGTACTGCGCAAGTTCTCCTTGGCTAAGCCCCCTGCCATGCAAGCGAGCGTCGAGCCGAGTGTCGTCTCCGGCAAAGATTGCTCTTCCATCGATTCCAAACTCTTCGACGACTTCACCGACGCCTAGGACCAAGTCGAAGTCAATCGGCATGGGCTCGTTACCAAACACGCGTCCGACCGTAGCCTGTAAAGAGAGGTCGATAGGCAAAGCCACTGCAGTTCGAACATTGGGCTCAACCGTTTTGAATTCCTTCAGGAATTCGGGCGCCAATTTCAACGCAGCATCCAGCGCGACCTCGAAAGTCCCCGGCAGTTGTTCAAATTGTCCAGAGAGCGATAGCTCATCGGCAAGCCCTGCGACCGTCATGGAAGCCTCGAGAGTCGCTGGTTTGGCTTTCGGTTTGTCCACTGGACCTCCGAACAGCAGCCCCTCCAATTCCATCGATAGATCGTTGAGAGCCAACGACTTGGCGGGTTCAACGCGCTCGTCCGAATAACGAACACTTGAGTCCGACCACGCGAATCGTCCCAACTCGAACAGAGCCGTTGACTCATCGGACGCGGTCGGTTGTGCTGACTTGCGTTCAGCAGCAACGGCTTTTCCACCGTCAGCCTCCGGAGTGGATTCCGAAGCGGCGGCGAGCATGGCCAACCCGAAGAATTCCAACTCCCCCATCGAGTTGTGTCGAATCGGCAAGCGCACTCCAGACAGTTCGACGTCGCCGATAAGCGTTCGACTAGGCGAAATTTCAACGCCTTGTACGCTCACCTGATCAATCGCGAAAAGCTCCTCTTCATCGCCCACCAAGTTCAAGTTACGCAGCATCAACTGCGCGTCTTCAAAGCCCGAGTCCGTAGACCGCACGCTCGCACTCAATTGGCAATTGAAGCTTCCAATATCGAATAAGGGTCGCAACTGCGAAGCCTTGAGATACGGCTCCACCTTCTCGAGATTGATGCCCTGCATCCCGACGGCAAGGTCCACTCGACCATTGGGATTCGGCAATGCAAAGTCACCTTCTAACTCCGCCCGCTCAATAATCCCTGGCAAGCCGAAGCTGAGAGAAAGACGAGCAGGTTCCACCGGCGCTTTGGCGCCGAGCGTGAAATTCGAGACCTTCAGTTGCTCCAATTCGAAGCCAATCTCGATTCCCGGAACTACGCTTCGATCTTGAAAACCGAGCGCGACATCACCGAGCGTGAACTCATCTAGAACGAAAACGGATGCGCCACCGGCTTCGTCCGTGGACGCTTCCTCTGTGGTCACGCTGACGCTCTCCCCACCTGCGGCAGCAAACTCCAAGCCCGCGGCCAACCAAGCTCCATTCTCAAGCTTGACGACGTCTCCACGAATTCCGCTAACGGTCGACTTCGTAACGCGCAGTCCTTCAGAAGCGCTCGGGCCGTCGATCAACTGCCCACTGATTTCGGCCACGGAAAACTCAGACTGACCGTTGATTAGAAGTCTCGTCCCCTCAATTCCGAAATCCACAGTCGTGGCCGTATTCTCAAGTGTTCCAGTTTGCACCCTAATTTCCGAATCCAAATGAAAGGCAATCAAGTCAGCTCGCGGAATGATGCCGAGGGGATTGAGCAAATAATCAATCGTCTTCGGATGCAATCCGGCCATTTCGATATTGGTAGCCAAATTCAATTCTTTGGCGTCAGTTGTCAGCTCGGCTGAAATCCGCAACGCATCCATCAAACCGGGGGATGACAAGCGCACCTCGACTCGCGTCGCCCTCGTTTTCGAACCGATGTCCGAGCAACGCACGCCCAACTCAAACCGCGAATGAATCGGTGGATCGATCGTTCGATCGACCAAGTTCAAATGCACTTCCTGCAACCGGAGAGCAGCCAGTTCGAAGGGCAGAATTAAATTGAACGGTTCACGGTCTTGCTCCGCATCCTCACTCGAAACCGAATCACCCGAATCACTCAAGTCGACTCGGTCAGCATCCGCTAGGGCTTGATTGTCGGTCTTGGTAAGGCGACCCAGCTCGACTAGCCCGGATGGCTCGAGAACCACATTCAAATCCAAGCCATCAACTTCAACTCGTGCAATTCTGGGGCGCCCCGAGAGCAACGAAACCATATCGAAGTCGAGCGTGACAAACTCGAAATGCATCGAATTGCGATCGACCCGATCTTTGAGCGTGAAATGCCACAGTTCAAATTCGCCAGTCACCAACGATAGATTCAACTCGTCGTAGCTAGCCTCGAGGTCTTGCGATTCCGCCCAGTTCGCGAGCAGGGTTGGCAATGCCAACGGAATTCCGAGGCGTAGTAAACCCAGGACAACGACACACACCAGCAAGAGTCGGAAGGACCAACGCTTGATTGTTCGAACTTTACTCATTGGTCCGCACCGACAGTTCCAGCTTCTAGTTCAGCGTCGCGCTTTTCACGCGCTAGCGATAGGGCACGTCTG
>JBLINP010000317.1:0-5187 GCA_047639415.1 Planctomycetota bacterium | reverse complement strand
GAACGGCGAAACACGGAGCCTTCATGGGCGGGGCCGATTTTGTGCAGTGGCACGGCAACTACGAACTGCTTCACTACCAAGTCAAAATCAAGAAGGCGATCGAGGAACTTCGTGCTTCCAAGGAATAGCCCGGAGTTACGGCGCTGGGTCGTTGAGGCGTTCGCCGCAGGCAACCTTGCCTTCCTCGCAGTGGACATCTGGTTCGCCCACTCCATGAACCACTTCGCCTTCAAAGCCGAATGGATCCCTTTCGCCTTTTCCGTGGTGGCTCCATTCCTGTTGCTGCCCGGACTTCTATCGGGGAATCCTTCAGCGGGCATCGCGAAGATGCTTGGCTGGTTCGTGGGTGCAACGAGCGTGATCATTGGTATCGCGGGTCTGATTCTGCATTTGCACGGGACCTTCTTTATCGAACAGACCATGCACAACTTGGTCTACACCGCGCCGTTCGCTGCGCCGCTGTCTTACGCAGGCCTTGGCTTCTTGTTGATTTTAGGTCGGACGGAATCGCCAGCGAGTCCCGGATACGGTCAGTGGGTAACGTTCCTCGGTGCGGGTGGATTCGCGGGAAACTTTGCGCTGACTCTGGCCGACCACGCGCAGAACGGATTCTTCTACGCGTCGGAGTGGTTGGCCGTTCTGGCAGCTTCGTTTGGATTCGCATTTTTGATCGTTGCGGCATGGGCGTATCGCGATCGAGCATGCTTGAAGGCCTGTGCGTGGGTACTGTTGGCCCAAGTGGTTGTTGGAATGATCGGTGCGGGGCTTCACGTTAGCGCCATACTTGCAGGGCCTAGTGAGTCGCTGCTTTCAAATGCGATTCATACGGCACCTCTATTTGCTCCGCTCCTTTTCGTAGATCTCGCCCTGCTAGGCGGCCTCGGTCTCTGGTGTAGTTGGTCCATTGCAACGTCCGCACCAGTCGAGGGATCAGCTCAACTTTCATCACATCACTTCTACTCTAAGCCCTAATTTCCCATGTCGACTGCAACGCGCTACGAACACCTTGTTGGACTTCACGTGTCGGACGACGAGACCTATACCAAGTACCGTGCCGCCATGACGCCGCTTCTCGAAGCTGTGGGTGGCTTTTTTCGATTCGACTTCACGATCGATAAGACGTTGAAAGGTGGTACGGACCCTGAAATCAATCGACTGTTCGTGATCTCGTTTCCGGATCAAGCGACGAGCGAAAGGTTCTTCGAGGAGCCAGCCTACGTCGCCGCGAGGGAGCAGTTCTTCGATGCATCGGTCGACATGGTCGAGAGAATCGCTTCCTTCGATCATGCTGAGAACTGAGAGCTAGAGCGGCGCGGACCACTCGGTGCACTTCCGTCAAGAATCAGAGCTGTGCGAACGGCCGACTCATAGCTCCTCGTCGACATTTGCTGGCCAAAACTCGGGGGTTCTAGCGATGGGCTTTTATCAACGTTGGCCTTGTGCCCGCTTGGGCTGCAACAGTATGCCTTCGTCGATCAGTCGATTCTGCGCGTTGCCATTGGCAGGAGTTCCCGGCCGGGCTGGCGACTAAATTTTCGGCCGCTGGTTTCTTGGTCGAGCACGTCCCGCGTACGGTCGTAGTGCTGCTGCGCTTGTTCGAGCGAATCGCCAATCGCGATGACACCGAGCTTTCCGTATTGGGATAACGCTCCAATCATGTGGAAGAGCACGCCGGTCTCTGGTCCCGGATCGAAGTTCAGACCTTGGGCAATCATGATGTCAGTGAGGTCCTCGGGCAGTAAGCCCACGTAGCTCGGTGACTTCAACGTGTCGGTCGCGACGTAGAACTTGCGATTGCCCCGAGCGGAGATGAAGTGGCCGTTCGAGTCGAGCTTCCCGTGGGTCAGAAACTCGAGAGCCAAGAACGGAAAGGTCGTGCCGCCCATGCGCAGATTGATTTCGATGGCCGCCGTTTGCCAGGCGTTCGAATCGATGGTTTGCCACGCGACGAAGTCGACTGCGAAACGGCTGACGACGCCTTCGTCCCGCAGGACTTCGGCAATCTTGTAGGCATCGCTCTGAAGTCGCTCGCGGTAAAAATCGTCAGCCGGAAAGCGGCAGCCCATGTAGGCCTGGTTAGCGGCTCCGCCAAGGATCTGCTCGTGGGTGGACACGTGCTGGATCTCGCCAGTCGGAGTGATTCGCATTTGCGCGCTGGGGGAGCGAACCTCCGTGGCTTCGATGAGTCGTTCCACGATGCCTCCGCGCTCATTGAGTTTGGAGAAGTAATTCTGCGGGTGTTCGGTGGCTGAGTTCCACGTCATACGATCCAAAGCATCTTCAAGCGCGGCTCGCGAGCGGCGCTCTTCTGGGTAGGTGAAGCACGCGTTGCCTTCTCCAGCAAAACTCGTATCCAGCTTGACTACCGCGCGCTTGATGCGGGGCTCGACGCTCTCGAGATCGAGCAAGCGATCGACGATGTCCGAGCGAGAACGAACATCTTCGAAGCCATCGGGGCAGGCGACACCGGCTCGCTTGAAGATCTTGCGCGAGCCCGATTTTGTTCCCAAATCGAGTAGCTCCGGATCGACTCCGTTGAGAGGAACACCGAGTTGCTCCGCCAGGGTGCTTTCGAGCCCTGAGGAGTTGAAGCAAGTCATGTAGGCGCGATTCCGATTTCCGATCCACTGGCGCATCCGAGCCACAACTCTCGGGCGTTCCAGGATTTTGGCCGTTAGTGCGAGCGGACGAGAATCGTAAACGCAAAGCATCTTCAATCGCTCACGCGCGTGCGACGCCGGCACTCCTCCGAGTAACTCAAGGTAGTAATCGATGACTTCTACCGGTATCGGTTGGCTGGTGATGTAGAGCACCCGTGCCGCGGGATTTCTCAATCGCATGAGCAGAAACAACAAGCGTTCCTCGTAAAAGGCGACGCCCGCAATCTTCTTCAACTCTTCGGCATCCATGCTCAACGATGGGATGACAATCGAGGCGTGGGAATAGGCCGGATCCTTTTCGATCCGAAGCCAAAGCTCGGCCAGCCGCGTGTCTTGTTGTGCCGTTCCAACCTCTTTCGGGTTACTCATGTGGAGCAATATACGGAGTCTTGAGGAATACCGTGTCGAGCCATCGATTGTCGACTCCGATTCAATTCACACTCTTGAAGCCGGGCCCCCATTCAAGGCCCAGAGTTCTGAAAAGTAGCAGTGGTCATGAACCGGGCTTGAACCCAGCTTGATTGGGTCATCCGGTTTGGAAGGGTTTCTAGGTGCCTTCCACCGAAAAGATAGGTGTTTGCCAGCGATCCTAGGCCGGACAAGTGCCCGTTTGACTATTCAAATCGATGCTTAGGCTTTTGCGAGGAAGCGTCGGAGATTCTAGAAGAGCTAGCTTGGAACACCCTCGCTTGCGAAGCGCCTTCCATCCTCACTTCGTAGCCGTTGGCGTCCTTGGCGCCAAACCATCAGGAACCCCATGTCTTTCAGAAATTCGGTCCTTTCCGGACTCAACTAAAATGCACGCAAACTCGCGATCCGTTTGCGTGCTTCTCTCTCGCCGGTCTCTTCGGTTGTGCCTCGTTGCCTAATGATGGAGTCAGTGTGACTCCGCAATGGCCAACGATTTCACCGGACACGAGCACTACTGCTACTGGGACGTTGGAGCTTGAGACAGGCATCGCCAGTGATCCGCGCGACTCGCTGTCCTTGTCGACGACGCTGAAGTCGCCCAGACCTTTAGAGCAAGTAGTTCCGATCCTCTCACGGCAACATTTGGTGTGACGCGGCCTATCAACCCGAGTCTGGCCTTTGATGCGGGCGTTGCCTTCGGTCTCAATAGCGAGGCTCCCAACGCAGTCATCTTAGTCGGGTTCACCTTCAATCTCGGTCGAGTGCGGCCGTAGTCTGACGCAGCGCGCCAGGGGGGGGTGGGGATTGTGCCGTTTGAGTTTGTCGAGCTGCCGACCACCGATGAATCGAATTCAGCCTTGGTGGGGGCTGGGTGCGGTAACCGAGGAGTTGGAGTGCAGGGTTATTGCGACGCTCAGAGAATGACTTAAACGGCAGGGGTTGGAGTTGCTGGGGAGAGCAGGGCTTTTTTGATCGCATTGAAGCCGCGAACGATGCGGGCGTGAAAGCGGTCGATGAAGACTTTTCCGGTGCGATTGAAGAGGCGATTGATCGCGCGGGCTAAGCGGATGTTGAGGCCTTACATTCCTCGGCAAAGCGCTTCGTTGCTGCGCACGTAGACCAGGAAGTGAAAGTGACTGCTCATCACGGTGTAGGCGGTCAATTGGAACCCGAAGCGCTCTTTGGCTTTGCAGAAGCAACGTTCGAGCGCTTCGATCACGTGCTTTTGTCGCAGGTTGGGAATGCCGCCCTGAAGCTTGACGGTGACATGCACGCCGTGGGAATCAGAGACTGAGGGCCTTGGGAAGTGTCGGACTCTGCCGGACTTGGTTGAGAGCTTGGGCTCATCAGGGTTCACGTAAGTTGGCTTCCCATCGGATACTGGCCGGGCCTTTGAATTCAAGTTGACTGAGTCGGGCAAGTTGCGATTCGGGCCGAGGGTTGTTGCTCTTCCGACAGTTGCCTTCGTCTTGGCTTGTGCCTTCGACTGCTTTCTCACTTTTCGATTAGTGCCATTCCTCGGTCGGCCAACTTGCCGAGTGACCGTTCGGAATTGGCCTAGCGAAAGTTCGGGAACGAGCGATGTTGTATCCATTGTTGCGAGTCTTGATGGCATGAAAACATGGGATCTCCTGCACCTTTAGTGGAAGCTTGACGGGCGAGGAAAGGCAGGATTGTCGGGTGCAGGGCGGAAGCGAACGCATCAGCGCGGGGAAATTTGGTGCGCGCGAGTAAGGCAGCAGGTTGGGTTGGGGGGGCGATTCGTTTACTACGAGAGAGAGGGAAGAATGACTTAAACGGGGGAGTTGGGAGTTGTCGGGGGAGTGTGAAGTTTGGGAGGAGGGCGCGGGGTTGCGGGGTTGGAAGGGGGGGATGAGATTGGGAGGATTGCGAGATTGGGAGGGAGTTTAGCGAGTGATTGATATTGGGAGTTGCTGGGCAAGCGATTGGCTTTGGAGACAGGGGTTGAGTTGCGACGGTTCGAACGCGTCGAACGGGTCGAACTGCTGACTGGTGACGCTGGACGATTAGTGCCGAAGTTTGAGCTATCGGATTTGTTGCTCGATCGGCTTGGTTTGAGTTCGGAATCGATCTGACTGAAATGCCAAATAGAGGC
>JBLINP010000316.1:0-5197 GCA_047639415.1 Planctomycetota bacterium | reverse complement strand
CAAGCCGAAGTGATCGAGGCCGTGCTGGCGGGCCGCGACGTGCTACTTACGATGCCGACGGGTTCGGGTAAATCGCTGTGCTATCAATTGCCAGCGCTCATGCTCGACGGCCTGACTTTGGTAATCAGCCCGTTGATCGCTCTGATGAAGGATCAGGAAGATGCACTGCGCGCGCGCGGGATTCCTGCCTTTGCAGTCAACTCGTCGCTAGAAGCGCCGGAGCGGACGCGTCGACTTGAGGCGGCGATGCGCGGCGAGGTGAAAATCCTCTACATCACGCCCGAACGTTTTCGGAGCCCGCAGTTCAAAGCAATCGAGTCGAAGCTGAACATCGCACGCGTCGCGGTGGATGAAGCGCACTGCATCAGCCAATGGGGGCACGACTTTCGCCCCGATTATTGGAAGCTCGGCGAGTATCGCGAACGGCTCGGATCGCCGCCAACGCTCGCGCTCACTGCGACGGCCACGACCGCGGTTGCCAAGGATATTTGCCAAGCGCTGAACCTCGCCGACCCGCTCATTGTTCGCGAGGGTATCGAACGTCCCAATCTCTTTTTGGCAACCACTCCAATTGAGCTTGCCGAGGAGAAGGTTCCGATCTTGGCCGCGCGCATTCGAGCAATGGACGGCGCGGGCATCGTGTACTCATCATTGATTCGCGATCTCGAGCATCTTTCAACCGAACTGCGTCGTCAGGGCATTTCGAGTTTGGTGTATCACGGCAAGCTAAGCCCGAGTGAACGCAGGCGCATGCAGGATCGCTTCATGAGTTCGGAGCGCGAAGTCGTGCTCGCGACCAATGCATTCGGCATGGGCGTCGACAAGGCAGATATTCGTTTCGTCTTGCACGCACAAGTTCCGCGCACTTTAGAAGCTTGGACGCAGGAAGTTGGTCGTGCTGGGCGCGACGGAAAACCGAGCTGGTGCGAGCTGCTTTACTTTCAAGAAGACTTGGCGATTCAGCAAAACTTCGTGAACTGGGCCAACCCCACTCGCGAGTACTTGGTCGGCGTTTACGAAACGTTGGCGGGCTGGGGCGAGCGCCTGCAAGTCAAAGACTTGGACGACCTTCGCGATGAACTGTTGATCAAGAATCGTGGCGACAATCGTGTTTCGATCTCACTCAAGTGGTTGGAAGTTTTGGGAGTAACGAGCGGCTCCTTTGAAACCAACAACCTGCAACTGGTGCGGTCACTCGATCCAGATGAATTGCCGAGCTTCGTAGGGTCGGACGACAAGCTTCGAGCTGATCTGTCGAGTTTGCTGAGTATGGCGCGATTCGCGGGTGAATCCTCTGTTTGTCGACGAGTTTCATTGGCTCACCACTTCGATTTGACCGCGCCGGTGGAACCCTGTGGAGCGTGTGACGTTTGCACTTCGGGTGAGGAGTGGCGCTCTAAGGAATTCGTTCAACGGCCCCACAGCACCAAGACTTCGACGCACTCAGTGTCCGAACCCACTGCGGTGAAACCATCGGTGCCTTCCGCTTCGCATGCGCGCAGCGAAGAGCCCCAAGCCAAGCCTCGCTTCGAACGTGGTGATTGGGTGAAGGTCGACGGACGACACATGGGGCAAGTTGTGCGCGTGGATGAAGACAAAGGTCGAGTCAAGCTGGTGGTTGAAAGCGCGAGTGACATGAAAAAACGCACGGTCGATCCGCGTCGTCAACGAGTGACCAAGCTTTGAGTACAGATAGCCGAGTTCCCGTGACTCTTTTGTCCGGCTTTTTGGGCAGTGGCAAAACCACACTGCTCAATCGCATTCTTTCCGAGCAACACGGCACACGTTTCGCGGTCATCGTTAACGAGTTCGGCGATGTCGGAATCGATGGGCGCTTAGTCGTGGGCTCCGACGAAGAAGTCATCGAACTCAACAACGGTTGTGTGTGTTGCACGGTGAGCGGCGATTTGGCCGATACGATTGCCAATCTCATGGATCGCCGACAACGCAAGTTAATCGGCAAGCTCGAGTTCGATCGGATCATCATCGAAGCGTCGGGAATGGCCTCGCCGGGTCCGATTGCACAAACCTTCGAAATCGTCCCCGCTCTCGCCGAGCAGGTCGTCTTGGACGGCATCGTGACGCTGCTGCGCGCGGATTCAATTCGCATCGAACTTGAGCAGTTCACCGAAGCCGCTGAGCAGATCGGTTATGCCGATCGTTTGGTGCTCAACGCCTGCGATCTGGTCGAGGAAGCCGAACTCGATAAGATCGAAGTGGTCATTCACGCTCTCAATAGCTTTGCACCCATCCGGAGAGCGACCCGTGCCGACGTGCCGCTTGACGAACTGCTCGCCGTTGGCGCGCGTGATGCCGGGCACTTCGATACGCTCAAGGCAATCTACTCAAGTCACTCCGACCATCTTGAGCGCGTGGGCACGGTGGCCCTGCGGACCAGCGCGTTGATCGATATTCATCGCCTCAAAATGTGGCTGCAATTCATTGCCAAAGACCGCAGTCACGAGTTGTTGCGGTTGAAGGGCATCTTCAACTGCGAGGGATTCGACCGCGCGGTCGTCGTGCAGGGAGTTTATCAGTGGCTTGAGCTCGGCCCGGGCGAGGGGACACCACCGGCCGAGTCGATTCTGGTGATCATCGGTCGAGATTTGAATGTCGATCAAATCGAGCGCGGTTGGGCAGCCGTTTCGTCGGGAAATTAGCCGACCGGGAGGGAGCGACGGATTGACGAGCGCTCCTTGTCCTACCGCGTTCGCCAGATACGGACACTCCCCAAACCAAGATTAGCAGCCCGTGGTACAAGTTATTCGCTCGATGAGCGGCCTCTTTTCGGTCAGGTCGGCACCCGAAGTCGGATCCCACAGAGTCTCGCCGAATCCATTGCCTGCTGAATTCATAGCCGCGGCTTCGTTCCCGGGCATCAACCTGACCGGAAATCTGCTGCTCATCGAGCAAAGCACTTGTCCCAGGGACTGCTAGGTTTCGCCCGCCGTTGGACGTATCTTCGCTGTATGGGCTTAGTTCTCTCGCTCCTCGCCGTTTTGTCCTTTTCCATGATCGTGACGCGCGTCGCCGCGGTCATGTTAGTTCACACGGGGATCTCATCGGAAGCGGCACGATTTCAAGCGCGCTCTGCGTTTACAGGTGTGGGGTTCACGACTTCCGAATCGGAAAGCGTGATGAATCATCCGGTGAGGCGCCACATTGTGATGGCGGTCATGTTGATCGGGAACGTGGGTTTCATCACCGTGATCTCGACTTCGGTGCTGACCCTCACCCAGTTCCAATCCGATGGTCAAAACCCGGTCATCGTGCTGTCGATGTTGAGTGGCGGTTTGATAGTGCTGATGCTGATCGCACGCAGTCAATGGATTGATCGTCGCTTGTCTAGATTGATCAGTCGTCTGTTGAAACGATTTACGTCATTGGATGTTCGTGACTATGCCAGCTTGTTGCAGCTCGGTGGCGAGTACCGCGTGACGGACCTCAGCGTCGAGGAAGGTGATTGGTTAGCCGGACGCACCTTGGTGCAATTGAGGTTGCGTGATGAAGGCGTGATGGTGCTGGGCATCAATCGCAAGGACGGAACTTACGTCGGAGCGCCGCGGGGCAGCTCGGTGATTTTGAGCGGCGATAGCATCATTCTCTACGGAAAGATCGGCATGTGCGAACGGCTCGATGAACGCGTACATGGATACGAAGGTGAAGTCGAGCACCGCGAAGCCGTTGCCGAGCAGAGGCGCGAATTGGAACATCAAGAGTTGATCGATTCGGGAGTCATCGAAGCCTAAATGTGTCGCTTATCCTTATCTAACCTCGGCCTCGCGTTCGGACTTGTCGTGTGGACGGCTTGCGCGAGTGTTGGGCGCGTCGACACCGATCGACCAGCAGTCGTATACATCACGGACTTCGGATTGCGCGATGGTGCCGTCTCTGCGATGAAAGGTGTCGCGCGAGGGGTGGATCCCGGCTTGGTCCTCGAAGATCTCAGTCACGAGATCAAGCCCTTCGACGTTTGGGAGGCAGCCTACAGATTGACGCAAACGGCCCCTTACTGGCCGAACCGCACCGTTTTCGTGTGCGTCATCGATCCGGGGGTGGGGACTTCTCGGAAGTCTGTCGTGGCAAAAACCAAGAACGGGAAGCTCTTCGTAACACCTGACAACGGCACGTTGACGCTCGTTCAAGATCAGTTGGGTTTTGTCGAAGTGCGCGAAATTAGTGCGGCGATTCGCCTGCCGGGTTCCGAACAATCATCGACCTTCCACGGACGGGACGTGTACTCGCTGACGGGCGCGCTGCTCGCGAGCGGGGAGTTGTCCTTTGAAGCGATTGGACCCGTTGTCGATTCAGCGCAGTTGATTCGTTTTGAATATCCCGTGGCCACGGTGAGTTCCCCGGCCGAAGCGAATGGCGTTACACGTTGGAAGGGCATGATCCCCGTGCTCGATCCAAATTTCGGAAATGTCTGGACGAACATTCCAGCGAATGACGTGTCGAAGCTTCTCGGTGATCGGAGCAATCTCTCCGTGACGATTCACCGCGACACGGAACTGGTCTACTCCGGCCAGCTTCCTTGGGCGCGTTCGTTTGGCGAAGTGCCCCTTGGCAGTCCATTGCTCTACTCCAACAGCCTCGGCGATTTCGCCATCGCTCTCAATCAAGGCAGCTTTGCAGCGCAGTACGAAATCTCTGCCGGTCCCAATTGGCTCATTCAGATCGAAACGCAACCGTAAGTTCGTTCACGATAATGAAGGGGACGTGGTCAATTGGACTCCCTTTTTTCGAGAGCCGAGTCGTTGTGAAGTCGCGAAGCAAAGGCAACGCGCGGTTCGGTAATTCTGGATGTATTCAAATCTCCGCAGGGATCCGTCAATCCGATAAATCGCCCCAATGAGCGATTTGCACTCCATCAGCACTCGATGGATTTCCAGGCAAGCACTCATTACCAGGTTCGATATCAAGGCTCGCTGACTTGACAAAAAAAAGCCCGTCGCGGAATCGCGACGGGCTTTGTGTCCTTTGCGCTTCGAGAAGATCAGTAGTTCTGTTCGGTTAGTGCGATCACAGCGAACACCGCGCCCTGTGGGTCCGCTGCAATGCTGAATCGGGCCACCGGGGTATCCGTGGGAGGAACCATGAGCTTGCCGCCAGTTTGGGAAATCTTGTTCGCGATCTCATCGCAATCCGCGACGGCGATGTAGACGAGCCAGTGGGGCGGGACGCCTTCGAAGTCGGG
>JBLINP010000315.1:0-5231 GCA_047639415.1 Planctomycetota bacterium | reverse complement strand
CTCGCCGTTCGGTCGAGCTTACGCCCCACGTAGCGAACCCATGTTTCTGAGGAGCCGGATGCGTGAATTGCGCACGTCCGGATCTGTGGGAGGCCTGGGCTGGAAACGGCCCAGGTCCACCCGACCCAGGTTTTTCCTTCAGAGCAAACAGTTCTATCGATTGATCGATCGAGTCTGAAAGGCCGATGTGTATCAAGTTATGGCCCACCGCAATTCGGCGTCGAACTACATTGGGCCTTTACTCGTGGTCGGCTTTGGCTGCTACCAAGTAAAAGTAGTTACCGGGCTTACTGCACAGGCAAAGGGGTCGAGGGCTTGCAGGTAGATGGTCGTTCCCGGAGTGGGGCCCGGGTTTACGAACGAATTGATTTTGGCGTTGCCCAAAGGGTCGGCGAACAGGGTGAAGCCGTACTGGGTATTGGTCAGGTTGTACGAGACGCCCTGGCAAGTTGGGAGCGGATAGGTTCCGGTGCCGTCGAAGCTATAGAAGATCAAGATCGGACCATCCGGGGAGCCTCCGTTTAAGGACGAGGTGTTCATCATGCTCGGGAGGCCCGGGCTGATGGGGTCGAATGCTAGCTCGTAAGGATTGTTGTTGATTTCGTAGAGAGTGACCCAGTCCTCTCCTGGTAAGAGGGGGGGGGCTCCGACCGGGCGGAAATATCCACCCGTAACGAAGAACTCTTTTACAGCGAAACGCCCGGTGCGCGGACTAAACCAGCGTTGCTTGAAAATGCCCTCGGGAAGTTTGATGTTCCCCGTAGCTGTGGCGTCGGGGTAGTACACAGCGTAGGCCTTGCCCGGCAATGCGAACACTTCGGCGCCGCCGTGGGTCGCCGATTCACCGGCGACGAGGTCGTCCGCCGGACTCATGTTCACGAAGTCCAAGTTGTTAGTCAGGAATTTGCGAGCGTAGGCCGTGTATTCCCACATGTCTTCGCGCGTGCGCATGTCTTCGGCATTGAGGTCGCCACCATCGGGCATCGGGAAATCACCGAAGTACCATTCGATGTTGCCACCGCTGAAAAGGATATCGTAGAGCGTTGTCTTGCGTCTCAAGTCTTGATTCGTACTCGAAATCCCGCCGATCTGCTCATCGCTTTCGACGATCCATTTACGACCGCTATTGGCAGAATCCGTGCGCCATTTTTCGATGTGTCGCCCGACCTGATTGGGCAAATGTTGCAGGGAGGTGGCGCTGAATCGTTGATCGCCAAGCACTTGTACGTAGTCCGGATAGGCCCCGTTGCTCGGCAAGTTGTTCGTATGGAACGCGATGATGTGATCGTAGGGGTCGAGACTGGTTATGTAGTTTGCGAAGCTTCGAAGCGCCTGAACGCTAAAGTCGGACTCTTCGCCTAGATTCCACTTGATGCCATTGAGGTAGCCATATCTCGCGACCATTTCACGGAAGAACAGTTTGCGCTGATTGGTCAGGATGTTGGGATTGGTTCCAAACCACGTCTCGTTTTGAACCTCCGTTTCGCTGAGTACGCAATTCCATAAAAGCCCTTTCTCCTGTGCATGATTCAGAGTCGTGTTCCACTGGCGAAGCTTGCTTAGATCGAAATGCGTATTTGCGAAGTTGGATCCATCCGGACTCACAAAAGGATAGGTTTCGCGTCCATCGCCACCCAAGTTCATTGGCAAGAAGTAGATGGAGTTGACATCTTTTGACGAAAGGTAGTTGAGCAAGCCGATGATGGCTCTCGAATTCCCACCGATGTTGCTCGTCCAAAAAGGGTCGTTGCTGTCACCCAATCCGGTCGGACCGAAGTCTTGTTCGTGCGAGGCAAAACGGTGAATGCCGTTCGTCAAACCGGTGGCAGGGTCGCCGCCAGATTGATCAAAGGTGTCGTCAAAGGCGGTTGCACCAAATAGGTTCTCCGGGCTGTCGGTTCCGCCCTTGATGAAGAATCCTCCATCCCTGTGCTTGAGGTAATGCTCGCCAACGTACTCAAGGCGGCCTTTGCCGAGAAAGCCGGGCGCTTGCTTATCGAGCGGCTTTACCGTGAACGCGTCGGTGTCACCGTTAAAGAGCAGCGGTGAGCCGGCGTTCACAGCGAGACTGATGTTGATATTGACGCCTTGTCTGAATGAGGCGGTGTAAGTCCATGTTCCAGCAGCGTCCGGAGTAAAACGAACGATCCACCTGTTGCCGCACGGGCCGCCACTCCCGTCGCCGACGAAAAATCCGGGCACGACTTGCGTGTGAGTGGCTACAGATTGAGCATTGAAGTGCGTAAACGTGACGTTGAGTCGTCGATCGAGGAATGGATTCTCCATTCCATCGGTTGTCGGACCGCTGGTCTCGCAGAAGCTCACGCCACCAGAGAAGCGGACCTCGAGCGGGTGCCACTTCGTTTTATTGCCAATGATCTCGGCAGCTTCGATTGAACCTGCAGCGAGGATGAAGGCAGCTACGGTAGAGGTGAGCAGCCACTTTCGTCTAGGTGAAGCGATGGTCGTGGAGTGAGGGCGATTTAGAAAAGAATGATCGTTGATGCCAAACATGAGGGGATGCCTGTTCTCGCGGGACCGAATTGTTCGTTGCCCGAAGAAAATTTAGAGAGGTACTCGCTGAACCTTGAAAGTCGACATAGGTCGTTGTGGTTCAACTTCGCTGCGGTTGAAAAAGCGCGTACGAAATGGATCGGGATTCAGATGAATCGAGGTTCGTTATTGCTGTGGGTTTTGCGTTGGAACCCGCACGGCTTTGTGAGGAGGTGTGCCAGTGGGCTCTTTTCGACTGATGTGTAAAATCAGTTGCGTTGGAACCCTGCGGTGTTTCAGTGACGGTGATATAGGTGCGGAGTTCTTGGGTTTCGGGATTAGCCCAAAATGGCGAGGAGGTTCCGGAAACGCTCAACTCAAGTGTTAGAGACGGAGTTTAACCGAGTTTCGAGAAAAGGGTTGCTGACAGCAGCGCCAATTTGACATTGCCAGCTAAGCTTGCGAAATCGCGCTTAAGGTCGGCATACGAGGCGTATTAGCGCATTTAGCGTTTTTCGAATACGAGCAGAATCGGTTGGAACCCGAACCGCTCGGTCGACGTCTGGGTGAAGCTCTCACGCAAGGTTCGCAGCAAGCGAGCTTGATCTGGCAAGTATGAGCTAAGTACCCAAATACGCTCGTATTGCGAAAGTTCGGCGGGGGCGTCGAGATTGAAACCAGAGCTCATGGAGAGCGCACGGGGCGAAGCCCCTACAGTCGCTGGCAGCCGATTAACGTAATAGTTCCAGGGCTGGGCTTGGGGAAACAATGGCGGTTGCCATTCAACGGAAATCACCGCGTCGCCGGGGGAAAAGCGTTCGGCAACTGTTCGGACGGCCCCGCGGTAATCTTCGGTGCCCACAGATTTGGCGTTAAGGATGCTGAGCAGGAGGGCGCTCGCAGTTACGAGGTGAAGCACGCCGCGTCCAAGTCGTGACCGATCGGATTGGACCGCGGCGAGTAAGGCAAGTGCGGCGGCTGAGGGCAAAACGTAGTGCCATGTGAAGCCCGCTCGCGCGAACAGCGCAGCCGTTACGGTGGTGGCGAGCGGCACTAAGAAGGCGACGGCACCGAGCAATACGGGAGTCGAGCGATCTGCGCTTACGGGGCGGCTGGCATAGAGCCTGAGAAGCCCCAAGCCCGCCAATACGATTGCCAAAGCACCACTGGCGATAAAGACGATGCGAAGTGTGGGACCACCGATGCGCACATTCAGAAAGAACATGTGCACGAAGGCTTCGGCCAAAGACTTCAGGCCAACGTTCGCGCCACCTGGAGGAAGTTGGTGGGCTAGTTGTTCCCGAAAACCGGTTAGATACCACGGCGACACGAGAACGAGGGCGACGATGGTTGGAGTGATGAGGCACTTCAGTCGCGACCACTGACCCCGCATGGCGATGAGTCCGGCGAGTGCAATCCAGAAGCCGTATTGGATGAAGAAGTAGTGGTTCAGCAATCCGACGGTTAACCAGAGGCCGACTCGGAAGCGTGCCTTCCCGATGGGCTCTTTCGGCGCGGATAGAGTGCCGAGCAACGCTTCAACCAATCCTGTGACGGCCAACGCATGCAGAGCGTACATCCTTGCTTGCGTCGAGAAGTCTAGGTGCAAGCTCGAAGCGGCTAGAAGTCCGATTGCGGCTCCGCGGCCTCTGGAAAGTCCGATTCGCTTGGCAATTCGAGCGACAATGAACAATTCGAGAAGGCCGTAAAGGAGTGCCGGCAAGCGCAAGGCGAACTCGCCTTCGCCGAATAGAGCGCGGCTCCCCGATATGATCGCGAAGGAGAGCGGCGGATGATTGTCGAGCACCAGGGTCGAGAAGAAGCTCGTTACGGTTTCGCGCGATGCATGGAAATAGCTGTGGAACTCATCGAGCACCAGACTCTTTCGCAACGCGTAGATGATCCGAATGACCGCGGCCGCCGCGATGACGAACCATAGCCAGCGAGTATGAGTCCCACGTGAGTTCAACTGATTCGAAGCGCCGGACGAACTACTAGGAATCGACGACGACATACTCTTTCAACGCGGCGAGGTGAAGTTGGTATTCAGCTTGCAGGGCTTCGGGAACCGAATCACTCACCGCCTTGCCGACGCTTTCGTAATACCAGAGTTGTTTCTCGGGACCAGCGCTGAACTTGTCGAAGGTGACAATGCCTTCGTGTCGCAAATCGGCCAAGACGTTCGAGATATTGTGGAGCTTGTCGCACAGAGCCACGAGTTGCGTGTCCGGATCAGCATCGTCAAGGTGTTTGATGTAAGCCTCCTTGCGAACGCTCCATTCCGACATCTTGTCGGGCGTATCGTCTTCCATCAGATCCGTGCAGTTGTGCACGATCGTTGCAACTCGATCACCAAACTTGGCGCGCACGTGTTCGACCGTGACTCCCTGGCAGTCCTCGACGACATCGTGGAGCAATGCGGCGATTGCCAGTTCGATGTCTCCGCCGTACTCGAGCACGAATCCGGCCACCTGAAGTAGGTGGCTGACGTACGGCACATCCTTGCCCTTGCGTTTTTGGTGCCCGTGCGATTCGAGTGCAAAATCGAGCGCATTGACTAGTCGTAGTTGAACTTCGCGTTTCATGGACGTCAGAGAATACCCGCAGTTGGGGGCTAGCCCGAATTATTCATGAACACGCGGACCAAACACCACGAACGACCGGCACTGCCGGTCTATTGGTTCCTGCTGGCACTTTGCAGATACTGGCGTCCTCGACGACCTTACAAGGTCGTCTGC
>JBLINP010000314.1:0-5241 GCA_047639415.1 Planctomycetota bacterium | reverse complement strand
ACGGTCACTCGGCAAGTTGGTCGATCGAGAGATGGCACTAATCGAAACGTGCGAAAGCAGTCGGGGGTGAACGCGAAACCAAAGTGCCAGCAGGAACCAATTCGAGGCGTTTTGCCTCGCGGTTCATGAATAATCCGGGCTAGAACTCTGCTTTAGCAAAGCCAAGGATCGCTTCGAGTTTGAACTCACCGCCTACACGGTGATGAGCAATCACTTTTACTTCCTCGAGGTCGACTTGCGCAGCAATGAGGCCCTCCGCCGCGGCATGCAAGGCCTAAACATTCGCATAGCTCGAACCATCAACCGACTCTTCAACCGCACAGGCAAAGTCTTCGCCGACCGCTTCCACGCCCGCGTCGTTCGAGGCTTCAACGCGATCAAAAAAGCCCTGCGCTACGTCGTGCAAAACGCGCGCAAGCATCAAGTCCCGATCCCTGCCGGCCAGTGGGACCGCTATTCCTCCGGTCACTATCGACACGCCCACGGAACCTATCTAAAGGATCTCCCAATCCTCAAGGCCAGTGGCTCCTTCCTAATCATGTGCGCCACGATGCAACTTCTCCCCAGCGAATTCCCAGGCCCGCACAATCGAGCCGACCCCATTCACTAGTAAGCCCAACACCGCCTCCCCAACTCTGCTCCGCTTCACCCCCGCGACCCCCGCAACCACTTCTCTCGCTCCCAGCCCCAGCGCTCCCCGACAACTCCAACCCCTGCAGTTTAAGTCTTTATCTGATCGCGTCTCCCACCCTGCGCTTCCAACTATTCAGCTCCCGCAAAAGGTGCCTGAGACCCTCAATCGCCTACCCAGGAACGCCCGTGCAGTCGGCATAGTTGCTACTGCCGGCACGACCCCGAATCGTCGAGCCACGAACCGAAACGTCCTGCTGGCGCTTGTACTCACTTCCCCGGTTCGGGCACGGTAATCCACCACCCGCGTTCCGAAGTGAGCACACCGTGATCATCCTTGATCACCCAAGGTGAGCGCACGCCGCGCGGCATTGCTGAATCACTCACCCGGCAGATCACCCGGTATCGACCGGGCTTCAATTTGTTGAGGTCAACGACGAATTTCCCCGTCGAGTTCTTGTTCAGCGTTTGTGTTTGCTCGGGCTTTGCATCAATCGGAACGAGCGCAGCGGCCTTTGCGCGCTCTTCATGGGATTTGGCGCTGCCGGACGACTTGGGCGCTCGGTGAATCGGCAGAACCCACCATTCGCAATCGAGTCCGTGCGAGGCGGGCTTCATCGCGGTGACTTCGAAGGTGATGGGTTCGTAGCGCGTTTCCGAATGACTTTTGAATTTGCCTTCGATGCTTTCGTCACTTCCAACTGAATGGGGAGCGGGTGAAACGGATTCAATCGGATCGACTAAGGAGTAGATCTTGAGAACCAGCGCTTCCCGGCAGACGGCGCAGAAATCTTTCGCTTCGTTCATCAAGCAATTGCTAGCGACGGGGCGCCACACGTCTTTGAGCTTGCCGCTTGCGCCTTTGAAGATGCCGATTCCGGGGGCTTTCGCGTCGATCCAATGCTGCCAGGGAACCTTGGTTTCCGAGAGGCTAATGTTGGGCCGTTCGCCGCGAGTGAACGGGTGTCCGTCGGGGTTGGTGAACTCGTCGCCCAACCCAGCGAAGGCGTGGCCGATAGCGTGCCCAACGGCGATTAGATCTTTTTTCGCGCCGCCAACTGTGGCTACCGATTCATCCGGCAAACCCACGCTTTGACTTTTGATGAGGGCAATGGCGATTCCGTCGTTGACGGGCAGTTGGCTCAAGTAATCGAGCACGCGTTCTCGTTTCACTGCGCCATAGCTGATGCTCTTCGTCGTCGTCAAGTAGGCATCCAAAGCAGTGTCATAGACTCGGTCATAGGCGTCGATACCGGAATCCGCGCTGACGACTCCCGCTCGTATGATGTTGAAGTAGGGCAGGTACTCGTTCAAAACCGTATCGCGCTCGAACGCATCAAGAATGTCTTCGGAGCGAGTGTCGAACGATGACTTCAGGTTTTTGAGGACGTAACCATCGCCCATAACGATGACGTCGGCCCGGTTCTCGGACGGACCGCTGCGCAGAATATCAGACCACCCGAGCAAGGCGTTGGGCTCAGTTCGTCTCGCGGCCGTGGCGCCGGCTTTTGTGCCGGGATACTTCTTCGCAATCTTGCGATAGGTGGAGAGCGCCTGGTCGTAGCTCCCTTTGCCGGCCTTCTCCTCCGCACGTTCGAGTAACTCCTTCGCGTCGGCTTCAGCGTTGTCCTGTGGAGTCCAACTCGAAAGAGCGAGCGTCATGCCAGTGATCCCAATCAGTAGGGCGGAGCGAATGGCGAGTTTCAAAGGAGTCAATTTGAACATGGCGAACAAGTAGGCGCTGTGCGATGGGGAATACAAGGGACATAACCTAACGATCTCGCCTCTCGTGCGCTTCAAAAAGGCTTCGGCGTGGTGGGCGCGCGCTCGCGTTCGTAGGCTGGGCCATCCATGACGAGTGAAGGGACCATGCCTGAGAGCGAAATCGAACCATCCGAATCGGTTGACTCTGCTCCATTTCGAAGCTCAACGGCACGTTGGGCTCTTCTGGGGTTACTCGTCGTTCTGCTCTTCGGCGGATATGCGCGAGTTCGTTTGTTGCGAAATAGCTCGCCCTACGTGCTGCACGAAGACGAACTCATCGCCACGCGACGAGCGGCGAGCATGTTGGAAAACGGCGACTGGAATCCTCGGTTCTTTCGTTATCCAACGCTCACGATCTATCTCACCGCGGTTTCATTCGGCGCGAGCCACCTGGTTCAAGGCGAAACCGTCTCGACGGAAACAGGCGCGCTCGAGCCAATATACGAACGGCCTGAAATTGGATTGGCTTCGCGGTACCTAATGATCGGGCTATCGCTCGCGACAATGGTTTTTGTCGGAGCGTTGGCGCGCCGGGTGTTTGATTCCGACGCCATGTTGTTCTTGGCGCCGTTGTGCTTACTCGCCTCGCCGCGATTCTTGATGATGTCGTGGACGTACGTCAACGTCGACTTAGTGGGCGCTTGCGTGTGTACCGGCGCACTGTGGCTGTTGTTCGCGACCCGTCATCGAGATTCATGGCTGACACGAGCGGCACTCCCCGGCTTGCTAACTGGACTTGCCGTCGGCGCAAAATACTACTTGGGTTTAATCGGATTGCCCGCGGCATGCGTCATCCTCGCTTCGGGCCGCAAACATATGGCGCGCAACATCACGATCGTTGTAGTGATGACCGTGATCGGATTCTTGATCTCAACTCCCTACAGCGTGCTCGACACGGAACTCTTCGTCAGCCAAGTGCAGCGCGAGATGGATCACTACGCCGGAAGCCACAAAGGCGCAGATGCAGAACCGGGCTTGGCTCAGTTGCTTTATTACCTCGGGCGCACCTGGGACGAGTTCGGCTGGGGGCCTTGCCTCTTTGGTCTCGTTGGGATTGTTGCCGGCTTGCGTCGCGACGCGCGAAAGACGGGTTTGCTGCTCGCCTTTCCGATCGCTCTACTCCTGTTTCTCTCCACCCAACGCGTGCACTTCATTCGCAACTTCTTGAGTGTTTACGCGCTCTTTCCCGCCTTCATCGCTTTCGGCGTTTACGCTACTTGGCGTCTTTCAATGGCGAAACTCCCGGACGCGAACGCGCTGACCAAAGGCTTGCTCGCTGGAGTTTTTGTCGCGACATTTGTGCTTACGGCGCCATTCAAGCTCATTTGGAATAGCCACACGGCTCGAGCCGATTCACGTAATCAGGCGGTTGAGTGGATTCAAGAGCACGCGGCGAGGGGAACCAAAGTGATGATTGCGGAAGAACTGATGTTCGACGCACGCGCACTCGAGAAGCATTTTGAAGTGGAGTTTGGACCGCTCGTAAGCTTGGCCAAGCCGAGCACCATCAACGAATTGAGCTCGCTCGAATCGCCAACCTTGTTCGTCGTTCCCGAAGTAAAACGCGACAGCAATCTCGAAAAGCATTTTGGGCGCTCTACTCTACGTGTTCTTCGACGCTTGGATCGTTCACTCCAAGTCGGCAAGCACGCGATACCCCGAGAGTCGAAACGGCTACTACACCTAGGCAATCCAGCGCTCGAGATTCGATCTACTACATCACCATGAACCTTCCAACCGCTCTTACTCGCCTAGCGCTTTGTAGTTTGCCGATACTTGTCGGTTGTGGGGAGCAGGTCACGTCTTCGAAACCATTCGAGGGCACCAACTTGTTGTTCGTGACCGTGGATACCTTGCGAGCGGACCACCTCAGTCTGTATGGATACAGTCGTGCGACCTCGCCAAACTTGGATCGGTTCGGTGAGCAATCGGTGGTCTTCGAGAACGCCACAGCACAAACCTCTTGGACCTTGGGTTCACTGGCTTCACTGATGTCATCGCAGTGGGTGGGTCAGCTAAACGTCCGAGATTTCCGCTCGAGGGTTTCAGAATCGGTCGTGACCCTTGCAGAAGTGCTGCGGGGAGTCGGCTACGAAACTGCAGCGGTTGGAACGCACTTGGTGTTTTTGGAAAAGTATGGATTGCGGCAGGGAATCGACCAATTCGACGACGATTTGGTATTGAGCGATTACCGTGATTCGCATCGTGCGATCACGTCCAAGCAGGTGACGGAGAAAGCTTTGACGTGGCTCGGAGAGCGGCGATCAAGCGAACAGGTACAACCGTGGTTTCTTTGGTTGCACTATTTCGATCCGCACATTCCGTATTTGAAACATCCGGGTTTAGTGTCCCCTTTCGGCACGGGTGTACGGGATCGCTACGACGGTGAAATCGTCTTTACCGACGCGCAAGTCGGTCGCGTTCTCGATTTCGTCGGCGAGTCGACAACGCCAACCGTGGTGGTTTTTACGGCGGATCACGGCGAGGAGTTCAACGATCACGGCGGCAAAGAGCATGGCCATACGCTCTACCAAGAGTTGCTGCACGTTCCGCTGCTGATTCGCGCGCCAGGTTTATCTCCGAGGCGAGTCCCCGGACGCGTCGGTTTGGTCGACGTCATGCCGACAGTGCTTGCGTTGTTAGAAATTTCCGATAGCAATCAACCGGCCGGCTTGGTCGGAAGAAGCTTGCTGCCGGAAATGAACGGCGAAATAGTGGACCCTGCTCCCAATTTGTCTGAATTGCGTCTGCGCGATCACACCAATGTGGACGCGTTGATTAGCGGGCGCTGGAAGTTGATCGTGCCCAGGAATACGGAAGTACCCGAGCTGTATGAGCTGGATAGCA
>JBLINP010000313.1:0-5255 GCA_047639415.1 Planctomycetota bacterium | reverse complement strand
TTTGGCGGTGCGAGCCTCGTCCGGGCCTCTCAGAATGGGGCAGGCCCGAATCGCGCGAACCAACGCTTTCGACAATCCTGCAGTCCCGGCCTTTATACCTGACGGGAATTGAAGCCAAGCGCCGGTGGGTTCCGTGCTTTGGGGCCGGGGAACTAATTCGTAGTTGGTAGGCAAGATGGGCAGATTGTGCGCCAGTGGAGGGAGAACGTCCCCATAGGTGGCTCAAATTTCTTAGCCAATGATTGTCCGAAGTCGGGTTCTAGCGCGTACTTGCCGTGCTCCATCGCAGCTAGGCGATAGTCGGCACGTTCGAGGTGAGGAATCCATCCCGTTCCACTGTCATTCTCTCCGTCCGCCGATTGTTATGCTGCTCGGCGCGCATACTAAAAACCGCAAACACGTACGGGAATATTCCGATTCCCCGCTAGTCGAACTCGAACCACCCGCTCGCCGCGATTTCCGCCGAGCCCATGATCATGAATTCCAAGAAACTGATTTTCTCACTACTCTCACTCGTTCTCGTGCTCGGCTCGGCCGGCGCAGCAGTCGCCGATACCTCCTCTGACGATGCCGTCATCGCGAGCCAGCGCTTCAGTTACCCGCTGACCACTTGCGTGGTCTCCGGCGAGAAGTTTACCGCCGCAGCGCCCGCGGTTTCATTCGTAGCTTCTGGGCGTTTAATGCGCACCTGTTGCGGAGATTGCGCCGGCAAAGTCAAAGCGAGTCCCGCCAGGTTCATCGCAAAGCTCGACGCAGCGGTGAAAGAACAACAGCGCCCGCTGTACCCCTTCGAAAAATGCGTCGTTAGCGACGAAGCCTTGGGCTCGATGGGCGATCCCGTCGAATTGGTGCTCAACTCTCGGTTGGTTCGACTGTGCTGCAAGGGCTGCGTGAAGACCTTCATGAAGTCACCCGAGAAGTTCATGGCTAAGGTCGATGCGGCTATGATTGCCAAGCAGGTTGAGTCCTACCCGTTTAAGCAGTGCATCGTCAGTGACGAAGCCTTGGACGCAATGGGCACTCCGATTGATCGTCTCTACGGAACGACGCTCGTGCGTATGTGCTGCAAGGGTTGCATCAAGGCGTTTGAAAAGGCTCCGGAGCCCTTCCTCGCTAAGATCAACGCAGCGCGCGCCAAAAAGACTAGGTAGTTGAGTGGAATAAGCGGTACAGATTGCTGAATCGCGCCACGCCTTATAAACGGCCGCCGCTCTGGCGGCCGTTTGCGTTGATAGATGCGAAGTCATAATGTCGAAGTGGAGTGCAGCAGTTTGAGTGAGCCCAAACGGTTTAGTGTGATTCGAGACGCCGTTCACGGTGATGTCTACCTCTCGTATGAGGAACTAGCGATTCTCGATACTCGCGAGATGCAGCGGCTTCGAGGAGTCAAGCAACTCGGCACGGCCTTTCTCGTGTTTCCCGGCGCCAATCACACGCGCTTCGAGCATTCGATTGGAACGGTATACGTCACCGAGCAGTTGATCAAAGCGATCAACTTCAACTTCGATCTCGACCCGCGCAACAACATCGGCTTGGGAGAGGCCGAAGCGCGCGTAATCCGCGCAGCCGCTCTGATTCACGACGTAACTCACATTCCATACGGGCACAACTTCGAGGATCAAACCGGATTGCTCGCTCGGCACGACAGTCCAGAGCGATTTCAATCGATGCTCAGTTCCGAGACGGAGTTGGGACGCTTACTCGCGAAGCAGGGATTGCTCGAAGACGTGTTGCGCATCCTGGCACCGAAGCCCGACGATCAAGGCACGCCGCCTTTTTGGAGTCAGATTCTGTCCGACACGATCTGTTCCGACCTCTGTGATTACTTGGCACGGGACGCGTACTACACGGGCTTGAACCTCTCGGTCGATCCGCGCTTGGTGAACTATTTCAAGGTCGACCGAACGACGGGCAATCTCTACATCGATCTGGCCAAGCGCAACCTGCTGCGTGAAGACATTCTGAGTGAGATCGTCCGAACACTGGAAGCGCGCTACTATTTTTCGGAGCGGGTTTACTATCACCACGCGAAGGTTGCAGCTGGAACACTGGTGGCCCACGCGGTGGAAATTGAGATGGCCGCCGGTGTTATTACTGATCGCGATCTGTTTACGCAAACCGACGCGTCATTGATCGAACTTCTAGACAGTCGAGCAACCAAGCTCCCGGCGCAAGACGCTCAGCGCGTTCGATCACTTGTTGAGCGGTTTCGAAATCGAAGGCTGCCCAAGCGCGCTTGCGTTTACCCGCGCTACGCAGGTGAAGCTGCGCAAAAGCGTCTCGTCGAACGGTTTTTCGCGAGCGGCAAGTTCGAGCAGCGAACGAAAGCCGAGCAGCATATGTCCGAGCTCGTGCGTTTTTCCTCGGGCATCGATGTGGACGTTCTGGTGACTTGTCCTGCCGCGCGTATGCAGCTCAAAGAAGTCGAAACGCACGTGCGTTGGCCCGGCGAAACGAGCGTTCGTCCACTCTCCGATTTCGCGGATCGAGTTCCGCGCCTTGCGGATCTCTCGCGCGCCTATCGGGAGCTCTGGAAGTTCTACGTTTTCGCCGATACCGACGACGATCAGGTTTTGCGCAAGCTGCAAGAGATCGCAGTCGAGGAATTCCCCGGCGCTCTCAACCAGTACAGCGTGTAGAAAAGCGCGTCCTGACCTCCCGCATGGAAAAGCCAGGACGCATGTTGTGGTGTCAATCTGCCGCGATTTTTCATGACGCGAGGGCTGCATGGGGCTGAACGATCGAAGTTGCAAATCGGAGTGGCGTCCCGAGGGTCGATTCGGCGAGCCGAGTGGAGGATCGATCTTCACCGCCTTGACGAGGCGGCAATTGGCTCAGCCAGGCGAAGTTTCCCATTTGACCCTTGACCGAAAAATTGAGTTCTCGATTCTCTTGAGGACTAAACCCCCGTCGAAATCGTCCAATGGGCGCTCGATAGCCATTTTCGCGATTCCGGCTGTCCGTTGATTTTGACTATCCCCCGAAAGCGCCCACGGCGCGAAACGATTTGCCTTGAAGCGACGTCTGCTCAAGTTCCTCCTCATCGCCACGTTGGTGTTGGCTTTTACCAGCTACTTCGCCTTCTCGACCTTTGTGTTCTCGCCCACCGAAAGCGATTTTACGGGTCGGGTGAGCACGCTGATCCCACGCGATGTGGACTTCTATATCGCCAAGACAAACTTGTCGGAAGCCTTCGATGAGTTTCCCAAGCTGGCGTTTCTCGATGAACTCGATGCAACTGCGGCAGGGCAGACTTACTTCGCATCTCCGGAGTGGCAGGTTCTGCGTGCGGACTTGGAGGTGGAGAAAATCCTGACGGATATGGAGAACACGTTGAGTGCGCTTCCGATTGAACTGGATCCGCTTGAGGTGTTGGGTGGTCGTAGTTTGGCAGTCGCGGGTTACTTCCGCGGCAAAGAAGTGATGGACGCCGAATGGGCGGTCTATGCGCGCGGGAATTGGATGGCGAAGCTAGCCGTCGCTGGTATGAAGTATCCCGCGCTGCTCGACTTGGAAGCTCAGGGGATTTCTGTAATCGTCGATGGCGAGTTGATTTCGATCAGCGGCGGAGCTTTGCCACGACCACTTCACTTGACTCGTCTTCATGACGTGATCGTGCTCTCGACCAGCCTCGAAATGTTGCAGAGCGTGGAGACTTTAGTCACTCGGCAGGGTGAAGATTCCTTTGGTGGCAGCGCTCGCTACTTCGATCACATTCAGCAACGCTCTCGCGAAGGTGATGAAGCCGAGGTCTACATTGATTACCGCGCATTCTCCGAGGCGCAGCAGTTCACGGGTCGCTGGCCCGATGTAAAGTCTGAGGACTTCGGCCCGGCATTTATGGGACGCTTGTTCCAAAGTGGCGCGCTCAAAGAATTGATCGGAATTGCCGGTTTCGATGAAGGAATCTCGCTTGAATTCCACGGAGAACTTTCTTCCGAACTGGTCACTCCCTTTCAAAAGCAGGTCTATCGTCAACGTGGTTTTGACCGTGACAAGATCTATGACGCTGCGAAAATGGTTCCCGCTGATGTCGGCTTGTTCGGCCTGTTGCGCACGCCATTGGGGATCACTTTGCGACAAGCTCTCTTGGCTTCGGAGCGCGCCCTGCAGGACAACTTAAACGACGTGGTTCGCGAAGTTTGGAATCATCCCGACGCACAACCATTGATCGACGACTTGGATCGGGCCTTTCACGATCGCGTGGCAGTGATGATGCGCACTAATGATTATCCGGAGGACGTTGATGGTCCTCCGCACAACGATACGCCGGTCTTTGCTTGGGCCGTTGTGCTGTGGGTCGATGACGCATCGAAGATCAATGAGATTCGTCGGCGCGTGATCGACAACCAGGTTTACTTTGGAATTCAGGGCCGCGAACCGGGCGCTTCGGGAGTTCTCACGAACGAGGTCGATGGGGGACATTCCATTCACGAGTATTGGTCATCCTTCATTCCAGGGACGGGACACATCGCGAGCGTCATGGACCAAGACCATTTCATCGTGAGCAACTCGTTCCAAATGTTGGAGCAGATTTTGAAAACCTTCTATGAGGGCGGAACGAAGTACCCGCGCTTGTCGGAGTCGCCACAGTTCGCGAGCTTGGTTCAATCCTCTCTCACTCATGCGAACCTGGCTGTGTGGGCGAGGCCTGACGGGTTGTCGGGTTCCCTGCGTGAGATGGCCGAACGCGCCGCGGAGAACGAGGTAGTGATCGATTGGCGTGTGATGCGGGGGCAGATTGATCGCCGCGTTCTCAACGAACATTTCCCGGACTGGAATATCGATTCGCTGTCGATCGAGCAGGCGGCCGAGCTCGAAGAACTGGCCTCTGTTGAGCGCGATAATTACGAGCGCGACTTGAAGGCGGCTCAGGTGCCGGTACTCAAGGCCAGCTACGATCGGCAAATCACCTATCTCCAGGCGATGACAGGTGTGCTTCTAGAAATAGCCCTCGACCCGAAGAAACTCGATGTTTCTGCACAGGTCATTTTGCCCCTGGAGGACTGAATCTGGGACATTGGAGGCGTGGGCCTCCAGTCGGAGCGGATGGGGCGGACGCTCGTGGCACGTAGGCTCCGGAGCTTGGCTGCACAGGGCATTGCTCGCAGTGCGACGTGAGCAGTGCGCAGTGAGCAGTGAGCAGTGAGCAGTGAGCAGTGAGCCGGCAGTCTGCATCGGCAACATCGGGCATGGGCCACGATGAGCATCGATCGCACTCAACTCCTTCGACGCGCAAACCCGAATCGGTCGCG
>JBLINP010000312.1:0-5279 GCA_047639415.1 Planctomycetota bacterium | reverse complement strand
TCTGGTGGATGACGCTGATGGCCAGGCTTGCGATCACGAGTACGAAGAAGGAACGTCGTCGCAACAGTCCAAAGGCGGCGCGAAAGGCGAGCGGTTCGACGGCATCGCGTTTCGGTGGGGTGCGCGGGAGCATGAAACAGATCACCGCGTAGCCCCAGGAGATCATCGCCGAGAACTTGAGCGAGTCGGCTAGGCGAGCGGTCGTGTCGATGACTTCCGCTCCAACGAAGAACGGCGGCATGGCTTGGAGCTCGAGATCGGTCTGCAACCAAATCATCGGGAAGATCCAACTCGCCGCGATCCAACCGAGTGTTCCCCAAACGCGCACAAGCGGGAACTGGCGCTGTCCGTCTTTTAGGTGCGCGAAGGCCATCGAGTTGGAGAGCGCCAACGTCGGCATGTACACGATGCTGTAGGCGATCGAGAGCCAGAGCCAGGAGTCGTAACCGGTTTGCGTCGACGTGTACCACTTGAGTGCGCCGCCGACGATCAGTAAGAAGGCGAGGAAGCGCTCGGTGCTGAAGTAGCGGTCGGCGACTTGTCCGGCGATGAAGGGCGCGAACAGTGCTCCGACTGATCCCGCTAAACCGAGAATGGCGCCGATCTCACCGGGCGTGAATCCGAGTCCGCCTTCCGTTGTCGCGGCCGACATGTAGCGCGCGGCCACGGGCAACCAAGCACCCCAGACCGCGTACTGGAGAAACATCATCAACGAGAGACGCGGAACGACGGCGGTGGGGGTCTGAGTCATAGCGATTGTTTGTGAGCGGGGACGCGAAACTCAGTTGGTGAAGGCTGCGTCGAAGGCGACGTCGGAGCGCGGGAAGTCAAGCTTGCGAACAAAGTCGGCCGCTTCGGCAGCACCGTGTTCGCGATCCATGGCCGAGTCTTCCCACTCAACCGAGAGCGGTCCTTCGTACCCAGAGTGATTGAGGAGACGCACGATGCCTTCGAAGTCGATGCGACCGCGGCCGGGTGAGCGGAAGTCCCAGAAGCGTCCGGCTTCACCGAAATCGGTATGGCCACCGAACACGCCGGCTTCGGAGGGAGTGTCCGACCACCACACGTCTTTCACGTGAACGTTGAAGATGCGCGAACCGAATTCGCGCAGGAAGGCCAGGTAGTCGACGCCTTGATAGCCGAAGTGCGACGGGTCGAAGTTGAAACCGAAGCTCTCGTGATTGGAAACGGCCGCGAGCGCGCGACGCGTGGTGACGATGTCGAAGGCGATCTCGGTGGGGTGCACTTCGAGCGCGAATGAAACGCCGTCGGCTTTGAAGGCATCCAAGATAGGCGTCCAACGCTTCGCAAAATCTGCAAAGCCGTTCTCAACCGCGTTCGGGAGATGCGGAGGGAAGGCGTAAGCGCTGGCCCAAATGCTGCTGCCGGTGAATCCAACGACGACGGTCTTTCCGGTGCGTTTCAGTCGTGCCTTCACGTCCTTCGGCGCCGCGTCAAAGAAGCGCCGCGCCGCGCGACCCGTGCGAATCATTTCTGCAGCAGCTCTTTGGCGTACACCTTCGGCGTCGCCGTCGCCCCAAACGTGCTCGGGCAAAATCGCGCGATGACGTTCGTCGATCGGATCGCAAACTGCTTGGCCAACCAGGTGATTTGAAATTGCAAACGACCGCAGTCCGTGGTCGTTCAAGAGTTCCCACTGCTGCTTACAGTAGTTGTCCTCCTCGAGCGCTCGTCCCACGTCGAAGTGATCTCCCCAACAGGCGAGTTCGAGTGCTTCGTAGCCGAAAGCGCTCGCTTTGGCAGCGAGTGTTTCGAGGGAGAGGTCGGCCCATTGGCCAGTGAACAAGCTGATGGGACGCGACATGGAGGTGTTAGAGGATTTGTGACAAGGGGATCGCGCAACGTTCTCGCGCCGAGACTAGGGCCGCCTCTAAAACGCGTTGGGTTTCATAGGCGTCTTCGAAGTCCGGCAGTGGCAGTTCGGGTGCTTCACCGCCGAGCACGCGCACGATGTCGGCGGCTTGGCTGATGAAGCCGTGCTCGTAACCGATCCAGTGACCTTCGGGCCAATAACCAGCGATGTAGGCGTGGTCTTTGGCGGAGGTGGCGACGATGCGCTTCCAACCGCCGGATAAATCGCCTAGTGGTGCTTCGTGCACTTCGAGCGCGTTCATGTCGTCGAAAGAGAAGCGCAGGCTGCCCAGTTCGCCGTTGATCTCGATGGCGTTGTCGTTCAGGTGACCGGCGGCGAGTCGCGTGGCTTCGACACTCGCTGTTGCACCGCCCGACATCGTGGCCAGGAACATGGCGCAGTCATCGACGTCGCTTGTGCTTTTCGTACCGTCAGGATTCGTGCGTTCGGTGACGAAGGTTTTCGCAATGGCTCCGTTGACTTCGGCGACTTCTTCACCGAGTAGGAAGCGAGTCAAATCGATCATGTGTGCGTTCAGATCTCCATGAGCACCGGAACCGGCGCGCTCGGATTGAAAGCGCCAGAGCATCGGCGTGTCTGGACCGCCCCAACTTTGGAGGTAGCGCGCGCGAACGTGATAGACGCGGCCCAGTCGTCCTTCGCGAATCCACTTGTACGCGAGAGCGATGGCGGGGCAGCGGCGGTAATTGAACCAGACGAAGGTCTTGGCGTCCGAGGCTCGCGCAGCATCGCGCATGGCGCGCGCGTCTTCCAACATTCCTGCGAGAGGCTTTTCGCAAGCCACGTGCTTACCCGCCTCAAGCATCGCGATAGACATTTCCGCGTGTAGGTCGTTGGGCGTTCCAATGTCGACAAAATCGATGTCGGCGTTGGTTACGATCTCGCGCCAATCGGTCGTGCAGTTTTCCCAACCCCAGCGTTCGGCGAATGGAACCAGTTGGTCTTCGTCGCGACCGCAAATCGTTTGCATGCGAATCTTCGCGGGCAGATCGAAGAAACGGCCCGCTTGTCCCCAAGCATTGCTGTGAGCCTTGCCCATGAAGGCTTGCCCAATCAGGGCGATGCGGAGATCGTTTGGTTTCGTGGTCATCGGGGCGCAGAGGATAACAGTGACTGCGGTATCCGAGTAGTTGGAGGTCGACCACTCTAGATTTGAGGCAAAATCGGTGGGGGCAAGGCTAGGCCGTGCCGTGGAGTGCCGGGGAAACGATGCTCACGCGCCGATTCAGGAGTATTCCGGCGTCAACTTTGCGCGAACGCGTTCCAGCAAAACCTTCGTCGCGCGAATCCCTTCCGCCTCTGAGATGCCGCCGCCTTCGAATTCGATCCCGACGTGACCTCGGTAGCCCGCATCGAGGACGATGCGCAACATGCGCTCGTAGTCGGTGTGCTTCTCGGAGCCGTCTTCAATGAATTCATTCGACTTGGCACTCACAGCGCGCGCGTGCGGCATCAACTCCTCGATGCCTTGGTAACGGTCGTACCACTCGTCACCTTGGATGCGGAAGTTTCCAAAGTCCGGCAGCGTTCCGACGCGCGGGTGGTCGGCTGCCACAATAGTTTCCGACAACCACTTGCCGTTCGACGAGAGTCCGCCGTGGTTCTCGACGATCACGTCGATCTGATATTCGTCTCCAACCCGACCGAGCCGTGCGAGCGAGTTTGCGGCCAAGTCACGGCGCTGGGCCCATTCCGCATCCCCGTGAGCGTTGACGCGAATCGCATGGCACCCGAGAAAGCGCGCAGCGGCAATCCACTTGAAGTGTTGTTCGACAGCGCGGTCTCGCACGCTCTCATCGGAATCCCCCAAGTGCCCCTCGCCATCGACCATGATGAGCAGGCTTTTAGAACCGCAATCATCGACTCGCTGTTTCAAACTTCGCAACTTGGCGAAGTCGCTCGCCATGCCGGAATAGAAACTTGAAACGTATTCAACTGCGCTGATTCCGAACGCTTCTTTCGCGTGTTTCGGAAAATCGAACGCGTCGAGTTCTCCGCGTCCAATCGTGCGGTGCAACGACCACTGCGCGAGGGAGATTCCAAAAAGCTCGTCTTTAGCCGCGGCAGATGCGAAAGCGCTGCGCGGAGCGAGAGCGAGTCCGAGACCGGCGGAGAGAACGGACCTACGCGAAAACCGGTTGATCATGATTTAGATGATATACCGAATCCGCCCAATTTCCCTGGCCTCAACTACTGTTCTTCCGAATCGGGTGAACGCCGTAAACGGCAGAGCTACTGATGATTGATGTCTGGGTCGTTCTTTCCTGTTGTTGTAGAGCGTTGCGGGAATGATCGCGTAAGACCGCTTACGGTCGATATTGAATCAGCGAATATCCTTGAATCGATTTGAGTGGGTAATTCTCGATTCGGGCATCGGTTGTCGCTTATCTCCGCCGTTGCTAGCCGTGGACAATTGGCGCGCCTAGGATGCCCTCATGAGGTTTCAGCCAATTTTCATTGCCGTCCTAATCGCTACATCCCTTCTCGTCGCCGCACTCGTCATAAACTTTAAACGTCCCGCCGTTCAAACCGATCAACCGTCCGCGGCACACGTTGTTGCTACGGGAAAGTGTGCGTCTTGCCATAGAAATGAAGCTTCAGCAGTTGTGCACGAGTACGAGATGAGTCGTCATGCTGCCGAGGGAGTTACTTGTCTAGATTGTCACCAACCAGCAGATAGGCAAGAGCCGGTCGAGCACAACGGGTTTACTATTTCGACTTCGCTGACTTCAAAGAACTGCTCTAGCTGTCACGCAAACGAGTACGAGCAGTTTCTGCGCAGTCGGCATGCTGCGCCGTCAATGGCTGCGGTGACCGGTACCGAGGGATTCACGACAGAGCAAATCGCTTATGCGGAGCGCTACCACCCTGGCATGGTCGATCGCCCTGCGAATGCTCTGTCCATGCTGGAAGGCCAAGACGCGATATCGATTGGTTGCGTGAAATGTCATCAGATCGGTGCGCCAAATTCCGATGGCTCGATCGGAAGTTGTACGGAGTGCCACGGACGTCACAACGCTTCGGTTCAACTCGCTCGAAGGCCCGAAACTTGTGGGCAATGCCATATGGGGCCGGATCACTCGCAGCTCGAGATCTATCACGAATCGAAGCACGGTGTGCTTTACAACGATCAAGTCGATCGCATGAATCTTGGAGCCGATCCAAAGACGCTCACTACCGCGGACATGCCTATTCCGACTTGTGCGACGTGCCATATGAGCGGGTTGAATGGCCTCGGCGTCACTCATGACACGACGATGCGTCTCTCTTGGTTGCTATACGCGCCGGTCTCCGAGAAACGGGCAGGCTATCAGCAGGGGCAGGATGCCATGCAAGCGACCTGCCGCCAGTGTCATAGCTCTGGCACCGTTGAACGATTCTACGA
>JBLINP010000311.1:0-5296 GCA_047639415.1 Planctomycetota bacterium | reverse complement strand
TGAATTGCACCAACACTTTGAAGTTGTGCGAGTGCTCGTGGAGTGGGACTCCATGCTAAGCCAGTTAGTCCTTGTGCGCAGGCAAGCGCGACACTGAATCCCGCAAGCGCTCGCTCGTTCTCCACTAAATGGGCGACTTGCTCTGCGCTAGGCGGAAGGCGCAGCAGTTCGAGGGCAGCGGAGGTGCTTCCATCGTTTGCTGATTCGCGTAGGAGATAGTCTCCGGGATTAAGTAACTCGAAAATCAAGCGAACTTGTTCGCGAGCAACAATCGCCCGCATGTGTTGATTCGGGCTGTATCGAATGCCCGCTTCCAACTCGTGCTCTGCGTCGAGGTTGAGCACCCAAACAACGGGAGTGTTGGAGCTATCAAAGTCGGTGTACAAGTTTGCTCCCTAATTTAACTCTGCTGGTCGAGTCACGGGTTCGCGTTTCGTTTTTGGTCGAGCGCGTTTTTTACAGCTTCGAGAATCGTGACCGAGTTCCACGGCTTCTGAACGATTTCAATCACGCCGTTGTTTCGCAGCTCTTGAGATAACGCTTCTTCCCCGAGGCCCGTAGTAAACAAGGCAGCGATTCCGGGAGAAGTCAAACGCACGGCATCCAGTACTTCCTCGCCGGTGCGTTTGGGCAGCATGATGTCGAGAATGAGGAGGTCGAAATCGTCGGGCTGTTCCGCATGGGTGCGAATTGCTTCTTCGCCATCCTTAGTCAACGTGACTCTATAGCCCGCCCGTGTCAGCACTTTGCCAAGTAGCCTGAGAATCGTAGGCGTGTCCTCCGCAACCAGAACGTGCGCGCGATTCGGAGGGGAATTCGTTGGTACGGAAGGACGGTTCAAGAGGTCAGGCTCGATTTTGACAAGGGCTAGAGCTTACGGAACGTTTCGCATTCTACCGAGTTGGAGATTGGTGCGAGTGGTTCGAATGAGAGGAACGGCTTCGCTACTTGCTCGACCGTCAGGTCTGACGTTACAAGCGGCCAGTTCGATGGATGCAGGATCCAGAGCGCATATGGCCGGATTCGTATCCAACTCGTTGCGCTGCCATTCTCCCACGCTGAATTACACTGACGGTAATTCTATATCTCGGATACTCTAAGATCTTGGCTTCCGTGTTCATTCGATCACTCAATGCGAACGAGTATGAGTGCTGCCTTGTTGGCTTCAGACCTCTACTGACTATGCGCAACTTCGCCGTCGTACTTTTTCTACTCATGAGCACGAGCCTTTGGGCTCAGGGACTCGGCACCCATGATCAATACGAATCTAGTGGAGTGACTCTGACCGGCTGGTTGCCGTGCGGCGATTTCGGGAACTCACAAGGCGCGGATGATTGTTGGGGATACACGTCTGCCTCTGGACGTGAATACGCGATTATCGGAACGACGAGTGATATTGGATTCGCCGAAATCACCAACCCTTCAGAGCCCGTGGTCGTTGCTGCTTTGCCGACCATGAGTAGCAATTGGCATGACATCAAGACCTACCAGGAATACGCGTACTCCGTGAGCGAAGGCGGGGGCGGGATTCACGTCTTCGATTTGAGCGCCATCGATCTCGGCATCGTGACGAGTGTGACGAACGTGACCACCGGTGGCGCGCAGGCAACGCATAACGTGGCGATTGATGAAGCCAGTGGCTTTCTGTATCGCTGCGATGGTGGCGGATTCCAAGGTGGGCTACGAATCTACAGTTTGGCCAATCCCGCTTTACCGACACTGGTGACCACCTGGACCGGTCGGGAAGTTCACGATGCCCAAGTCGTGAGCTTTACGAGCGGACCCTTTGCCAATCGTCAGATCGGATTCTTGGCTTCGCATTCAGTGGGGTTTGATGGATTGACCATCGTTGACCTGACGGTGAAGACAGCCATTGTGATACTAGGGTCCGTCGAATATCCGAACCAATCAGTTGCTCACCAAGGCTGGCTCTCCGACGACCAAACGATTTTCTATTACGGAGATGAAGCGGACGAAATTTCGTCGGGGTTCACAACTCGTACGATGATGTTCGATGTCAGCGATCTGACGAACCCCACCTACATTGGCGCGTTCACGAACGGCAACACAGCTTCCGATCACAACCTATACGCGAAGGGTTCGAAGTTGTTTGAGGCGAACTTCATGAGCGGGTTGCGCGTGTACGATCTCACCGATCCGATCAATCCGATTGAAACGGCCTATTTCGACACGCAGATCAGTTCGGACGTTGCGAAGACGGAAGGACTCTGGGGAAACTACCCATTCTTTGCGAGTGGAACGATCATCGGCAGCGACGAAGTTAAAGGGTTGTTCATTTGGCGATTGGGTGACCCCCAGTTGACTTTTAGTTTTCCCCAAGGATTGCCCGATCCGATTTCGCCTGATGGCGAATCGATTCGCGTAGACATAAACGAAGCTGTGCCCGGTGCCTTGGCTGGCGGAACTCCGACCTTGCACGTTTTGATGGCGGGAGCTGAGATCGACTTGCCGTTGATTGAAATCGGTCCAGGCGAATTCATCGCTAACGTGCCGGCATCCAATTGCGGTGAAGTCAGCGCTTATCGAATCTCCGCGCGATCGACGGACAACATGCTTTGGCGCTCTCCAGCGAGTACCGAGGACAACTATCACTTTGCGCTGTCCGCTTACTCAGAGAATGTTTTGATCGAGTACGACATGGAGTCGGCGACCGGTTGGGTTGGCGGAGTCGCGGGCGATACAGCCAGCGCGGGTGCCTGGGTGCGCGACGTTCCCCGCGGAACGGCCGCTCAAACTGAAATCGATCACTCACCGGGCGCTACGCAAACGATGTGTTGGGTGACCGGGCAGGCAACCGTTGGTCTGGACAACAGCGTCGGTGACGTGGATAGCGGGTTGACCACTTTGCTGAGTCCCGTTTTGGCGCTGGCGGGGATGTCCGATGTTCGGATTGATTACTGGCGCTGGTACCACAACACGTCGGGCTCGAATCCGCAGACCGACATCTTCACGATTCAAGTTACAAACGATGGTGTCAATTGGACCACAGTCGAGCGGATCGGACCGACGGGTCCCGAAATCCGCGGTGGTTGGCGCCGTCACGCATTTCGCGTTGAAGACTATGTCGCTTTGACGAACTCGGTTCAGGTGCGGTTCCGTGCGAGCGATGTTGGATTGGCTTCTGTCGTCGAAGCGGCCGTTGACGATTTTCGAGTCATTGAAATCGTCTGCGGAGATTGCAACGCCAATGGAACTGCGGACGCCACGGATATCATGAACGGAAGTTCGTTGGACTTGGACGGAAACGGCTTGCCTGATGAATGCCAATCGCTGAGCGCCGACGTAGCCACCGTCTCACTATCTGCCGGTGGGCAGCAAAGCTTCTCCCTCGACGCGGGCGAAGCTCACGGCTCGATGGTCTATTGGATGTTCGGTAGTTTTACCGGGACTGCGCCAGGCCTTCAGCTCGGTGAAATTTTGTTGCCGCTCAATTTCGACGCCTACTTCAGAATCACGCTGAACAATCCGGGCTTTGCCATCTTCGGCAACTTCTTGTCCAGCCTGGACCCCGCGGGTCATGCGAACGCTTCGTTCAATATGCCGGCAGGTACCGATCCCAGTTTGATGGGAGTTACGCTCTATCACGCGTATCTAGCAGCTTCGAGCGTTGGCTCAGCCCACTTCGCGAGTAACGCGATTCCCGTGACCTTCGGCATGTAAGTCCGATTCTCGCCAGGTCGTCTAGTCCGGACAATCGAACGGCGTTATTCGCCGCTCAGTTCGCGCAGCTTCTTCCGAGCTTCCTCGAGCTCAGCTTCCACTCGCGTTAAATTTCGCAGTTGTCGAATCGCGTCGGCTTCCGAGTTGTTGAGGCTAGCCGTAGCTTCCATGGTCGGTCCGTCCGAAGAATCATCAATTCGCTTGAGCACTGAGCTGACGGGGACAGCTGGTCTCGGCGCCGTATGCCGGATCTCCATCGTTTCGTCCATGCCTGGACTTTTGCGTCGCGTGATGGCGAGCTCATCCTCAAGGTGACCGACCAACTTGGTGAGCTCTAGATTGCGGCGACGTAATCGATCGAGTTCGGCTTCAGTATCCCGATCTTGTCGGGGGGCTCCCTCGACAGATTCGTCACGAACAATTTCGACGATGGCGTCTTGGTCGCCGAGACTGATTCGAGTGCCATCAAGCAGCGTCGGTTCACTCACCGGCACGCCTTCGATGTAGGTGCCGTTGCGAGACTCGAGGTCGACGACGACGTAGCCTTTGAAAATCCGAAAGTGGCGCTTGCTGACGTAGGGCTGGTCGATGCGAACGTCGCATTCAATCGAGCGTCCAATCAATGCGCAGTCGCCTTTGACCGTGATCTCCTCGTCCGGAATTCCGGGACGGATCAAGCGCAGTCGTATTACAGAATCGGGCACCATGGTTGAGATCTAGCTGTGACGTGGAGTCTCCCCGACTTTACCACGAGGAGCGCCAAGTTTAGCTTTGGTATTCTTCGAGCGCCTTATCGAATGGACTGAAATAGTTTCCCGCAGAGTTTGAGTAAAGAGGACTCGAATACCTTCTAGGGCACAGCAGAGGCCTTGCTATAATTAAAGGCTCCTATTCCGTTAGGCAAACCGCGAGATTTCGTAATGAGCTCCGAGAGTGACGACCAGACCATCAATTTGCCCGAAAAAGGCCCCGACGACTCCCATCCAAAGGGTAAAGGGGCCGAGTCACAGGATTCGACGTCGGACATCGAAATCGAGCCCACCCTCGTAGCTGAGCCGTCCGATCAAGTCACGCTCGTGACGCCTGGCGGCGGTGCTCCGCCAGGGCCGGTTCCGACCGGGGATGACATGAGTGCTGGCGATGATGAAGCGACCCTGGTTCCGGACGATGCGACGACGGCTTCACCCATAAAAGGCGGCACCGGAACGGGAGCTCCGGCGGCCGGAGCGGCCCACGTCTTCGCTAATCGATTTGAAGTCGTCGCGCTACTCGGCGAAGGTGGAATGGGTCGCGTATATCAAGTGCGTGACCGTCAAATCGAAGGTCGTGAAGTTGCTCTAAAAGTCCTTAGGCCTAAGTTCTCGCGCAATTCGACTTTCCGCAATCTCTTCTTCCAAGAGATTCAAGCGGCACAGAAATTTGTCTCGGAGCAAGTTAACCAGGTTCGCGATACGGGCCAAATGGAAGACGGCCGCTTGTTCCTCACGATGGACTTGGTGTCCGGTGAATCTTTGCGCGATTCGATGAAGCGCGAAGGTCAGATGAACACACGCCACGCGCTCGAAGTGACACGGCAGTTGTTGCTCGCGCTGCAAAGTGGTCACGAGCAAGGCTT
>JBLINP010000310.1:0-5330 GCA_047639415.1 Planctomycetota bacterium | reverse complement strand
GGCGAGCCAAACGGCTCGCCCCCCCCTTGCCTTGCCCCGGTGGATTTTGTCCTGGCTCCGTATCGTCGCCGTATCGTCGCCAGATTTTGCCCTGGCACTGTATTGCCGTTTGGTGGCGGATTATTGCCTGACTCCGTACCGCTTTAGCGACCGCGACGAACGCGGCTGCGACCGGGACCGGAGCCCTTTGGACGATGCGCTCTTTTCGTGCGTACAGGTTTATCGAGAGCTTCGACTACGCCGGCTCCCCATGTCGGGGCTGAGGCCTTAGTAGCAACCGCCGCATTGGTGGTGACACCGGAGCTAGCGCCAGTACTCGACGGTCGAGAACGTCCGCCTCCGCGCTGACCACCGCCACCGGAGCGACCGCGACCTACGCTGACGCGCTTCTTCGAATCGCCAGATGAGCTTCCGCTCGTACCGGATTCGACAATGCCCGACTCTGCGAAGCCTTTGATGAAACGACGGGGAATTTCTTCGCCCAAGTTGCGCTCGATCGCTCGTAGACCAGCCTTGTCTTCGCTGGTAACAAACGTGACCGCCTTGCCGCTCAACTCGGAACGACCGGTACGACCGATGCGGTGCGTGTAAGCGTCCGGAGTGCCCGGCAAATCGAAATTGACGACGTGCGACACATTCGCGACGTCGATACCGCGCGCCGCGATATCCGTGGCCACGAGAATGTCATAGCGACCTTCACGGAAGCCCGTCATCGCGCGATCGCGTTGGCCCTGCGACATATTGCCCTGTAGAGCGATGGCGCGATAACCATCCCGATCGAGGTCACGAGCAACGCGGCGAGCGCGATGCTTGGTGCGCAAGAAGACGATTGCTGATGTAAAGCTGTCCTCTTTCAGAATGTGCGTGAGCAAATCGAGCTTCTTCTTCTGTCCGACGGGGTACAGGAAGTGGTCGATCGTCGAAGCGGGCTTCGAGTGCCCCAGTTCGACTACATGCGGGCGATTGAGCGTGCGATCGGCGAGCGAACGGATCTCTTTCGGCATGGTGGCGGAAAACAAAAGGTTCTGACGCTCGCGCGGGAGCGCCGTAAGAATGCGTCGAATGTCGGGCAAGAAGCCCATGTCGAACATGTGGTCGGCTTCGTCGAGCACCAAGGTCTCGATCTTCGACAAATCACATTCGCGTTGCTTGTGCAGGTCGAGCAATCGACCGGGGCAAGCAATCAGGATATCGGGACGGCCTTTCAAGGCCCGAACCTGCTTCACTTGACTGACGCCACCGAAAATTGTGGCTGCTTTCAATCCTGTGAAGCGACCGAGTTCGACGATCTCTGCGTGGATCTGGATCGCCAACTCCCGTGTGGGAGCCACGATCAATGCGCGCGGAGCTGAGCCCTTCTTGCCCATCAAACGCTGGAGAATCGGCAACGCGAAGGCCGCCGTTTTTCCGGTTCCCGTTTGCGCCAGGCCAAGTACGTCTCGACCGTTGAGTGCTTCGGGAATCGCTTTGGCCTGAATCGGACGCGGGTTCGTGAAGCCCAATGCTTCGATGCCTTTCAGGAGCGACTTGTCCAAGCCGAAGGTGTTGAAGCTCGACTTCGGGTTGACAGCCTCTTCGTTCGAATCGTTCGAACGCTGAGCGTCTCCCGTCGATTCACTTTGCCCAGCACCGCGACGATTGCGCGCGTCTTTTTGAGCGACTTGATTAGCCTCGCTATTGCGACTGGTGGCGAACGTCGCCGGTCCCCGTCGCGTTCCGCGATTGCGCAGACCTTTATTCGGCCCGGCTTGGTTTTGTGTCTTGCGCGCATCACTTGTGCGCGTGCGACCCGTTTGACGACGCTCTGAAAGGTCGCGTCTGGATTCAGGATTAGTAGTTTCAGTTTGGCTCGATTCGTTCTGATTAGAACGCTGGCCTTCAATTCGATTCGAAATAGTAGTTCTCTTAATCGGCGTCTTTCGCAATGAATGCGAGTGCACCGCTGTGCTCGAGCCCCGTACAACAGTGACAGGGCGAGGCGGTGAGGTGGGCGCGATCCGGTCTTCGGATCCTGCTGTGCGCCGCGTAGTTTGAGAGCATCCAAGTCTGGAAGCTCTGCCAAATTCTCCCGAGGGAGTAATTGGTCTGTGCGGAAGAATCGACTGGTCTGGAGCAAAGCGCAAGCCCCTTATCCAATCAATTGCGTTCTAGAGGGCAAAATCGCCCCTAAATCGTCATTTATGCTCGATTGGCCTTCGATCCCGAAGAAACTCGACCATATCAGTGGCCAATGGGCAGGTCATTTCCAACCGGCTCCCGTCATTCGGATGCGTCACCACAAGGCGATGATTGTGCAGCGCCTGACGTGGCATACCGAGTGCATCGAGCCGCTCTTTGGGCAGTTCTCCATTGGCACTCAATAGGAAGGCCTCGTCGCTCAACCCGTACAGCTTGTCGCCGACCAGTGGATAGCCGATCGCTTCCATGTGCACGCGAATCTGATGCTGCCGACCAGTAAAAGGTTTGCAGGAGACGAGGGTGCAATCGCTGTAACGCGTCACCACTTTCCAATCGGTGCGCGACTCCATTCCGTCACTGACGCAAGCCATCTTCAATCGGATGCGACTCGCACGCGCCGACGAGATTGGAAAATCAATCTTTCCAAACTCAGCTTCCGGCGACCCCCACACGATTGCCAAGTACTCCTTCTCAACCTTGCGCCGCTCGAATTGCCCCATGATGTTGCTGTGACTCAGCGCGTCTTTTCCGCAGAGCAGCAATCCACTCGTTTCGCGATCCAACCGGTGACACAGCTTCACGAAATGTCGATTGTCGCCGTGGCGCTCGCGGAACAATCCGTGCAGGCGTTGAATCAGCGTGTCGGTTAAATGTCGACCAGCCGGATGCACCGTGACGCCGTGGGGCTTATCAACGGCAATCAGGTAATCGTCCTCATAGGCAACGTCCACGTGTTCGGGCGAGGGATGCGGCGGACGCAATCGCAAGTCTTCCGGAATCGTGACTACGACCCGCGAACCGTGGAATAGCTTGCGACCTGGGCGCTTTTCCAATTTCGCCTCGCCACTGCCCTTGGGCTGTGACGGCGTCGAGGGATCGACCGACACGTATCCATCGTGAATCAGCTTTTGCAGCGAACTGCGCGATCGCCATTTGAGGTGATGCGATAAAAAAGTATCGAGCCGGAAGTGCACGTCTTCGGGCGCGAGCTGGAAATCGCTCGCACGAACCTCGAGCTCGACCTTGTCAGGTGGCAGAGAGAGGTCTCGATCTTTGGGGAAGAGGCGCATGGTTGGGTTCGCAAAGCTCCGCTTCGCCGAAGACTCACCTTAACGCGAGACGCCCGCGTCGGGCGCGGGCGGCAATGTAATCTTCCCAGGCTTTCTTCTTTGTACCGCCGCCAGTAGCAGACGGCCCGGAAAGCACGGACGAGTCTCTAGGAACGAGCGGCGCGACGGCGGGCGCGACGTGCGGACTTCAAAATAGTCCGGATGCGCTCGCGGCGTTCACGACGACGACGGTCGGAGCGCTTTTCGTGCCACTTGTAGGCCTTGGCAAGACGGAAAATACCGCCGTAGTTGCACTGACGCTTGAAACGTCGAAGCGCTGCTTCGAGGGACTCGTTGGGGCGGACCTGAACCTTGATCGCCATGTTAGATAGTGAGTGTTGAAAGGGTGCTCATGAGCTGAATTCGTAAATTCCCGCCGCTCTCTCGCGAGCGAATCGGGCCGAGAAGTATAGGGCGCATCGCACAGCTAGAAAGCTTTATCTGGAATTCGAGGCCCGCAGTCTTAATCCTGCACACATGAGTTCTTCGCCACAGGCCCCTCGAAATCCTTCGCTCTGGACGGACCACGACCGCGCACCCGATTTGCCGAAGGGCACATTGGTCGGGTTGGTGGAGCGCGTTACCTTTCACTCCGAGGAGAGCGGCTACGCGGTTCTAAAACTCGCCACGGAAAGAGGTTGTGTAGACGAGCAGGGAGTTTCGATCGACGTGGGAACCGTCGTTTCGGCCGTCGGCACGTGGACGGATCCGAGCCAAGGAGTGCGCGTTCGGCTGACCGGTTCGTGGGGCAAGCATCCCGCCCACGGCCTTCAATTTCAATTCGATCTGCTCGAATTTTTGCCTCCGCTCGGTCGCGCCGGGATCATCAAGTACCTATCTTCGAAGGCTTTCAAAGGAATCGGAGCTAAATTAGCGGCCCGAATCGTCGAGGTTCTCGGCAACGACACGCTGGAGATCATTCGCAACGAGCCCGAGCGACTGGGCGACGTCAAAGGCCTCAAACTCAAAGTGCAGCAGGAACTGGTGGAAGCCGTTCGTTCCCAAATGGCTGCTCACCGCACGAAAGCCTTCTTGCTCGATTGCGGACTCGGACCGCTTCAATCTGAACTGGCTCTGAAGAAGCTGGGCACTGATTGCGAAAAGTTGGTTCGCGAGGATCCCTACATCTTGGCTCGCGGAATTGCCGGACTCGGCTTCGTGATCGCCGACCGCGTGGCGGTGAAGCTCGGCTTCGCACCGACCTGCATGGAGCGCCTGCGCGCGGGACTTCACTTTGCATTGGAACGAGCGTCTAGCGATGGGCACTCGTTGCTCGAAGCCAACGCGCTGACCGATCGCGTTACCGAATTGCTGGGCGGTTCGACCGATCGCGAAGACTTGGGCGAAGCCCTAGAAGAAGAGACCCGGCTTGGTCACCTCAAGATTGAGCTCGACCTTCGTGAAGACGAGCGTCTGGTTTATCTACCGCGCTACCACACTTCGGAAACTGCACTGGCGAATAATCTTGTTGGGCTCGTGCAACGCAAGGAAGTCAAAGCGCTCGCCAAAGAGTCTGAGTTGATGCTCGCCGAAAAAGAAGCGGACATCGAACTGCATCCGGAACAACGCGCAGCAGTTCTGGGATTGTTGAGCTCGGCCGTCGGCCTACTCACCGGCGGTCCAGGTGTCGGAAAAACAACCATCGTTCGACTGCTTGTCGAACTGGCCGAATCATCTGGCGCACGAGTACTCTTGGCTTCTCCGACTGGGCGTGCTGCCAAACGATTGTCGGAAGCGACCACTCGTGAAGCTTCGACGATTCATCGCATGCTCGGTTACGACCAAGACAAGCAAGGCTTTAAGCACGACGCCGACAATCCGCTCAAAGCCGACCTGGTGATCGTCGACGAGCTGTCGATGCTCGATCTGATTCTCGCTCATCACTTAGTCAAAGCAATTGAGCCACCAACGCGTTTGATCTTGATTGGCGACCCTAATCAGTTGCCGGCTGTCGGGGCTGGCGCGGTATTGGCAGACTTGATCGACTCGGAACAGCTTCCGGTCTGGCGGCTCACCGAAATTTTCCGACAACAAGCCGGCAGC
>JBLINP010000309.1:0-5377 GCA_047639415.1 Planctomycetota bacterium | reverse complement strand
CGGCGCGACTGCAATTGGACCGTTTGGCATGTTGCTTGGGAGCTTCGTCAATCTTGCCCGCGACATCTCCATCATATGCGGGGTCGTTGCCATTCTCTTGGCTGTCTCCGTTATCTGGCGTCGTATAGCTATCGCGCGAATCGCGGGGTATGCAGGAATTGCCTTTTGGTTCTTTATTGGACTTATTGCTACGGAAAAGTTCGTTACGTGATTTCAAAGCAACATACCCCATCAGTCACTTTACTCCCCGCTCCACACCGAGAGGGTTAGGATGAGCGCGGAGTAGTGGCCGAAAGTGACTAACGCGGTATGTGCCTGAAAGTACGATCATCGAACGAGCAGGTTGGAGCGCGACTTCAGTCTATCGCTCCCATCAGCAGGCCTCTCCACCCGGACAGTCGTAACAACAAACGCAAGACCCAATGAAAGACATCCCTGGAATCGATGAAGACGGCAACCCTAAAAATGGCCCCTTCAAGTTGTTCTTCAAGAACGGCCTCGTCTCTTGCCAGGGTGAGTTCGACAACGGAAAGAAATCAGGTAAGTGGAAGTACCTTCTCAACAATGGCCAGATTCAGTCCTCCGGCAGCTTCAAGGACGGAAAGATCTTTGGTCGGTGGAAGTGGTTCTTCAAGAATGGCGAACCGCGGGGGACGGGCCGCTTCGACGATGAAGAGCAGAAGCACGGTGCTTGGAAGCGATACCATGCCAATGGTCAACTCTGGGACGAAGGTCGCTTCGAACACGGCAAGAAGAAGGGCACTTGGAAGGTTTACGATGAGTCGGGCGCGCTCCTAAAGTCGCAAACCTTCAAGTAGCGAAGCGGGCGCCTCCGTTTGTCCACGCGGCTCTCGGGTAGGCGCGTCAAGCAGTTGACCGACACCACTCCGCAGATGTGAATGTCGAAACGCGATTCGATCGTGAACGCGGTATGCCCTGAAGATTCCGCCTGCCCGCTACTCCCAGGGATTCGCGGAGTTCATGAACGACTGCATGGAGGCATTCTTTACGGCTTTCCGCTGCGCCGGGTCGTCGACGACGACGGTCATGTAGAAGATGCACATCTCGTCGGTCGTCTGCCAACCTTCCTGGATTCTTGCGGGAGGGGAGTTGGGGTTGAACGGATTGGCGGCTGTGTTGTCGTATTCGAAGAATGCGTTGATGCGTGAGCCCTTGGGGAGGCGCAGCGGTTCGCGATAGACGTAGGTGTCTTGCCAGCGGAAGTCCCAGTCGCTGATTTTGATCAGGGGCAGGGCTTGGCCGTCGGGCGTCGTTGCGAACGCTTCAACGCTCCTCCCGATGAAGTGCATGTGCGGCAGAACATCGATCAAGGTGATGTCGGCGGGAACGTCCATGTAAATGCGTCGAGCGTAGGCGCCATCTCCCGCTTCAATGTCGACGTCCTCGGTGCCCATGAAGATCGTATCGGCGAACTTTTCGATCGGCTCGTCGGTGAAGTAGAGTGCCAGCGCGCTCTTGTCCGTAGTCGCTTTTCCGTTGGGGTGGTAGTGCACTTCGAGCACGAAGTCGCCGCCTCTTTTTAGTTCCATCGCGATGCCGTCGGGGTAAACACTTGGGGGACTACCCGGTGCCCAACCGGTAACCGGTTGCATGCGACCGGAAAGGTCATTGCCCCAAACCGCAAAGCCCGGTTCGTCGGATTTTGCATCTTGCTCGCGAGCCCATCCGGAGTAGTCGATGTAGGCCAAGCAATGGTGCACGACGGCCGGATTGCCGGGGCGGAAGTCGACGCTGGCGACCGCTTTGTCCGTCAATGATTCAGAGGGAATCACGAAGTAGCGATAGATGTCTTCGCCTGCGGCAGGCACGGGGTAGTCCATAGGCATTTGGACTTCGAGGTCGGGCTCGCCCAAGCGCCAACGCGTTTCCGAAACCGGAGCGAGAGGAAGTTCGTCTTTTGCGTCGCCGCGTGGTGCTCCGGAATCCGCCCACTTCTTGAGTAGATCGATTTGCCGACTACTGAGAAAGCGTTCGTCGCGGAAGCGACCGAATCCGCGCTCGGCTCTCCAAGGTGGCATGATGCGTTGGCCCGTGACCATCGCGATCATACCCGCGCGCTTGCTCGCTTGTTCAAAGGTCTGAAGCGCGAAGGGCGCGACGTCGTCCGGACGGTGACACTGCACGCAGTTCGCGTTCAAGATCGGCGCAATGTCGCGCGAGTAAGTGACCTCTTCAGCGGGGATCGGCGTCGCCCAAGCTTCGAAGAGGCAGCCAATGGGATCGGTGCGCTCCGGACTTTTCTGTGTTCCCTCGGACACGGCGTTGATTGCGTCCAAGAGATCGTGGCTCGAAAACTTCGTCTTGGGCTTTCCGACGGCGGCGAATCGATCGTCGATTCGGCCGCGATAAGTAATCTGGTCCAGCCTGTCGACGACGAAGGCTTCGGGCACGTGTGTGGGGCGCAAGCGCTTGGCGAGATCCCCGGATCGATCAAACAAAATCGGGAAGCGCAATTTGTACTCGTCGCGATAGTTGGTGGCTGCTTTGACAGTCAGGCCGGGAGTTGAGAGCACGCCGTAAAACGCGACGCCGACTTCCGTTGCGGCTTCGTGAAGTTCGTTGAGCCGCGGCGCGAATCGGTTGGAGATGGGGCACTCTGTATCGATGAACACGAAGGTCACTGGGTGAACGCTCTGGTCGGCGCCCAAGTTATGGACGACCCCTTCGATGTCGACGGCGGATGAGGCAATCACGCCCGCGATTTCGAACTCCTCAGCCACCGTAGTCGTCGGCGAAAGGATCGGAGTCGTGGCGATTACGAGAGCGAAGAGGCAGTCAATCATCGGTGAAACCTTGGAGTGTTCGGCTTGAGAGCGAGCAGGCGATTATAGCGAGGGCGATCCATGGGAGTGCGTATGATCCTCATGCCTATTTTTAGTCTTTGAGCGTTCGGCGGACTGTGGGGAACACGAACGGCTAACCCGCTCACAAATTAACGAATTACTTGCTCCCCAAATGACTCTAGGCCTCTCGATAGTCACCGAGATGCACATACCGCTGATTACAAAAACCGTTAGGCTCCAGTCAACTCAACCCACCAAAGACTTGGAAGCAACATGAGAAACGTTCTGATCATCATCGCACTGTTCGTGGTTTTATCGTGCAGGGCGCAGGGGCTCAGCGCGGTGGATTACATCGTGGCACAGAATTACATCGTCGAGTGCGCAACGGATTGGGCGGAGTCTGTCGTGACGGGAGACGTGTCCAGAAGGAAGGTGTACTTCGCAGACGAATTCCAAGGAACTGGGGTCGACGGGGGAAGGTACGACAAGGCCAAAGTGACTCGAGAAGTTGGTCCTTCGACAGAGTATGCGTCCAATGTAATCGGGCCCATCGAAGTGAGCTTTTTCGATTCCACGGCGATCGCCTACGGCGAAGAGACTTGGACCAAGAGCGACGGTACGTCTGGCCGTTGGGTCTGGACCGATATCTGGATTCATCGGGATGGGAAGTGGCAGATTGTTGCAGCGCAGGACAATGAAGTGCCGAACGTCAGGTAGCTTCGAGTTTCGCGCCAAGCCTTCGCACAGGCGACTCCCAATCAGGCGTGCAGGATTCAGACATACCGCATCAACTCTCGTTAGACATCCCGCGCGCCTCTGACAATATGAGCGTCTCAATTCGAAAACGAAGGACATAGGACAATGAAAATACGTACAGCGGGGGGCTTCCTCCTGACGGCAGCCATAGCATTGCTCACCGGTTTTCAGACGGCAGAAATGTCGGACCGGAGTGAACAAGCCGAAACTGAGCGTTCACTATCTTGAGATCGTCTCCCCCGATGTTGACAAGCAATGCGCAGCATTGGAACGGATACACGGGTTGTCCTTTGGTCCGTTGATGCCCGAGTTCGGGCAGGCCCGACTTGCGGGTGCTCCGGACGGAAGTCTGATTGGAGTGCGCGCTCCGATGGCCGCTCACGAAACGCCGATCATTCGGACGTACGTGGAAGTTGCAGACATAACGAAAGCGGTGAAGGAAGCGGAAGCAGCAGGTGCTGTGATCGCTTACCCGCCAACCAAACAAGGTGACACCGGTACCTGGGCGATTTATATCCTTGGCGATATCCAATTCGGCCTGTGGCAGCGGTAGGAAGAACGAAGGCTCGATAGCGGGTCTTACGATTCAAGGTGGCAGCAATATTGGGCTGCGCTCGATGGATCCTTGTCACTCTAGGCTCGTCACGCGCCGCTGAACCGAAATATCTTTACGCCGACTGGATCACAGGCAGTCGTAATCCATTGAACTAGAACGCCCGCAGAAACCCGAGCGCGAACCAACGTGCTCAAATCAGAACGCGAATCATGAGCAACCCCTTTGTCCCACGCGTCGGCGGAATCCTCAGCGCCGACATTGCCGTTCCCGAACACGAACGTGAATTGAGCTTCTACTCGAGCGTCCTGACCACTGGTGAGAATCCATTTTGGCGGGACGACCTGATGAACAATCGCGGCACGCCGATCATCGGCCTGGGCGCGCGCGTTCCGGAGTATGAAATGCTGCCGCTGCAATGGATGCCGCACATCATGGTCGCCGATGTCGCAACGAGTGCCGCGCGTGCGCTGGAGTTGGGCGGGACCGAGCTTATGCATGGCAAAGACGACGACGGAAAAAGTCAGTGGGCTGTTCTTGTCGATCCCAACGGGGCGGCGTTCGGGATCATTCCGGTTGTCCCTGACGAAGCCGTTCCCGCGGATGAGGGCGGCTCACCAGAGAGTGCGGGTTGCATTTCTTGGCTGACCCTGACGGTCTCTGACGCGCAGGCAACTTGTGATTTCTATCGAGGAGTTGTGGGCTGGTCGGTGCAGAACATTGAGATGAAGGACGGGAGCGAGTCCTACACTGATTTCGAATTGCTCGGTGGCGATGGCAATCCGGCAGCGAGAGTTTGTCATGCACGCGGCGTGAACGCGGGACTGCCGCCGGTCTGGTTGATGCACCTTCCCGTTGGCGATCTTCCGGAGAGTCTTCGTCGTGCGGAAGCGGGCGGGGGCGAGATCATCAAGGGGACTGAAGAAGCAGATGGGACAAACGCTTCTGCCGTTGTTAAGGACCCGGTGGGTGTGTGCATGGCGATCGTTCAGGGATGAGGAAATGCTGCGGGCTAGCAAGCCAATGAAGTGTTTGGGGATTTGGTGTGCCCCGCGTGATCGCGGAGAAGCACTTTGGATAGTCACGCGGCTAACTGAGCTCCTATTCGGCCGATGCAATCGAAGGCGATTAGCGGTCCCTCCGATCATCAAAGCCGTTTGGCTGACTCATGACTATTTACCGTAGCGCTGCAGAGTGGGTCGCTTCCCTGCGAGGTGTGCAGGGGTCGCTAGGGCGGCGGCGAGGCTGCAGCGGATGCGTTGGC
>JBLINP010000308.1:0-5389 GCA_047639415.1 Planctomycetota bacterium | reverse complement strand
TCTCGCTTTCGCCGATTGAAGCGTTCGCTTCCCGGTCTCGTCCCCTTTCACATGCTGAGACTTCTTACCGCAGAATCAGTTGCCTTGGGCGCGTGCAATCACTTGCGTCAACACCAGTTTGCCGTCATGTCGAAATTCGTTTCCCCTCTCAAACTCGCCTTCGCCCTACTTTCGGTCTTAACCGCTAGCTGTTTCTCTACGCAGTACGTTGAAGTTGAAGTTTTACGAGCACCTGAAATTCCAATTGAGAATCACAGAGGAGTTGGTCTCTACGAGCTAGAAAGTAAGACTCCAACCGAATTGAACCTAGCAGATCGGCTCACAATTAAACTCTCTCAAGCATTGAGTGACGGAGCGCAGGGCTTTGGATTCGATATGGTTAGTCCGCGCGCTCGCGACGAAGTCCTTAAGTATCTCGAAAATTCCGGCAAGAGTTGGGACAACTTCGAGGGAGGTCTAGATGACAACTTTGGCCGCAAGATAACGATGACTGGCTTCTTCGAGGGCAAGGTCATTTTGACTCCCCAAGAAGATGATTTGAAGGCGCGTGATAAGACGTTCGACGAGAAGACAGAAACCTGGACCAAAGAGTGGTATCGGACTGGCTACAACGAACTCACGGTGGATATTGGCTTCAATCGCTTAGGCACGGGAGTGGTTCGCAATCGAGAATTCGTCAAGAAGACTCCCATGATCGAGGAAGTGGCTGATAGGAAGGAAGACGTTGCGCGAATCAACTACGGGCCGGACTTATCCAACGCTCTCGATGAGATTCTCCTCGAGTTCAAAACCGCCTTCGTGGTCACTTCTCAACGGGCACGTTTTCGGCTTTTCGTCGGCGATGGAACCTTCAATTGGTTTTGGGAATCGGGCGAATACCCACTTCTCACCTCAGGGTTCAATCGAATGAAAAACGGTCAATTCGATTTAGCTAGCCAAGACTTCGCCGCGCAAGCTCAGGAACTCTTATCCAACGACAACACTTCCGAGCGAGCCGTCATGGAAGCTCGGGTTTGGTATAACCAAGGAATCGCCTGCGAAGCTAATCGGCAGTTCGTTGAAGCGCTGAAGTTCTATGAGAAGGCATCCTTAGCCTTCGCCAGCGAGAACATTTTCAGCGACGCTATTACTAGCTGCAAAAACAGCAAACAACAGTTTGAACAAATCCTAAAAATGCGGGCCGCAGACGTGGAAGACGTCGTTCCGGTTCCAGAAATCTAAAGCCTGCTTAGTCCAATCAACTTCGAACTCACCAGCACGTTTCGTTTGCCCTTACGGCGCTAACATCCATTCGCATCGCCATGAAAAGCCTACTGATCACTTCCGCTATCACTCTCTTCTCCCTCGTTGGGTGCACTGCGCCGGCCGCGACCGGTGGGAGCAACTCTTCGGATCCGAATTCCTCTGTGAATTCGAATCCGGCAAAGGATCAAGCCAGTGCGCGCATGGACGCTGGATTATCTGGACCGGCACCGAGTTGGGTCAACACTCCCGACAGTCACCCGCAGTACCCGCGAACCAAGTACATGCTTGGCGTTGGTTCATCGCAGATGCAAGGGAACAAAGCCAAGACCGCCGAGTTGGCAATCAACAACGGTCGCAAGCAGATTTCGGAAGAGCTCAATTCCGAACTAAAAGGTGTCACTCAAACCATGATGCGTGAAGTCGGCATCAATGGTGAGTACACCTCTGAGAGCGAATACATCGAAGAGATCCGGAACAAGACGTCCAGTCTTCTGATTGGCAGCGTTGAAGCTGGGCGACACTTCGATGCAGCCAACAACGTCCTGTACATCTTGGTTGCGCTCGATCGCAATACCCAAGCAACGGCGCTCATCGACAAGGTTGACGCTGCGTTGGCAAAAACCAACTCCTCAGCCGATCAGAGTTCTGCGACCGGCAAACTTCAGGCTCTTCTGGAAGAGCATGTTGCACTCGACAAAGTCACCCCAACTCTTCTTACGCTCGAAGTCGTGGTTCCGAATGACCCGAGTCTCAGGTCCAAAATCAAAGCTCGCAAGGAGCTCGTATTCGGTCGCTTGAAGGCCATTTACAATGAATTCCGCGACGCGAACTTGAGCCTGCACATCGTCTCAGGAAATGCGCAAAAGGGATTCGCGGACGAGCAGCTTGCTGAGCCAATCGTCTTTGAGGCTTCGTTCAAAGGTCAGCCGCTCGTGGGCTTTCCCGTTACGTTCGAACTTGAGCATCCGAATCGCGGCGAGATTACAAACGCCTCTTACCAGACAGGCCCTGATGGACGCCTATCCTGTAAAATCGTCGGACTGAAATTGACGGGCGACGAGGAGAATGCGCTAAGCGCCTCGCTCGATTTTGCGAGTTTTGGCGAGCGGATCTTCAAAGCTCCTCAAGCGTCTTCGACCTTCTCTCTGCCGACCTTCCGCACAGTCACGTTCTCGCTCCTGATTTCCGAGACCAATCTAGACGAGGTCCTTCCCGAATCGGCAGTCGCAGGTCGCCTCAAGGCGGCGCTCGGGAAACGCGAAGCGCGCGTCATCGCCATGAACACCTTCATGACGAGCAGCAAAATGAAGGAGGCGGTCACCATGAATCCCTTCGAACTCAAGCAGGCTCTCGGCGGCAAAGTCGACTACCTCATTCGCGGAACCGCTCGATCTAGGTTTAGCTCTAAGCTCGGCACGATGAACTTTTGTTATGCCGGCGGCAGCTTGCAACTCATCGACATTCGCACGGGACAGCAAATCGCAACACTCGAAGCACCGCTCTCAAGCGCTGGCTACAAAAAGGGCGGCGCTAGTCAATCCGACGCCGGCATCCGCGCATTGGCAGCTTTCGCGACGGACGTAGAATCGAAATTCGTTTCGAAAATCGACGCTATTTTCAAGACCAACTAAATCACATACACCCGCAAATCACGTCGCTGTCTGATCTCCCATGAAGCTCGCAGTCCTATCACTCTCCGTCTCACTTCTCCTCTGTCTCACGAGCTGCACCGAAACTGTTGCAAGTGCGCCCATACTTAAGTTCACAGCGATTCCCGATCACAACTCCACCGAGTTGAGCGAGAAATTCGGCCCGCTCGCAACTCACCTAAGTACGGTCCTTGGCGTCACCGTTCAGTACGTTCCGACCGCGAGCTACCCGGCTTCTGTTGACTCATTTAAAAACGGCGACGTTCAGTTGGCCTGGTTCGGCGGATTGACGGGTGTGCAAGCGCGCGACGCCGTTGAAGGAGCTCGAGCAATCGCTCAAGGGAAATCGGATCCGACCTTCAAGAGCTATTTCATCGTCAATAGCGATACGGGGATTGAGCGCAGCGACGAGTTTCCTTCGAGCCTCGCGGGCAAGAGCTTCACCTTCGGTTCTGAGGCCTCCACTTCGGGTCGATTGATGCCGGAGTACCACATCCGCGAAAATAGCGGCCAGTCACCGGAAGAGTTCTTCGGAGCTCCCAGTAACTTTTCGGGCGGGCACGACAAAACCGCCATCCTGGTCCAGGCCGGCACCTTTGACGCGGGTGCACTCAACTATAAGACGTACGACAAAATGGTCGCCTCCGGCAAACTCGATCCCGAGCGCTGCAGAATCGTCTGGGTCACGCCCGATTACGCCGATTACAACTGGACGGCACATCCGAGCCTCGATCAGACCTTTGGCGAAGGCTTCACGGATCGACTAGCCGAAGCTTTGGTTTCGATAATCGACCCCGCTCTTTTGGCTGCCGTTGACCGCCCAGAAGGTATGATTCCCGCCAGTAACGAAGACTTCGAGGCCATTCGCCAACTCGCGACTCAGTTGAAGTTCTTGCGCTAACCAAAAGGTCCCGGCTATCGTTCGCAGCCTCGTGCGCCTTGCCCAGCTTCAACTTCGTCCCTCAAAGGGCTGAGCAATCTATTTCCGGCGTGCGACCACCTACTGAATGCCCCACTGATGCAAGATTACATTGACGGTCTAATCACCGCGGTTAAGGCGAAGAATCCCTCGGAGCCGGAATTCCACCAAGCCGTGAAGGAGGTCGTTGATTCTCTCTCAGGCGTCCTCGAGAAACACCCCGAGTACCGCACCGCGAAGATTCTCGAGCGCATGGTCGAGCCTGAACGCGTCGTCATGTTTCGCGTTCCGTGGATGGACGATCGAAACGAAGTTCAGGTTAATCGCGGCTTCCGCATCGAGATGAATAGCGCAATCGGTCCCTACAAAGGTGGCCTCCGATTCCACGCGTCGGTGAACTTGGGCATCTTGAAGTTCTTGGCGTTCGAACAAGTGTTCAAAAACTCGCTCACGACGCTTCCGATGGGTGGCGGCAAGGGTGGTTCGGACTTCAATCCGAAAGGTAAGAGCGACGGAGAAGTCATGCGCTTCTGCCAAAGCTTCATGTCGGAACTCTACCGCCATATCGGCCCGAACACCGACGTTCCCGCTGGCGACATCGGTGTCGGCGGACGTGAAATCGGCTACATGTTCGGTCAGTACAAGCGACTCGCCAACGAGTTCACTGGCGTCCTCACCGGCAAAGGTCGCAATTGGGGCGGATCCCTGATTCGTCCGGAAGCCACCGGCTACGGCGCGGTTTACTTCGCACGCGAAATGCTCGCGACCAAGAATGACACCTTGGCCGGCAAAACCTGCCTCATGTCAGGCAGCGGCAACGTCTCGCAGTACGCGGTTCAGAAAGCAACGGAACTCGGCGCCAAAGTCGTCACGATGTCCGACTCCGCTGGTTACATCTTTGACGCTGCAGGCATCGATGCCGAGAAGCTGGCGTTCGTCATGGACCTCAAGAACAACAAGCGTGGTCGCATCAGTGAGTACGCCGACAAGTTCTCTGGATCGGTCTATACGGCAGCTGATGCTTCCCGCGACCACAACCCGCTTTGGTCGCATGAAGCCAACTGCGCCTTCCCCTGTGCGACTCAGAACGAGATCAACGGGGTCGACGCTAAGAACTTGATGAAGGGCGGCGTGATCCTCGTCAGCGAAGGCGCCAACATGCCGACGACTGCGCCCGGAGTGGACATCTTCCTTGAGTCGAAGATTCTCTACGGTCCTGGCAAAGCATCGAACGCTGGCGGCGTCGCAGTTTCTGGTCTTGAAATGGCCCAGAACAGCATGCGTTACAACTGGCAGGCCGAAGAAGTTGACAGTCGACTGCAGTTGATCATGTCCGACATCCACGGCGCTTGCATGGAAGCCGCGGAACGATTCGGAACGCCTGGCAATTACGTCAACGGAGCCAATATCGCGGGCTTCCTAAAAGTCGCCGACTCGATGCTCGACCAAGGCTTGGTCTAGCCCGGATTATTCATGAACCGCGAGGCAAAACGCCTCGAATTGGTTCCTGCTGGCACTTTGCGGATACTTGCCCCCGCAGACGACCTTGTAAGGTCGTTGAGGACGCCAGTATCTG
>JBLINP010000307.1:0-5407 GCA_047639415.1 Planctomycetota bacterium | reverse complement strand
TTTGAAGGCTCGAGGCCCCCATCGATTAAGCGATCCCGCAAAAACAGCGTCGGCGCTAACAACAAATTCAACTTGCTGAAGTCCTCCAGTCTGCGTTCATCCAATTTTTTGCGCAGGGTCTGGGATGCCTCCTGATCTTCAATCGTGAATCCAGCGTCGACCGTGCGCCCATCTAAAGCGGCCTCCAGGCGATCGCGCTCAGCAGCTTTCAATCCTTCGGGGCGTACGCCCATTTGGTAGTCGCCCAAACCTTCAATCTCGTTCAGCACCGCCAGCGCTTGATCGCAGCGGGCGCACGCTTTTGGATCACCAATCGTCTCACACCGTTTCAAGTCCGGGCGCAGCAAGGTGTAGCGATGACAATGCGCGTAGTAATCGTGCGCCGTGTAAATCGTCGGGATCTTCCGTTTACACGCTTCTCCAATGAGCCCAGTACCCAACTTGACGACGTGCTGAAAATGAACAACGTCAGGACGTTCGCGATCCAAGAAGGCTCCGAAGCGAGTCGCGATACCCGGCGGATTCAACATCTCTTCGGGATTTTGAGGCTCACGGCCCATGCCCAACCAATTCACCCCAACGCCATCAACAATCTCTCGTCGAAGTGCGAGGTTGGGAAGATCACCGGGAGGGCAAGGGGCAAACACTTCCACGACGTGGCCTGCACGAACCAGTGAGGCCGCCAGACTGCGCGTGTAATTCTCGACACCGGTACGTTCGAAGGGCGGGAAGCCGTGAACCGTTAAACAAATTCGCATAGAGGTTTGGAGTCGAATGACGGGGTGCGAGTCCTGGACTTCCTAGCCCGCATTTTGCCTCGTCGCGAGCATTCCTTCAATCAGGGAAGGTCTCCTCCCTCGAAGAAGCAGCTTTGACTCACTTTTTCAGCGACGGAGAGCAAGTAGTGCGCTTTTTATCGTCGCGCCGGCTGCCCGTAGAGAAAAGCATTCCGCTTCGGAGTTCTCCGAGATCAATGCACATGCACCGGCTTTACAAAGCTCTAGCGGCAATCTAGAGGTTTTGTTCAGTCGGGCTGATGCCCGGGTCGAGATGGTTGCTTGGGAAATGACCTCGGGAAGGTCGCAATAGGGAAATTATGTTGGAAGCGGAAAACCAATACGCGAACGGTCGCGTAGTCAAAAAGCGTCATTGTCGGCGATCGGGGTTCACCCTCGTCGAACTCTCGTTCGCTATGGTCATCATGGTCGTGGCGCTCGTCAGCGTTAGCGCTGCGACTCTGCAATCGCACTCCTTGCGTCGAACGAACCGAGAGCGCGTGCTCGCGAACAATGCCGTTCGATCAATCGCCGAGCGCATCCACTCGCTTTCCTACAGGACCATCGAGCAGTCACCTGACGACTGGGTACAGGAGATCGTCGATACGTACGGCCCTGGAGGAACGGTCGGCAACACCTTTAATGTTGACGAGCTCAATCCTCCGCTCGGCGCCGCCACCGTGGGAGCGATCACCATCATCACCGACGAAACGACCACGGACGCGGACGTAAGTGCCAATCTTGGATTGCCCCGCGACCTCAACGGCGACCTCGACGCAACCGATACCGATGTCACCGGAGATGCTCGATTGCTGCCCATCGTCATCACCCTCAATTATCGCAGCGGCGCTGGTACATCCAGCATTACGCACGCCTTCTTCGCGGTCGGCTTTTAGATCATGTTGATGCCTTCCAATTCACGATCGGGCTTCACGCTGCTCGAAGTCATGGTGACCAGCGCGCTCTTTAGCGTGGTCTTGCTTTCCTCAATGGCCTTGATGGAACGCGATCTCACCCTTTCTCAGAGTACGCTCACGTTGTCCGCGCTCGAAGATCGCACGCAGTTGATGCTCCACAGTATCGAGCGTGAAATGGCCGATGCGCTCATAGCATCGCCTACAGCTTTCGTCACCAGTCCGCTCGCAAGTGCGACGACTTCATCGCTGGTAGTCGATTCAACTCGGGGCTTTCCCGAACAAGGCGTGCTCATGCTCAGTCGCGGACAAGCCGATTTTGAAATCGTCTCGTACGACTCACTCGGCGCGGGTACAAGTTCGAACGACACGTTTGAGACTTTGACGCGCGGTATCGCCTGCACGTCGGGCGCCGACCATCCGATTAACATGCAGATTGTTTGGGCTGGCCTAGCTGAACCAATTAGCAACCAAATCAATCCGACGGCCTCTGAGTTCGACGGCATTGCAGAGGAGGAAGGCGTCGGAGTCTTTTATCGCGGCGCCGGTGCAGGCATTTCGTTCCGAACCCCCATCGATCCCACTGGGGGCACGAACTACTTGAGCGGGGAAGACATTCAATGGGGTGCCACCGTCGCCAACAATCAAATCCTCAGCGGTTGGAGCTCCATCGATTTCATTCCGGTCAACTCATTTGCTGAGTCAGAAACCGGCGATGACATCAATCAAGACGGAGACCTCTTGGACGTCTTTGACATTGGCAAGTTGCGCCGGCGAAGCTGGGACACGGATACGCCTGGCGGCGATGTCGATGATTTGGGGTTGGGACCGACCGCCATTCTCCAAGAACAATGCAACTGGGGCAGCGACCTGGATGGTGATGGGTTTAACGACCCGCTCTTTCTGTGGGACGCCGATAGCCGCATTTTGCACGTCCGACTTTTCCTCATTGGAAGGTCGACAAAGAACGTACCCATCGTACGAAAAGTTGAATCAGTCGTTTTCTTGAGGAACCGAAACGGGTTGTAGCGAGAAGCGAACGAGTTATCGAGTAAGGCATTGAGACGTCCTCCGGGAAGGGGACGGTAATTGAACTAAAAGGGAACGGTTTGCGATTGCGAACCGTGATAAGGCAAGGGATATGCGTAAAAGCAATTTGGGGGCGAGCGTACGCTCGCATCGTTCTAATCAACGTGGCTCTGTGCTCGTCGTTACGTTAGTCGCTGTTTCAGCACTTTCGATCTTCGGGTTAGCGCTCTTGATGACAGGTCTGTCAGGCACGCGCACACTCAACCAGCACGATGACGATTATCGTCTTTCCAGTGCAGTTGAGAGTGTCGCCATCCTTTCAGCCGACAATCTGTGGGCAGGCTATTGGGCTTCGGCGATTGCCACTGGAGGCAATCCTGCAAATGGAACCCCGGGAAGCATCGTCAACTTCCGCGCTTACTTGGATTCGCTCGGCGTTGCGAACAATGGCATTGGCGATCCGCCCGGCGCGACCGAAGGTCAAGATATGCTCAACGCAGTCGGCCTACCGGCTGGCGGCGGTGGCGATCTAGATTTCAACAACGTCAGTATTGACTCGATTCAAGTTTATCGACGTGACGTCGATGCAGAATCGACACAGCTGTACTTGACGGTTTCGGCCAGTACCAACCGCGGAAAGGGAATCGTCAATCCGGTTCTCAATCGCGCGGTGCAACAGGTTTACACCGTAGAGCCTTCGCTCTTCGATGGCCTGGAGTACGGCATCTTGGCCAACAACGTCAATTGCATTTTTTGCCACACGCAAATCGATTCGACGGAGCGTTTCTTCGGAAGCGATCCGACCGCCGCTTACGACAAAGTCAAGGTGGGCACGCTTGAGACCTTGATGTTGCGTCACAACATGGACGGTAATTCGTGGGCCGTAAACGATTTTGATTCTGACAGCGTCGTCGCCGGATCCATCTATGTTCGCGGAGCAGCAACGGACCACGAAGGGATTCCCTTCGCGACCAGTGATTGGAATTCACTCAGCATGGGCAGTTTCGACTTTGACAGCCAAGGCCAAGTGATCCCCGACAGCTGGGGAGAGGTCTCGATCAATAAGTTTTCTCCGGCAGGTGCGACACCCTCCGCCGGCGAAAACCTCTACCTCAACTACTCCTCGAACTTTTCGGAAATGGTGGACGGGGCATTGCCTACCTCTTTCCCCGCCCCGATCCCGGACAATGGCGGCATCGATCCGGCAACGGGAACGCCCGCGTACCCGGCTGGCATAGGCAATAAGATCGTCGACGATGAAGAATTCGACGCAGCAGTTGCCAAACTCAAAGGTGGAAAACTGCTTTCGGGTCTCATCAACGTTTCGAGTTCGGCGAGTCCGATCACCACGCTACCCGACTACGCGGCGGCGTTGACTGCTGGTAACCTCAATACGGTCACGGACCTTGCTTCGGGCAATATGATCCTGAGGGGCACCCAGAACAACCCGATCCATATTGATGGAGACGTTGCAATCGACGGTGACTTGATCATCACGGGTGTTGTTGAGGGAGAAGGCACTTTGACCGTTCGCGGCAATGTCTACATTCCGACCGACATCGTGTATGCCGACGGAGTTGACGCCAATGGGAATCGCACCTTCGGTGAAGGAGCGAACGGTAAAAACCTGCTCGCGATCGTCGCGGGTGGCAACGTGATGATCGGCGATTACTTACGACCGATGTCACTGTTCGGAGCGAGCTCAGGCTTTATCAGTGGTACGGATACAGCCCAAGGTTCCGGCACAGACGACTGGTCATTTTCGCTGGCGGAGATCTCCCTGTTCAATCGAACGGAATGGATGAAGACTCAGCCTCTTTTGCCTGGACCCAGTGACGACAACACTGATCCCTTGACTTGGACGGCTGCAAATCCGCACTACATCAGTCCTGCTCAAAATGGCGGCACGACATATAAGCCGCGTTTCTACGCCTACGGCACCGGAGACAAAATCCCGATGTACAACAAGGGCGGTCTGTACTACGACACGACCGCCGATACCTGGTTGGGCGATTTCGAAGTGCCGCTTGATTGGGAATCATCGGATCTGACTTACATCACGCCCGCTGCTGGCGAGGTCGTCTCTCAGATTTCGCCTAACGACGAGTGGATTTCGGAAGACATGTACAAGCTGTCGCTCGATTACTTCATGAACAGTCGGCCGTATGGCGCTCCGCTCGAAATCGACTCGTTGATTTACACCAACAACGCGGTCTTTGGAATCGTCAATCGCTCCACCACCATGGTGGGTCAGCTCCAAGTCAATGGCGCCATCGTCTGCGCAGATCTGGGATTACTATCGCCCGGCGCCAAGTACACCGCGGGTGCGGGTACTGCTAGCAATGTACCCGGTTCGAATTACTTGATCGGCCTGCAACTGAACTACGATCCGCGCATCAATAAGGATGATCTCGTTACGATTCCCAACCCGAACAAGGTTGAGATCAAGCGCACGCTCTGGAACCCGACTTCCAACGTGTTGTAGCGCAATCAAACCTTCGGTTCAGCGAGAGAACCGCTCGTGGTAAAGAACGGGGAGGGGTAGCTATTGAGCTGCCCCTCCCCTTTGCTTTGATCTAGCCCGGATTATTCATGAACCGCGAGGCAAAACGCCTCGAATTGGTTCCTGCTGGCACTTTGCAGATACTTGCCCCCGCAGACGACCTTGTAAGGTCGTCGAGGACGCCA
>JBLINP010000306.1:0-5415 GCA_047639415.1 Planctomycetota bacterium | reverse complement strand
TTGTCTTCACCGTCTTCTTGCTCTTCCTGCTGATCGAACTCCCCATTCTCATCGGGATCCGCGTTCGGGTTGGGCTGTTCAGCGCCGTCCTTAGCACCTTCACCTTCTTCCGGCTCGGTGCTCTCGGTTTCCTCCGGATTGTCCTGATCGGGGTTCGCTCCCGAGTCACCGGCCTCATCGCTCTCCTCATCGTTCTCTTCGTCGCCTTTGTCGGCGCCCTCGCCCTCTTCCGTCTTCTCACTCTCGCTACCCGACTCCGACTTCTTCTCCGAAGTGGCGTCGGCGCGCTTCGCTTCGATGCGATCCAATTCGTCTAGCCGACGCTGTACGAACTCGACATTGGCGCGCGCATCTTCGTCGCGCCAGTCGATGCGAAGTCGAGAGATCAACATCTCCTTTGCGGCGGTAAATGCCCTCCGCGTGTCGGCCAATGTGTCGACGCCCTTCGCATCCAACCCCGAGAGTTGCCCCCCCGATTGAGCGGCGGCTTTCGCTTCGACCTCCGGTATTTTCGAGTAGAGCTCCTCGCCCTGTTCGATCAAGTGAGCCGCCGTGTTGTAGAGCGAATCCAAACGCAAATCGCCCGGACCAGCTAAAGCGCTTGCCGATCGAAAGGCTAACGCCGCGTGGCCGAGACGACCGCCCATGCCTTCCGACACGCCGGCTGCGTAACGCAATTCACCTTGTAACTGTTCATCGCGGGTGGTGAGTGCGACTCGTTCAATCAAGACCTCGGCTAAGGCCACCGCTTCTTCGCCGTGTCCATCCCGAGTCAATCGCTCGATTTCCGCCAAGCCCTGTCGCGGCGTCCCCGAATAAGCCGGAGCCACAACTTCGGGTGCGACTTCAATCGGTTGACCGAGTGGCGCTCCGGCCGCATCCGCGCCCGTGGCTTGACCATCCACAGAAGCGCTGCCACCGAGTTCACTCTTGTCGCCTCCACGCTCAAAACTAGCTTCGTCCTTCGTGTTGACGCGGGTCTCTTGCTTGCCCGACTGCTTGCCGGCGATCGAACCTTCGGTTGCAGAAGTACCGCCGTTATCCGTCGCCACGCCGGGACGAGTTCGTTTCGTTGGTGCCGGAACTTGCGCTGCCGCCAACGGGGAAAGCACGATCAAGCCCAACAGTAAGGTCCAAATATTTTTCATAACGTCACCTCGCGTGAACGCACGCGGCGCTCACGAAGTCCAACTTCGAAAACCATGCAAGCCAAGGCCAACACCAGAGTCCATTGAAAGCGATCGTGCGGAACGCGCTCGATGCCGCCGTCCAAATCGCGGCGATCCATCTTCGAGATACTGCGATCGTAGATGTACTCGAGCGGCGTCGGCGATTGTTCGGTTGAGAGATACAGGCCACCGGTTGCTTTGGCGAGCACCTCCAAAGTCGAGGAGTCGAGTCGCGTCACAATTTCAGTGCCGCGCGCATCCTGCATGAAGCCTTCAGTGCCATCCGCCAGCTCCACCGGAATTTTGCCGCCTTCGGTGGTTCCTACGCCAATCACGTAAACGCGGATGCCTTGTTCAGCAGCTTGTTTAGCGCGCTTCAATCCGTTGCCTTCGAGATCCTCGCCGTCGGTCAAAAGCACGATGGCTTCGTGATTGCCCGAGCGTCCGTCGAAGAGTTGCAACGCGCGTTCGATCGCGACTCCTAGGTCCGTGCCGCCTTTGCGATTGTCGAGCGGAGATACGCTCTCGAGCAAGGCCGCCAGAGTTGTGCGATCGTGCGTCAGCGGAGCGACTTGTCGCGCGTCACCGGAAAAACCAACCAAGGCCACGCGGTCGCTAGCGAGTCGATCGAGTAAGCCCAAGACTTCGCGCTTGGCGCGACCTAGTCGACTATCGCGAACGTCGCGCGAAAGCATGCTGCGTGATGTGTCGATGCAAACGACGATATCCAAGCCGCTGCGACGCACTTCGCGCTTGGTGTAACCCCGCACGGGACCGAGCAGTGACAAGCACAAAAACAGACAGCCGACTGCCGCAAGGATAACGCGCAGTCGTGCACGATTGTTCGAGTACCCGGGTAGGAAGCGCTTGATCTGCGAGCCCGAAACCAATTGCTCGCGCTCGCGTTGTCGTGCGATCAAACCGTAGAAGCCCACGGCCAGAAGGACGAGCGCGCACAGCGCGAACGGAGCGAATTCTGAACGCAGGAGATCGAATCCCAAGAAGCTGCTGCTGGCATTCATTAGGGAAGCCTCCGCGCCCAGGTCGATGCGAGCAGCCAAGAGAGCAAGTAGATCAAGATGGCTGGTTGCAAGAACAGCGGGTAGAGGTCGAAGGTCTCGACGTAGCGACGTTCTTCACGCGGCGTGCGCTCCAACTCTTCGATCAGCGAATAAACCTCTTCAAGAGCTTTGCGATCGCGCGCTCTCCAAAACTGACCGCCAGTTATTTCCGCGATCTCTTCAAGCTCGGCCGTATCGGGTTCGCGGTTCGTCGGACGAACTCCGGAGAACGTTCTGGCGTACACGTAGCGAGCCGCATGAATCGTATAGACGCGAATATCTTCAGCAGCAGCCATACCGGCGGCTTCGATGGGCGTGATGTCGTCGATCCCATTCTCGCCATCGGTCAAAAGCACAATCACTTTGGACTTGGCCTTCGACTTGCCCAGAACTTCAACGGCTTTCGCCAAACCGATCCCAATCGCGGTGCCATCCTCTGGTGAACCGCCACGCATCAGTTGTGCCGCGCGCAGGAAGTTGCTGAGCGCATTCACATCGAGCGTGAACGGGCAAAGCATCTGCGGGTAGTGCGCAAAGGTCATCAACGCGATGTTGTCGGCGTTGCCTTCGCGATCCGTCATACGACGAATGGCAAAGTCTTCGACGACTTCCTTCACGACCTCAAAGCGCGACTTGGTTTGATTCTCGTCGAGGTCGACCTGCTCCATCGAACTGGACTGGTCGATCAAGCAAACAATGTCGACACCTTCCGATGTCGTGTTCTCTTCGATGTTGCCGCGCAACGGGCGAGCCAAGGCGATCACGCTCAAGCACAGCGCAAGCGCCTGCAAAAAGGGCGGAATCCATGTCGTGCGTTGGCGCAGGCTCTTGGGCAGCGCGACGCTGGGCAAAACCGAAACGCGACCGGTGCTGCGCCCTTTCGCGGCACGGCCCCAAAAAAGAGCCACGAGAGCGACTGGCAGCAAGACCAAGAACATGGGCTCGGCCAATGAGTAGTTCCCGAAGAGCTCGAGTCCAACCGATGCTGCGCTTTGCGTTTCGCCAGCCTGGACTACGGCCAACGGCAAGTGCAGAAGTTCGCTAGTAATCAACGCGCACCTCCCGAACTCTGCAAGCCTTCAAGCGCATCGCGCGCCGCCTTCAAAGTCTCTTCGATCGCGTACTTGGAAGGCCGCACGCCCGCGTACTTAACCGTTTCAGCCGCTTCGATCACTTTGGCCAAATGCTGTTCAACTTCGGAGCCGATGCCGTTGCCACCGCGTATCTGCTCTAACCATTCGCCGTCGGTGGAACCAGAATTCGATTGCCCGAGGCGTTGGTCTGCTGCTTCGCGAACGAGCGCGGTCAATCGATAGTGCAGCGCTTGGAGTGCTTGCAAATCGTCGGGAAGCGCTTGCTCGATCGAGGCGAGTTGATCCAAAGGAGCAGCTTTGACTTCCGCCACTCCCGTACCGCGCTTGCGGCCGATCAACCACCAACCAATCACCAACAAGCCCGTGACGCCCGCGCCGATAATCCACCACGGCGGACTTTCGGATTCCAGCGAACCTTCGACATCGCGAAAGCCTTTGGCGCCGCGCGGAAATTGGTCGCCAAGTCCCAAGACCGTTTTCACCGCGAGTTCGTTTTCGCTGGTCAGTACCGAGAGCGCGCCTTCACCTTCTCCGAAGAAGATCTCCATCGACGGCAACTTCTGCGAGGTCGCTAGGCACATGACTACCCAGCGCTTGCGCGTGATCCAAAAGCCCAACTCGTCGATTTGGTCGGGTGAAGCTTCGGCGACTACGCCCAACTCCTCCAAGACGACCCAGTGCGGTCCCAGCCCCAAATCCATGCTCGGCAGGATCGGCACCAGTTCGCGCGGGTGATGAATTTCGAGTTCCCAAGTCATCGGTTCGCCGACCTCGACCGCTTTGGGCGTCGAATTCAACGTGGCGAACAAGCCGGGAATGAAAACGGGAGCTTCCACCTCTTCGGGCTTCGCCTCTTTTTTTGCCTTGTCGCGTCCAAGACCGATCTTCGCTTTCTGCCGACCCTGCGCGAAGTCCGGCGCCGCGAAAACCAGTAGCGCAAGCAAAGTCAGAAGCCCGCTCGACTTTAGGTTCACAAAAAACTTTGACCGCAACATCAACGTCTCCTGACCCTTCGTCGGAAGAAGCGCACCACCGGTTCACCGATGTCGCCGACCGTTGAGATATCGATGCGATCCGCGCGCGCTCGCATGAGATCTTCGTCGAGTTTGGCCCCGCGAACTTCCGCAGCCTGCGCCCAGGCTGCACGAACGGCTGCCGAGCGCGTGTCCACATCGACCAGCTTTCCAGATTCGATATCGCGCAAGGTGATCAATCCAGCTTTCGGCAATTCCTCTTCAAAGGGATCCCCAACTCGCACGCACACCACGTCGTGTTTGGCAGAGAGCCGCGCGAGAACGCCCGCCCAATCTTCTTCCGACGTCGATTGAAAGTCCGAGACGACGAATATCATCGAACGGCGTCGCAACATCTTCAATTGATGCTCGAGCACGTTGGCCAATGAGCTGCCACTGCCGCCCGGCTTGGCGGCGATGACTTCGCGAATCACACGCATCACGTGGCTGAGCCCCTTCTTGGGATTCAGATGCAAACCCGGTTCGTCGGCGAACAGGGACAAGCCAACTTGGTCGTGTTGGAAGACGGCTACGTAAGCCATCAGCGCGCAGAACTCTGCGGCCGCCTCGCGCTTGCTGCGATCGGCACTTCCGAAATCCATCGAGCGCGATGTATCGACGACCAATTGCAAAGTGAGCTGGCGCTCCTCAACAAAGGTCTTCACATAGGGCTCACCCATGCGCGCCGTGACGTTCCAGTCAATCGTGCGAACATCGTCGCCCGCTTGGTATTGACGCACTTCCTCAAACTCGATGCCCGTGCCCCGAAAGGTACTTTTGTAGGCACCAGAGAGCATATTCGACACCATGCGATGGGTACGAACTTGAATCTGACGCACACGCGCCATCAATTCGGGAGCGAGAACCTCACTGCCCGACGATGCTTTGTTATCCGTTTCAGCCACGGGTATTGAAGTGACTTAGGGAACCGGAACGGTCTCGAGAATGCGCGTGACGATTTCGTCCGAAGTGCGACCTTCGGCTTCAGCTTCATAGCTCGGAATGATGCGGTGGCGAAGCACACTGTGCGCCACTTTCTTGATGTCGCCCGGCGTCACGAAGTCGCGATGCTCGAGGA
>JBLINP010000305.1:0-5447 GCA_047639415.1 Planctomycetota bacterium | reverse complement strand
CACGGCCGACGACACCATTGTCCGGACAGATCGAGTGACGAGACGCGGCCGGATACGGTGACTTCTCATGAGACCGACGGTAATCTGGTGGCTAGATAGCCCGACCTGCCGTTCCATAGACCTCTCAACCACACGCACTACCCGCCCCTCCGTGTATTCCGTTCTGCAACGCAATCGCGATCGCATTCTCGATCTCATTGAGAATGCGAGCCAAACAGCGGGACGACCGACGGGCGCCGTACAGTTATTGGCGGTTACTAAGTCGGTTTCATCGGCGTTGGCCATGGCGCTCGTCCGGGCGGGACAAACGGATTTGGGCGAAAACCGCATCGACGTTTTTGAACAAAAACTGCTCGACTTTCGCGAGCATGGCGTCGAGGCGCGCTGGCACTTCATCGGCCACATCCAGCGCAACAAAGCTGCGCGTGTCGTGCGCGCCAGCGATGTGATTCATTCGGTGGATTCGGTCAATCTGCTCAAAGCGCTCAACCGACACGCGGAAGCCGCGGGACGCAAGCCTTCTATCTACTTGCAAGTCAAACTAACCGACGAAGATGCCAAGCATGGTTTGTCGGAAGTTGAGTTGCACGAAGCGTTGGCTTGTATGCCGGAGCTCTACCACCTTGAATTGGTTGGCTTGATGGGCATGGCACCGCGAGTAGCTGAGGCCAACGAAAAGCAAATGCAAGCGAGCGCGAGCTTTGAAGCTTTGGCCTCGTTGGCTGCAGAACTTCCCGCCGATCTGTTCGCGACTGGTCGCCCACAATTGTCGATGGGTATGAGCGGTGATTTCGAACAAGCGATCGCCGCCGGTGCAGATATCGTCCGAGTCGGTTCCGCGCTATTTACCGACGTCGATCAGTCGGCTATTCAAAATTCGTCTGACGGTCCCGGGGGCAACCCCGCATGACTCCCGCCAAAGCAGGGCTCCAACTGATTGTCGAGGGAAGCGAAGATCTCGAACTCTTCGTCCCTATGGGTGGGCAGTTCGTCGTGGGCTCCGACCCTCGTCGCGCCGGCCTATTGCTCACTGCAGATGGCGTAGCCGCCGAACATTTCAGCATCGGTCGACTCGTCAAAGGCGGCTGGGCGATCCGAGACTTGGGCAGCGAAGTCGGCACCAATATCAACGGGCAACGCGTAAAGTCCAAACGCATCCAACACGGCGATCGCATCGAGATTGGCGAACTCGCACTGCGCATCGTCGATTCGTCGATCGAAGTGTTGCCTGCCCCATCGACAAGCGAACCGACACCAGCGAATCCGGTTTCAGAACCTGATGAAATCGTGCTTGAGCCGGCACCGAAGGCTCGCCCTTCCGCGAACACGGTTCCCAAACAAATCGGTGGTTATCGAATCGAGAAGATGCTCGGTCGCGGTGCCTTCGGCAACGTGTTACTGGCCGTGCAAGAAAGCCTACAGCGGGAAACAGCGCTTAAGTTGTTGTCGCCCGCCTTGGCCGAGAATCGTTCCTTTGTAGCTCGGTTCAAGGAAGAAGCGCGCGCCGCTGCATCGCTTGCCCATCCTAATGTCGTCATCGTCTACGACGTCGGAGAAGCTCAGGGCTATCACTTCCTCTCGATGGAGTACATGTCGCGCGGTAGCCTCGAGGGGCTACTGAAACGTGAAGGCAAGTTGGCATGGAACGACGTGCTGCCGATCATTATCGACGCCACGCGCGGATTGGTGTACGCCGAACAACGCGGCATCGTTCACCGCGACATCAAGCCGGCCAACTTGATGCAAACCGACGGAGGCGTGACGAAGATTTCCGATCTCGGATTGGCGGTCTCCCTGCACGCGGCTACGAATAACGAAGCCCTCGGCACGGCTCACTTTGTCTCGCCCGAACAGGCGCGCGGGGAACAGGTCGATCATCGCTCCGACCTCTATTCGCTCGGCGCGACCGCTTTCCAGTTACTCACCGGTCGAACGCCCTTCGAGGGCAAGACCAAAAGCGCGATCCTGAAGGCGGTCTTCCATACAGAAGCTCCATCCGTTTCGGAATTCGAACCGAACGTTCCTGCTGGCTTCTCGGAACTCATCGCGCGATTGCTCGCTAAGTCGCCGGACGATCGCCCCGGAACTGCTCGACAGCTGCTTTTCGAATTGGATCAACTTGCAGCGCGTTCCGCGCATTCGCCAGTCGATGATCAAGAGCCTCACTCGAGCGGCGTTGCTGTAAAACTGATCATCACGCTGCTCGTCGTGGCTGGCTTGGCTTTCGCAGCGACTCAACTTGGAGGGCTCAGCGAATCGAATGAATCCGACGAGCTTTCATCGACGTTCAAAGAGAATTCCAATTCAGCGCCGCCTGAATTCGAAACCACCGATCCCGCCGAGAATCTGGACCGGTTCGGCGTCGTGGACGATGCAGCAAAAGACCAATCGCAAGCCGATGATCTAGCGCTTATCTCGCTGGAGCGACAGGCGAATGATGCGCTTCAAAAGGTGGCGGAGTTGACCAATCTTGAGGCGCGTGTAGCAGGTTTGAAATCGGTTCAATCGCAGTTCGGAGGAACGAACGCTGCCATCGAAGCGGGGCGACAACTAACCGAAATCGACAGATTGGCTGCGCAGCTCGAATCGGAAACGCATCGACAAGTGAACGAGCGCAATGCTGCTGTACTCGTGCTCAAAAGCTTCGTCCAAAGCGATGGTCAGAATTCCTCGACTGTCACCAACTTGCTCCGTATCAGGCAATATCAACGCCCCTTGCAGTATCAAAACGACGAGCTGTTCGGCGAGCAGTTGTTGGAACTCGAGAAGGTACTGGTGCAATCAGCTCTCGGCGAAGTGGAAGTTTGTCTAACTCAAACTGATCAGTATCTCGAAACTGGACATTTCGAACTTGCCGCAAGTGCGTTGCAAGCGTGTCGGGATCGACTCGGAGTTTCGAGCTATCAAAGCTTGGTTGCTGGCGCCGAAACGCAACCCGCCAATTCTACGCTCGACCCGACTGCTCCTCATGTCGTCGAGCTATTGGATGCTCATCGAAAACTAGTTGAGCGCAGTTCGAAGTTTGCTGATGAGCAGAAAAATTGGGGCGCTAAGCTTCAGCAACGAGATCTCGAAACGCGGCGTTCTGGAATCCTCGCGGGCGTCGGACTTGAGACCGAACTTATTGGGCTCGATTTCGCGGCGGCACGAACCCGACTCTTGTCGCTCGGGGAGCAGTTGCAAACCATGGAGCGGCAGGCCGAAATTTTCGGACTACTCTCTGACCTCGAACGATTCGCAAGTGCACTCCAAAGCCTTGGAGCTGAATTCACGGCAGGTCATTGGCGACGCACCACGGTTTCGGATCCGCGCCGCGCAACAACGAAGAAGCGCGAAGTGATCGGCGTTGAAAACAGTGGCTGGCTGCTGGCCAACGAAGGTCGTCCGGAATTGGTGCCCCATTCCGCTTTCATGCGCTCAACCTCCGTACTGGAGCGCCTGTTCAATGCGCGACTCGACCGCGATTACACAGAGGACGAGCTACTCGGAATCGCCTTCGGCCTGCATCTCGCTGCCGTTCTCGAAACGCTCGAGCAACTCGGCCCCATCTTCGAGTCGTCCGCACCTAGTCTCCAAAGCAAGCACATGGATGATTTCCTGGCACCGTTCGCGATCGCGGAGAATTGGGCGGTCACGGCCGGAGCACCTGAAGCCGTTCGACTTGAGCAAGTCGCCGTACGGAGAGTCGTCGCTTCACTGATCGACGCGGGCAACGGCGCTTGGACCTCTGCGATCAATGAACTGGACTCAGCGAACGAACAGACCGGCAACAGTTTGCTTTTGCTTCTCATGCCCTAGCGGCTTCGATTCATGAATACGCACACCTCCAGCTCGTCGCCCTCACTCAACGACTGCATCGACAGCGTTCGGGTCGCGTTACTCGAGGGAACTCCGAGACCCGACATCCTCTACCTATCGGCAACCGGCGTCGGTCCCATGCGAGATCGACTTGTCGGACACGCCTCGATCAATCTGGGCGAGTTCGAAGGCACTCCGGATTGCTGGGCCGAATCCGTATTGCACGCAGGCCAGCTCGGAACTCTCAACGTCTGGATGCTCGACGACGAAAACTTTCAATTGAAGTCCCCCTCTGCCTGGTTCGGCGGCTTCCCCGTTTGGCTCGCCGCGGCCTGCGGAGCAGGCTGTCTTCTGCACACCTCCGCTGGATTTGCTTTACCTCTGTTTCGTTCGAGCAGCGGATTGGTTCTCGCTCAAGATCACATTCGATTTGGAGACGACAACCCTCTCGAAGCATTGGGAACGACAAGCTTGGGCCCCTTGTTTCCCGACCTCTCCTTGCTTCACGATCAGGAGCTGCGCAACAACGCTCTCGCTCGTGCAGAGGAACTCGGCATTGACGTCGTGAACGCAATCGTCGCTTGCACTCAAGGCCCCGCGTTAGAAACTCGCGCGGAACGAGCAATGCTCGCCAGCTTCGGCGCACAGGTGTGCGTCCAAAGTTTAGCGGCTCCTCTATTGGCCGCCGGGCATGCCGGAATGCGACTATTGTCGATCATTGCCATTACCGACGGCGGCGACCAGCCCGGCGACATGAAGCGCCAATTGCAAAGCGCGGAAATTCTCGCGCCCCAGATCGATGACCTGATCACGGCGCTGATTCCGGATCTTGAGTCCCGTGTGCGCGCTCTCAAAAACGAGCAAACCCTATGAGTAACGAGAGCCACCGCCCGCCCCGCATCGCCGTACTTGTATCTGGAGGCGGACGATCATTGGAGAACTTGGCGGAGCAAATCGATCTGGGTCATCTCGATTGTGAATTGGGCTTAGTCGTCTCCGATCGGCCGAAGATCAAAGCGCTCGACCGAGCCCACAACCTCGGCATCGATGCGGTGACGATTCCCCGCGCGGAGTTTGAAAACACGACGGTATTCAGCACCGCGATTTTTTCCGAAATCGAAAAGCGCGGCTGTGAACTGGTCGTCCTGGCCGGTTTCTTACGTCTGATTGAGCTACCCGATCGCTGGGTTGGACGAGTACTCAACATTCACCCCTCGTTGCTCCCAGACTTCGGCGGCAAGGGGTTTTATGGAGATCACGTTCACTCCGCCGTGCTCGCCAGCGGAAAAAAAACCTCTGGTTGCACCGTCCACTATGTAACGAACGAGTACGACACGGGGCCAATTCTGCTGCAACGCTCCGTTCAGGTCGAAGCCGACGACGATGTTCACAAGCTAGGCAGCCGTGTCTTTGAAGAAGAGAAGATCGCGCTTCCAGAAGCGATTCGAAGTCACCTCAGCGGACAGGTCCGGTTTGAAGCGGGCCGTGCGGTACGAACCTAACTGCACCGAGACTTTGAATTTTCTAGTGGTGTGCTCCAAGAATCCGCAACATAGCGGGCTAGCCCGGATTATTCATGAACCGCGAGGCAAAACGCCTCGAATTGGTTCCTGCTGGCACTTTGCAGATACTTGCCCCCGCAGACGACC
>JBLINP010000304.1:0-5474 GCA_047639415.1 Planctomycetota bacterium | reverse complement strand
AGACTGCCGCGAAACGTTCGGCCGAAGTGACAGGAAAACTGCTCGCCTTTGCTCGTAAGCAACCCATCGACCGCAAACTGATGGACCTGAATGAACGTGTGGAGAAGACGCTCAAGCTGCTGCGGCAGTTGATCGGCCGGAACATCGTGCTTGTCTGGGAACCTGAGGCTTTCCTCTGGCCGATCACGATGGATTCGTCACAGATGGACCAGATTCTGACCAATCTCTGTCTCAACGCGAAACACGCCAGCGACGAAGCCGGCGGGATTCGGGTGAGGACGTTCAACTGCTCGCTGACCGCCGACTTCTGCGCCGCTCATGCGGACGCTGTGCCTGGCGACTACATACGGCTCTCCGTAGTCGATAAGGGTTGCGGCATGGATGAGGATACGTTGGCTCAAATCTTTGTGCCGTTCTTCACGACCAAGGATATCGGGAAGGGCACCGGCCTAGGGTTGGCTTCTGTTTACGGTGCAGTGCGCCAAAATGAAGGCTTCATCGACGTTTCGAGCAAGTTGAACGAGGGCACGACGGTCGACGTCTACCTGCCCCGGCGCGCGGGTCAGGTAGAAATAGCACCGACAGCTACGGCGCAGAACCCGGCGGATCTCCGCGGCCAGGAGACGATCCTTTTGGTCGAGGACGAACCTGCAGTTCGGCAGATCACAAGCAAGATTCTCGCGGGACTGGGCTATCTCGTGCTTGAGGCAGGCAGCGCCGCCGAAGCCATTCGTCTGGCGACCAGCGATCCCGTTGAGATCCACCTGTTACTGAGTGATGTTTCTATGCCCGGCATGAACGGTCGTGACTTGGCTTCCGCTCTCTTGAAGGTGCGCCCCTCACTAAAGAGCCTGTTCATGTCTGGCCACTCTCCAGACTTCATCACGAGCCAGGATATGCTGGAGTCCGGAGTGCCCTTCCTCCAGAAGCCGTTTTCGACCTTGGCCTTCAAGTCCAAGGTGCGCGAAGTGTTGAACGGCGAGCCCGGTTGTACGGAGCCAGGACAAAATCCACCGGCCTAAATAAAAGGGGGGGCGTGCCAATTGGCACGCCTCCCCTTTTATTTAGGCCGGTGGATTTTGTCCTGGCTCCGTACAACCGGGCTTACTCGACGTCCCAGAGGTCGCCGGCGTAGATCAGGTCCTTCAGCTTGCCGGGGCCCTTTGCCTCGGTGGCAACTGTCACCTGCTTATTCACTTCTGCGTCGAAGATCGGCGCGTCGATCTGACGCAGCAAACCGATCGGATTCGGCATGTTCGGATCTTGGTCGAGTTGAGCCATCAGGAAGGCGCGAGCGGGCGAAGCGTCCGTCGGATCCCAGATGTCGGCGTCGGCAGCACTGCATCGCTCGACTTGGAAGCCGACCAAACGCAGACCTTTGTCGCTGTCCTCGCCGTAAACCATCGGCTCGCCAGGCTGCAGATCAATCGTCTTCTCTTTGCGGACACCCTTGTCCAAGAAGTCGTTGAAGGCGCCGTCGTTGAAAATCACGCAGTTTTGGTAAATCTCAACGAAAGCCGTGCCCTTGTGAGCGGCAGCCTGATTGATCGTCACCGCCATGTGCTTCATGTCGTTGTCTGGAGTCCGAGCCACGAAAGTAGCGCCGGCGCCGAGAGCAAGAGAGAGCGGGCTGAACGGGCGGTCGACGGAACCCATCGGAGTCGACTTCGCCTTCAGACCAATCGGGGACGTCGGCGAATACTGACCTTTGGTAAGGCCGTAAATCTCGTTGTTGAAGACGAGCACCTTGATGTCCACGTTGCGTCGCAGCAAGTGGATGATGTGATTGCCACCGATAGAGAAGCAGTCGCCATCGCCGGTTGCGAGCCAGACGGCTAGCTCGGGGTTGGCTACTTTGATGCCCGTTGCGAATGCCGGCGCACGACCGTGAATGGTGTGGAAGCCGTAGCAATCCATGTAGAAGGGGAAGCGACTGCTACAGCCGATACCCGAAACCCACATGAACTGCTCCTTCGGAATGCCCATCTTCGCTTGCGCGGCCTGGACTGCATTCAAAATCGCGTAGTCCCCGCAACCGGGGCACCAACGAACATCCTGATCGGACTTCAAGTCCTTCTTAGTCAGGGTCTTTGTTTCTGTGATGGTCATTTTAGCTTTCCAGGATCTCGTTGATCTTCCCGAGGATGTCGCTCGTGGTGAATGGCTTGCCTTGTACTTTTGAGTACGACTGGAAGTTTTGCGATTGATACTCGCTGCGCAAGATGCGCGCCATTTGTCCCAGGTTGTTCTCCGGAACCAAAATCAGTTTGTAGCGACTGAAGATCTCATCGAGACCTTTAGGCAAGGGCCACACGTGACGCAAGTGCATACGCGCGACAGATTTCCCGGCCTTTTGACTACTCCCAACTGCGCTCGTAATCGGACCCAATGTCGAGCCCCAACCCACGACCAGGATGTCGGCCGTTTCCGGACCGAAGACTTCAGGCGTCGGAATGGTTTCGCGGATCGATTCCAGCTTGGCCTGACGAAGATCCGTCATCAACTGGTGATTGTCGGCCTCGTAGCAGATGTTCCCGGTCAGGTTTTCCTTCTCGAGACCACCGATGCGGTGCTCGAGACCAGGCGTTCCCGGTTTGACCCAAGGGCGAGCGCCCTTTTCGTCACGGCTATAGGGCTGGTAGCCCTCAGGATCCGTACGGAACTTGGCCTTGAAGGGCTTGAGCTCATCGAGATTGGGCAGCTTCCAAGGCTCCGAACCGTTTGCGAGGTAGTTGTCACTCAGCAGAATCACGGGAGTCATGTACTCCACAGCGATGCGGCAGGCTTCAATCGCCATGTCGAAGCAATCGGAGGGCGTCGATGCGGCCAAAACCGGAATCGGCGCTTCACCGTTGCGTCCGAAGACCGACTGCAAAAGGTCCGTTTGCTCAACCTTCGTGGGCATACCCGTCGAAGGGCCAGCCCGCTGAATGTCGATGATGACGAGCGGCAACTCGCATGTCACCGCGAGGCCCATGGCTTCGCCCTTGAGCGCCATGCCTGGACCGGACGTCGAAGTCACGCCCAAGTGTCCCGCATAGGAACCGCCGATCGCGGCACAAATGGCTGCGATCTCGTCTTCCATCTGCATCGTGATGACGCCGAAGTGCTTGTAGCCCGACAGCTGGTGCAGGATGTCGGTTGCGGGCGTAATCGGATACGCGCCGAGCATGATGTTCAGGTCGGCCAACTCTGCGCCTGCAACCAAACCCAACCCGAGCGCCGGGTTGCCCATGATGTTCCGGTACTTACCGGCGGGCATCGAATCACAAGCGGGCACTTCGTACTGACCCTGGAACATCTCGTGGATGTCACCAGCGTTGTAACCAGCCTTCAAAGCCGCTTGGTTCGCCGCAACGAGATCGGGCTTCTTCTTGAACTTCTCTTCGAGCCAGTTGAGCGTCGTCTCGAGCGGACGGCTGTACAACCAGTACATCAACCCGAGCGTGTAGAAGTTCTTACAGCGCTGAACGTCCTTCGCATTCAAAGGCGAATCGGCGAGCGCCATCTTCACGCGCTCGTTGATGTCGATCTTGATGACGCGATAACCGTCGAGCGAACTGTCTTCGAGCGGGTTGCTCTCAACCTTCGCCTTCTTCAAGTCGCTCTCTTTGAACTTGCCGGTATTGATCACGACAATGCCACCTTGTTTAAGGTCGCCAATGTTCACAGCCAAAGCGGCCGGGTTCATCGCCACCAAAACGTCGGGCGCATCGCCGGGCGTGTGGATCTCTGATGAGCTGAAGTGAATCTGGAACCCCGAAACTCCCGGACGAGTTCCCGCTGGTGCGCGAATCTCTGCTGGGAAGTCAGGCAGCGTCGCCAGGTCGTTGCCTAGCACCGCCGATGTGCCAGTGAATTGGTTGCCAGTAATCTGCATTCCATCGCCGGAATCTCCGGCGAAGCGGATCACAACGCTTTCCTGCTGTTGAAGCGGAAGCTCGGTGCCGATCTCTTGTGTCATGGCTTGCTTTACCACCGCCGGAATCGCCGGGGATGGGTTGGTTTAGGGGGTGTCAGTGCACATCTCTTCGACCGAAAAGCTGCGGCTCAGCTGACAAAATCGCGTGAGATTCTGACACGTTCCGCGCAGGATGGCACCCCTATCGTCAGAGTTCCGTCCTATCCTTAGTGTTCCGATGTGAATTGCCAACGATGGCAGGCGCTTCACGAACAAATCACGACGCGGGTTTCCGCGCGGCGCTCTCCCCGAACCAGCGCCCGAATGAACAAACAATCGATGACTCTCCCCCGTTTCGCAGGCGCACTCTCGACTCTCTCAGATACCGAATCCGCGATTCTAGAGGTCCTAGGGCAGCTTTCGCTGCAATTTCCCAAGTCGGGTGATCAGCCCAATCTGCTGACCGTCTTCGCCACGCACCACCACGGACCGGCGCTCGAAAAGCTGGGCGCGCGGCTTCATCGCGAATTTGAGGGCGCTGCGTTAATTGGCTGTACCGGCGTCTCCGTCATCGGCGGTCGCCGCGAAGCCGAGGGCTCACCTGGGCTCTCGATTTGGGCGGGCTACCTCCCCGGCACGGAAGTTCGGCCGTTTCGCCTGACCTCCGATACCGACGAAAAGGGCGGGACCACGATCACCGGCAAAGTCCAGATCAACGATCCCAAGTCCGCCAGCGTGCTGCTTTTGTCCGATCCGTTCAGTTTCCGGACCGACGCGTTTCTGGCCGAGATGCAAGTGACCTGGCCGGGCGTTCCGGTCATCGGAGGCATGGCGAGCGGTGGAACCAGCGCTGGACAAAACCTGCTCATCACCGAGGGCGAATTGGTCGCGGACGGTGCGCTCGGCGTGGTTTTGGAGGGAGATATCGAAATCGCGTCGGTGGTCAGTCAGGGTTGTCGTCCGGTGGGCGAGCCGTGGGTCATCACCTCTTGCGAGCGCAATTTGATGCAGAAGTTGGGTGGTAAGAGCGCTGTGGAGGCTTTTCTCGAAACGGCCAGCGGGCTGCCGGAGGAGGAGAGCGACCTTCTCAAACGCGCTCCCTTCGTCGGCCTCGCCATCGATGCGAACAAGAGCAAGTTCGAGCGCGGCGACTTTTTGGTTCGCCAGATCATGGGACAAGGTCCGAACAATTCGCTCGGCATCAACGACCTTTTGCGGCGCGGACAGACCGTGCAATTTTTGGTTCGCGACGCCGCTTCGGCCAGCGAAGACCTCAAAGCCCTCATGGAAACCCAGGGCGGCGGTCGCCTCGACGAGGACCAGCCCGATTCTGCTGCCGGAGCCTTGCTCTTCTCGTGCAACGGCCGCGGTTCGAACATGTTCAAGGAGCCCGATCACGACCTGACCTGTGTTCGCGAGGGTTTAGCGCCCGACGCTCCCGTCGCCGGCTTTTTCGCGGCAGGTGAGATCGGACCGGTCGGCGGTCGGAATTTCCTCCACGGCTTCACCGCTTCCGTCGCCGTCTTCCGCCCGCGGCGGTAGGTACGGAGTCAGGCAATCTGCCGCCACCCAA
>JBLINP010000303.1:0-5477 GCA_047639415.1 Planctomycetota bacterium | reverse complement strand
GCGAGTCGTTGCACCTTGCATCTCAAAGACGTTCGCGAACCGTCCATCACGAAGCCCGACGTTCGCGTCGCTTTGAACTTCTCCTATTGCCTGTTCAAGCAGCGCGCAGAGATGCTTCATTACTTCAAAACTGCGTGTGAAGATCTGCACGCGGACGGAATTTTCATCCTCGACATTCACGGCGGTCCCGAAGCCATGGAAGAGATGGAAGAGGAGCGCGAAATCGAAGAGGGCTTCGATTACATCTGGGATCAAGATCGCTACTGGCCCGCTACGGGCGACTACAAGTGCTACATCCACTTTGAATTCGAAGATGGAACACGCATGAACAAAGCCTTCTCCTATGACTGGCGCCTTTGGGGCTTGCCCGAAGTGGTCGATTGCCTGAAGGACGCGGGCTTCTCAACCGTCAACACCTATTGGGAAGGTACCGACGAAGACGGCGAAAGCGGCGACGGCAACTTCCGCAAGAAGAAGAAGGGCGAGAACTGCCTCTCCTGGATTTCTTACATCGTCTGCGAGAAGTAACCAGACCTTCTCAAAAGAACGGAAAGAGCGCGGAGCAAACCTCTGCGCTTTTTTTTTGTACAGACGCTCGCGCGCTCAACCTATTACGGCTGCCCAATCGATCTGGCCCTTGGCTGGCAACGATGGCAAGTCGCACTCCATTGCTTCGACGTACTTCTGTACGGCGCCCGTGTTGAAGACCACGACCAATTCATCTGCGTCGATGTCGCCGTTTTTGACGGAAGTGGAAAGCGCGCTGAGGCACACGGCGGTTTCTGGACAGATCGAAATGCCTTCCAGTGCGATGGCCTTTCGCATCCACGCAAGCACGTCGGCTTCGGGAGCGGCCAGCGCTTTGCCCTTCGATTCGCGCACGGCGTCGAGAATCATGAAGTCGCCGAGGGCTTTCGGAACGCGTAGGCCGCTGGCAATCGTGGCGGGATCGGGAAAGGGCTCTGCATGGCGCTCGCCGGCATCGAAGGCGGTCACGATTGGTGCGCAACCGTCCGATTGGCAGGCGTACATGCGTGGACGAGAAGGATTATTGAGCCAGCCGATGTGCTCGAGCTCATTGAAGGCCTTCCACATTCCAATCAATCCCGTGCCACCGCCGGTGGGGTAGAAAATCGCGTCGGGGAGCGTCCAATCGAGCTGTTCCGCCAGTTCTAGTCCCATCGTTTTCTTGCCTTCGATGCGATAGGGCTCTTTCAAGGTCGAGCAATCGAACCAGCCGAGTTCATCGGCGCCGCGATGCACGAGCGCGCCGCAGTCATTGATCAAACCATCGACGAGAAAGACTTTGGCGCCGAACAGCGCCGCCTCGTAACGATTGACGGCCGGTGTGTCGGCCGGCATGAACACAAAGGCTTCGATACCAGCACGCGCGGCGTAAGCCGCCATCGCGCCGCCTGCATTGCCCGCAGTTGGAATCGCGAGCCGAGTCACGCCGAGTTCTTTGGCGCGCGACACGGCCATGCACAAACCTCGGCTTTTGAACGATCCGGTCGGCAGTTGCGATTCGTCCTTGATGACGAGTCGCGAGAGTCCGAGTTCCTTCCCAAGCCTCGGACATTCGATGAGCGGAGTCATCCCTTCGCCCAAGCTGACAATGTTCTCATCTCGCTCTACCGGCAACAACTCGCGATAGCGCCAGAGTGTCGGTTCGCGCTTTACAAGGTCATCGCGCGAAACGGCTTTCGCAATCGCATCAAGGTCGTAGCGAACCCAAAGTGGGCGACCAGCATGCATCGTTTGAAGCTGGTCGTGGGGGAGCACTGTCCCATCAATAGCGGACTCGAGTCCGGTTACAAAACTGCTCATGGGAACACCGTTTTCGCGAAATCGCGTCGAAAGAGTTAAGCGTCGGATTCTGTGGAGCGTTTCGAACGTAGCCACAACGCAATTGGCGCGCCGAGCGCCATGCCTTGCAAGATCGCCACCACGGGCCCAAAGCCAATGTAGAAATTGTTGCGACCAAACGGCAGCCACAATGCTGTGCCGAAACCACCGATCAAAATGTAGGTGAGTACCATTTTGGCGGAAGATTTATGTTGTCCCTTGCGCGCCGCCGCCACCAAGACAAGTGCACCGACCACAATCAATGGAAGGCCAATGGGCAGACCAGTATGTGCGTAAAATGGCTCATACTCTCCGCTGACAGCCTTTCCGGAAAGTTGGAAATGTTCGATGATCGTGTCGGCACGACCAAGTCGCTCTCCAAATTGATCCTTCTGATGTGAGATGTCGGCTTCCCATGCTTCGAATAGTGCACCGACGTTTTCTACTGGCGCCGGCCAGAGGTGTGGGCTGAAGACGAAGTAGATTGACACCGTAACGAGGCCCGCGATCAGGTAGGGGAGCAGCACACCGGTCAGTACATTTGATCCCGAGAATTTTCGACTGGAATACCAAGCCAAAGGGATCCAAGCACTGATCATGAGGACGAGTAAGGCGCCATTGAGTTTCGATGCGACGGCCAACCCCGCAAGTAAGCCAAGTACGAGCGTTGCACGAAGCCGTGATTCTTTTCCGCGTTCACCGCCGAGTGATTTTTTAATGGCGATGGCTACGAGTAACGCGAGCAGTGTGAGAGTAAGCGGGAAGAAGTCTGTGCGAACGCGAGTCGCGTGATCGGTGATGACGGGCGAAGCGAGGAACAGTGCGAAGGCGAAAGCTCCCGAGGCGATTCCCCCGACGTGACTCGCGATGATGAAGATCAATGCCGCAGAGAGCGACGCGAGTAAAACGACGATCCAACGAATAGCAAGCAGCGGAGGGAAGACGGCGAGCTTGGCGGTGTTGATGCGGTTTTGACGTTTGCCTTTGGCGAACCGTGGATAAACAAGCGGGTCGTATTCGGCGTGCCCCAAGGCCAAAGACAGCCCCCCGAAGACGAACTTGGGTAAGAGGGGATTCATGAAGCCGAAAGTCGACTGGTGAATTCCAACCTTCCAGGGATTTCCATCCGCGTCCTGATACGGCGACGGTGGCATGCCATCGAATGCTGTCGCATCTCCAAAAGCTTGCTGCGTCGTCGCCAGGGAGATGGTCAACCATTCGGCTTCGTCGATTTCGAAGCGCTGGTCTCGCCCTTCCGGAGCCACCGACGAGAAGATCACGGCGGCAATCGCCGTGAGGACTACGAGGCGTACAAAACCAGCAATTGAGAAGAGGGACATGGATTTGGGGGCAGAGCTGCGGGCCGATATCGGGGCGGAAGAGCACATCGGCCCCAACTTGGAATTCGGCTCACTGTTTCCGCTTGCTACCGTACAGCCCTCCGCCAGCTCCGCCCACCTCCTCGTCGCTCTCTATTCGTGAAGATTCAACGCCGCCCAACTCACCTGATTGCTTTGCCGCTGTTGCTGCTCTGTGCCTGCGGATCGTCCGATGATGGAATCGTGCGACCCAAGAATTTGCTGCTGACCATCTTCGACACAACCCGTGCCGATCATCTCTCGGCTTACGGTTATGGAAAAGCGACGACTCCGGCCGTCGATGCGCTCGTAAAAAGCGGAGCCCGCTTTGATCAGGCGTATTCGCAGTCATCTTTGACTCCAGTTTCAGCCGGCGCTTTTTTGACGGGCACTTGGCCGAATCGTCATGGCATTCGCAGCTTGATGTCCGTCGGCGAGGAGAGCTTGAACGCACAGGTTGAAACTTTGGCCGAGCGTTTGACGCAGGCCGGACTGCGTTCGGCAGCTTTTGTCAGCGCACGACCAATGGGCGCGCATTACGGACTCGACCGGGGCTTCGAAACGTACTCGGAAGTCGTTCACAAGGAAGTTCAAAAGTCGCGCTGTGGCAACGAATATCAACGTCGAGCAGACGACACGACGGACCTGGCGCTCGAATGGTTGGGAGCCAATGGCTTGGATCCCTTCTTCTTGATGCTGCACTACTTCGATGCACATGATGCGACGCTCGCACCGCCACGCGAATTTTTAGCCGAGCGCGTGTCCTTTCCATTGCCGCGCAACATCGCTGTCCCTTGCGCTTTAGTTGGGCTCGCCGACAAGTTTCGCGTTGAACTCTACGACGCCGAAATCGCGTGGATGGATTTTCAATTCGCGCGCGTGATCGAACGACTGGAGCGATTGGGCGTGCTCGACGAAACGCTCATCTGCGTAATCGCCGACCACGGTGAGGGCCTGGGCCAGCACGACAATTGGACGCATGGTTGGTTGCATCGCGAACAGATTCGCGTCCCGTTGGTTTTATCGGGCCCGGGCGTCGCGTCCGAAATGGTGATCGATCAGCCGGTGCGCTTGATCGATCTATTCCCGACCTTCAGCGAACTGTTCGACGTCGAACTGAAACGCGAAACTTATAACGGCATCAGCCTGTTGCCGCTGTTGGATAAAGCCACGGAATCCGCTCGCATTGTGTATGCCGAAGTCCACCACGACATCGATGATTTCCTCGGCCGAGACCCGGCCATGTTCTGCTTGGAGCAAGGGGACTGGAAATACATTCATCGTCCGGAGACAGGCCAGCACGAGCTGTATCATGTGGCGGAAGATCCAACTGAACTGAAGAACCTGTACACCGCCGATCATCCGCAAGCGGCGAAGTTACTTACAGCACTTCAAGACTTAGGCGTGCTCGGTGGCGACTTGATCACCAGCGAGGGTTTGACTGCGGATGAAATTGAGGCGTTGGAAGCTTTGGGATATCTCGGTCAAGACAACGAACCGGGCGAGAACGACGACAAGGATTGAGCGAGGCTCGGGCTGAGATAAAAGCTCGATGTAGCGCAACGCTCGTCCTTCCTGCAAACTCCTAACCATGTCGGAAAGTGCACTAGCGGTTGGTTCCGAGCTTTGTGTTCGAGTGACCGGACTGGTCAAGCAATACGAAGACTTGGTGGCGGTGGGGGGCATCGATTTCGAAGTCGCCAAAGGAACCTGTCTCGGAATCTTGGGGCCGAATGGTGCCGGCAAGACGACGACGATCGAAATCCTCGAGGGCTTGAAGCAGCCGGACGCGGGGCAAGTCGAAGTCTTGGGCCGAACTTGGAAGGCCGACCCGACGGGCATTCGGGAACGCATTGGCGTTCAGCTCCAAGAGACGGTTTTGACTGAGAAGCTGACGGTTATGGAGACGGTGCGATTGTTTCGCAGTTTCTATGCGTCCGGTCGTTCCATCGATGAGGTGCTCGAACTGGTGGGGCTCAATGAAAAGCGCAATGCGCGCGTCGGCGCGTTATCGGGCGGTCAAAAGCAACGGCTCGCGCTCGGTTGCGCATTGGTGAATCGCCCCGAGTTGCTGTTTCTGGATGAGCCAACCACAGGACTTGATCCTCAGGCTCGCCGCAGCGTTTGGGAAGTGATCTCCGACCTCAAGCGCACGGGCGGAACGGTTATCTTGACGACGCACTACATGGATGAGGCCGAGCAGCTTTCCGATGATCTGATCATCGTGGATCAAGGCAAGATCGTGACGCGCGGAACGCCTAAGGAAATCATCGC
>JBLINP010000302.1:0-5479 GCA_047639415.1 Planctomycetota bacterium | reverse complement strand
CTCGCCAGTGGAAAACGCTTTCGCATCGTTTCCCTAAACGATGAAGACCCGGTCGGAGAGCGGGACTCGAAGCTTCATCAAGAACAAACGGGTGAGGATATTCATGCGGCTTTCACAACCGCTGCGCTGGAGAGAAAAGAAGTCTGCGTTCCGCTATCGGGCGTAGAGATGGGGAAGCGCTTGATCACGCTGAACCGGCGGGCTAAGAGCGACCTGTCTGAAGGTGGAACCAATACGTTGTTCCTTGCTGCGGGCTTTTTACGATGGAAGAAGAGCGTCGAGGATGATCGTACCTATCGAGCGCCCTTGCTCTTATTGCCGATCAAGCTCAGTCGCCGTTCAGCTCAATCGGATTTTTACCTTTCGCATCACGAAGACGAGATCCGAATCAACTCGACGCTGCTCGAGTTCCTCGAACGAGATTTCGGACTCGAAATACCGAGTTTGCGCGGGGAGCTTCCGACCGACGATTCCGGTCTCGACTTGCCGCGTATCTTCGAACTCATGCGAGTTGCCGTGCGCGACGTGTCGGGCTTCGAAGTCGTTGAGGACCTCGCGCTATCGACTTTCTCGTTCTCCAAGTATTTGATGTGGAAGGACCTGGTTGATCGCACCGACAGCCTGCGAGCAAATCGCTTGGTTCGGCATCTAATCGACAATCCCGATCAAACGTTCACTTCGGCGGAGACGGAGTTTCCGCGTCCGGAGGACATCGATCGGCGCTATAGGCCCGCCGATCTTTTGACGCCGCTGCCCGCCGATAGCTCGCAGTTAGCGGCGGTTTTGGCGGCCGCCGAAGGTCACGATTTTGTAGTGATCGGTCCACCGGGAACAGGCAAGAGTCAGACGATCGCCAACATGATCGCGCACTGCTTGGCGCATAAGAAGAGCGTGCTCTTTGTCGCTGAAAAGTCTGCGGCATTGGATGTCGTGTACCGCAGACTGAAAGCCTACGGGCTCGGCGACGCTTGTCTTGAGCTGCATTCGAATAAGACCGATCGTCGTTCCGTCATCGCACAGTTGGGAGCAGCTTGGGATCGCAAGTCGCGCAGCTCGGAGAAGAAATGGATCAAGGTTACCGACGAGCTGGAGCTGACGCGGGACAAGCTGAACGCCTACGTTCAAGCCTTGCATGCGCCTGGAAGTCATGGCGTTAGCATTTTTCAAGCGATCGGACTGATTGCTGATCAAGAGCCGTTTTTCGACATTGGCTTCGACTCGATCGACGAGCACAGCCTGGATGAGTTGGAAGAGCTTCAGTCGCTCTCCGAGCAAGCGGCTCGCATTTTTCAGATCGTAAAGAGCTGCAAACACCTTAAGTCGATTCATCACGAAGACTGGTCATTTGCTTGGCAAGCGCGACTTCTCGAGCTCGTCGATGAACTTGAGTCCAATACTCGCGCGGTCGTTCAAAGCGCAGAGTTGCTAGAGCGCGCACTCGCTCTTACCTCCGAAGAGGACTTGACCAAGCAGCGCTGCTTGTTGCTCTCGCGCTTTACTAAATGCTTGGAGCTGACCGCGCCTGATGATTACCGCGTTGTCGCCGACGTGGATTTTGATCGCATAGCAGCGAGCATTACTGAATTCGAGACCGCCATTGCGAGCGTTCATGCTGAACGTTCTCGTCTGGCGGCGACCTACAACGATTCGAAGATTGAACGTATTCCAGTCGAAGATCTGGACAAGCAATGGCGCGACGCATGCACAAAGTTCTGGCCTTTCTCGATCTTCGCCAAAGGCAAGGCGCGCAAGTTGCTTCAGACCTATGCCGAATCGGGACAGGCCGATCCGGACGTTGATTTAGCGCCCTTGCGCTTGATCCAGGAAAACACGGCCAAGATCGCGGCCAGTCCGCTGGCTGTGCTGCCGGATTTCAAAGGCGTCGACAGCGACCTGCAAGTGATCAAAACCTATCTGTCGAATGCTGCTGCACTGCGTGAAGTGATCAGTGATTTGAATCGCGTTGCGATCGATACGGCGCAGCTGAATTCAGCAATTGAGCCTTTGCTCAAAGCTGGTGGCGATCGAGAACCCACGGCGACGATCGCTAGCAACTATGCGGAGTCCCAGACTGCATTCCGATCAGCAAGTGCGGCGTACGAAGCTCATGCGGGTGGATTCCCGGAGGACGAAACGACGACAGCCTTGCTCGAGGAGTTGAGTGGAATCAAGGCTGAGAAAGCTCAAATCGCTGACTGGTCCAAGTGGGTAGCAGCGCGTTCGAGTGCTTCGAAGAAAGGACTCGATCCGTTGCTCGGCGCCTTACCGGACACAAAGATCGAGAATGCGATCGAAGCGTTCAATGTGGCGTACTTCACTTGGTGGTTGCCATTGGCAATGGATGCAAGCGACGAACTGCGTGCCTTTTTGCATTGGGAGCATCAGACTCTGATCGAGACCTTTTGCAAGTTGGATCAGTCCGCGCAAGATCTAGCTGCGAAGCAAGTGCAGCATGCCGTCGCACACAAACTTCCGGCCAGGGATGAAGTTCCGCGAAAATCGGCGTTGGGCACCTTGCGACATCAACTGGGCCTTCAACGTCCGAGTTCCTCGATTCGCAAATTGATCGCCGAAATGTCGGAGACGGTCACGCAGCTAACGCCGTGTGTTTTGATGTCGCCGCTTTCGGTGGCGCAGTATCTACCAACCGACCACGCGCTCTTCGACATCGTGATTTTCGACGAAGCGTCGCAGATTACGACTTGGGACGCGGTCGGTTCCATCGCGCGAGGAACGCAATCCGTCATCGTTGGCGATCCTAAACAACTGCCACCCACGAACTTCTTTGGCCGCTCAGCCGACGAGTGTGACGAAGACTTGGAGGATTATGAGAAGGACCTTCCGAGCATTTTGGATGAGGCCAATAACGCTGGATTGTCCACGCATCAGCTGAATTGGCACTATCGCAGCCGTGACGAAGCGTTAATCGCTTTCTCGAATCACCATTATTACGGAGAGCGATTGGTGACCTTTCCTTCGCCGACTACCGAGTTCGATGCGGTCGTATTTCACAAGGTGGACGGCATCTACGCTCGCGGTTCAGGGCGAACGAACGAAGTCGAAGCGCGTGCCATCGCGGACTTTGCAGTTGGGCGCATGCACGAGTGGCTTGAGTTGCCTGAAGCTGAACGCCTGACGTTGGGAGTCATCACCTTCAATGTTCAACAGCAAGAGTCGATCCTCGACATGCTCGATGCCGAGCGTCGCAAGTCTCCCGAGATTGAATGGTTCTTCGACGACGAACGCGAAGAACCGTTGATCGTGAAGAACTTGGAGAATATCCAAGGCGACGAGCGAGATGTCATGCTGTTCTCGATCACTTTCGGTCCGGACAGCGATGGAAAGACCACGATGAACTTCGGCGCCATCAATAACGATGGGGGAGAAAAGCGCTTGAACGTTGCGGTCACGCGCGCGCGTGCGGAATTGCATGTCTACTCATCCATCACGGCCGAACAAATCGATTTGGCACGTTCGAAAGCGAGAGGCGTTGCTGATCTGAAGAACTTCCTCGACTACGCCGAGCGTGGCTCTGCCGCGCTGCCCGCTAGCCAAGGCAGCGCCACCGTGTCTTCGAAAAACCGATTCGAGTCTAGTGTCGCCAAGGCACTTCAAGCCAAAGGTTGGGAAGCTCGCACTCAAATCGGCGTCTCTGGATTCCGCATCGATATCGGTGTCGTACACCCGGATTCGGACGATACTTTTTTAGCCGGCATCGAGTGCGACGGCCAAACTTATCACAGTTCTGCTTCCGCTCGCGATCGCGATCGAATTCGCGCCGGCGTTCTAAAAAACCTCGGCTGGGAGATCTTGCGCGTTTGGTCGACGGATTGGTTTAGGGATTCGAGCGCAACCGTCGCTCGCCTTGACGAAGCTTTGTCCGGATTGCTGGCTACCGCTCGCAAGAACGCCAAATCAAACGAAGCGGACTCAAGCGAAGTTGAGCCGGGGGAAACTGAACCGAGCGAAGCGGATTCGAACGAAGCGGAACCGAGCGAAGCGGATTCGGACGAAGCGGAATCCGGCGCTGTGAAATCGGATGATACGGAGTCCAATTCAGCCTGAGACCGATCGCCTTGGGGGCCACCGCACAAACTCCGACCATTGCCCTCAATCATGCCGTGGAGGAAACGACATGACTCTGCATCGAGTCGTTTGGCGGGAAACGCGCCTAGTCTGGTTTTACTGTTCCCTTTGCTGAACCACCTAGGCCGGATTATTCATGAACCGCGAGGCAAAACGCCTCGAATTGGTTCCTGCTGGCACTTTGCGGATACTTGCCCCCGCAGACGACCTTGTAAGGTCGTTGAGGACGCCAGTATCTGCAAAGTGCCAGCAGGAACCAATAGACCGGCAGTGCCGGTCGTTCGTGGTGTTTGGTCCGCGTGTTCATGAATAATTCGGGCTAGGCATGAATCGTGCCCAATTGAACTCGGTCTGTTATCGTGATCGCAACGAGTGATAGCGGGGCCGGGCGTGCTCCGCGAATCAACGAATTCCGCAACACAACGCCTAGGAATAACGAACACAATGACCATCCGACTAGGGGACGAAGCTCCCAATTTCAGTGCTGAATCCACCGAAGGCACCATCCAGTTTCACGATTACATCGGCGACGGCTGGTGCGTCCTTTTTTCTCACCCGAAGGACTACACGCCGGTTTGCACGACCGAACTAGGCCGCGCGGCTTCACTCAAAGGTGAGTTTGCCAAGCGCAATGCGAAACTGATCGGCATCAGTGTCGATCCGCTCAAAGACCACGAAGGCTGGTCCAAGGACATCGAAGAAACTCAAGGTTGTGCGCTCAACTTCCCGTTGATCGCCGATCCCGATCGTACGGTCGCCGAGCTTTACGACATGATTCATCCAAACGCCGACGCGACCTTCACCGTGCGCTCGGTCTTCGTGATCGGTCCGGACAAGAAGGTCAAGCTGACCCTCACTTATCCCGCCAGCACGGGCCGCAACTTCGACGAAATCTTACGCGTGATGGATTCCTTGATTCTGACCGCAAAGCATCAAGTCGCGACTCCGGTCGATTGGAAGAATGGCGAGGACGTCATCATCGTCCCAACCATTACCAATGAGGAAGCGGCGAAGAAGTATCCGGAGGGCTGGAACGAAGTGAAGCCCTACCTGCGTTACGTCAAGCAGCCCGGCTAGTCGCCATTGGCTCCGCGGAATTGCTAAATGGGTAAGTTCGGGTATTTGAGAGAGGGCTAAATAAGGATCTCCTGCACCTTTAGTGGAAGCTTGACGGGCGAGGAAAGGCAGAATTGTCGGGTGCAGGGCGGAAGCGAACGCGTCAGCGCGGGGAAATTTGGTGCGCGCGAGTAAGACACCAGGTTGGAGGGCGATTCGTTTACTACGAGGGAGAGGGAAGAATGACTTAAACGGGGGAGTTGGGAGTTGGGGGGGGAGTGTGAAGTTTGGGAGGAGGGCGCGGGGTTGCGGGGTTGGAAGGGGGGGATGAGATTGG
>JBLINP010000301.1:0-5483 GCA_047639415.1 Planctomycetota bacterium | reverse complement strand
CCAGCGACATGATGCTGTTCTACTTCTTCTGGGAGATCAGTCTCGTTCCGCTCTACTTCATCGTTGGTATTTGGGGTGGCGAACGCCGCCTCTACGCGACGGTCAAGTTCTTCCTATTCACGCTGGCCGGCTCACTCGTGATGCTCGTCGGCGTAATCTGGATCATCTACAACGCGAAGAGCGCGAACATCGCCGAGCTCTCCGACTACGCCGCTGCGCTCGCGCTTGAACCGCAATCGTGGCTGTTCGGCGCCTTCACTTTGGCCTTCGCGATCAAAGTGCCGCTGCTGCCCTTCCATACTTGGTTGGCGGATGCGCACACCCAAGCGCCCACATCCGGCTCGGTCGTTCTGGCCGGCGTGCTGCTCAAGATGGGCACCTACGGATTGCTGCGATTCGGCATTGGCATGTTCCCGCAAGCCGCCGTGACTTACGCGCCGCTCTTCATGGCACTCGGAGCGATCGGAATCGTCTACGGCGCTTTCCTCGCGATGGCGCAAACCGACATCAAGCGTTTGATCGCCTGCTCGTCCGTCAGCCACCTCGGTTACGTCGTGCTCGGCATGTTCGCTCTAACCCAAGCGGGTTTGCGCGGCAGCATCCTGCAGATGGTCAACCACGGTTTGTCGACCGGCATGTTATTCCTGATGATCGGCATGATTTATCAGCGCCGTCACACGCGTGCGATCGATCAGTTCGGAGGCATCGCGGCCACCATGCCCAAGTTCGCTGTGCTGTTCGTCTTCGCTGTGCTTTCGAGCGTCGGTCTACCCGGCCTCAACGGTTTCGTCGGCGAGTACATGATTTTGCTCGGCTCCTTCCAAGCCAGCCCCCTCTGGGCTTCGATCGGCGTACTCGGCGTGATCTTCGGCGCGGTCTACTTGCTCTCGGCCACCCGCCGCGTGCTCTTCGGCCCGTTGATTCATGAAGAGAATCGCAAACTAGTCGACTTGGACAAGCGCGAGATCGGCATGTGCATTCCGATCGTCGCCGTCTGCATTTGGATCGGCGTTTCGCCCAACACTTGCCTCGCTAAGCTCGACGGCTCGATCAATCAATTGGTCGAGCGGTTGGACGGCGCGCGCGTCGCGATGGAATTAGACGAACTGGAAGCCGCTCCCAAAGTGGCTCAACTATTGGCACCTACTGAAGGCGCCCAAGCGCGATGAATCCCTTCCTCCTAGATTTCGACGCTCTGCTCACGCCCGGTGCATGGATTGCACTCTGGCCGATGGTCACTCTGGCCGTTGGCCTGATGATGTTGCTCTTGGCTGAAGTCGTCCCTGCCTTGCGTCGCTTCCGGTCGGTCTTCTTCCTGGCCAGTCTCGGCATCGCTGCGTTGTTCGAACTGCGCATCCTCGACAATCCCGACGCGCTCACCGCAACGGGTGGTTTGGTGCTCGACGGATCGCTGATCGCCAACGCGACCAGCGCCGTCTGGGGCTTGATCTTTTTGACCGGTACCGCGCTCGCCTTCTGTTACAGCACGAACTACTACACCGGCAGTGAAGCGCGCTACAAGGATGAGCACGACATCCTGATGTTGACCGCGCCACTGGGCATGATGTTGATGGCCGGCGCAGGCGATCTCGTCGTCTTCTTCCTCGGACTCGAACTGCTCTCGATTCCGCTCTACATCTTGGCCGCCTACAAGCGCAGCCAAGCCGCGTCGGTCGAAGCCGGACTCAAGTACTTCCTACTCGGCGCCTTCGCCTCGGCACTCTTCGTCTACGGCTCGGCTCTTCTGTACGCCGAAACGGGAGCGCTCTCCCTCGGCGGCCTGGCCGACCACTTTGCGACGCACGAAACCGGCACGCTCGCCATGACCGGCATCGGTCTCATCACCGCGAGTTTGCTGTTCAAGATCTCGGTCTTCCCCTTCCACGTTTGGGTTCCCGACGTTTACCAAGGCAGCCCGACGCCCGTCACCGCATTGATGGCGACCGGCACCAAAGCCGCCGCTATCGCGTTCATGCTCAACGCGCTCTTCCTGCTGCCCGGATCCACCGCGCCGCTGATCGCGACCCTCGGCATCATCACGATGGCCATCGGTTACCTGGGAGCGCTCGTTCAAGAAGACTTGAAGCGCATGCTGGCCTACTCCGGTATCGCCAGCGCGGGCACGGTGATCCTCGTCATCGCAGGCGCACTCGCGTCCCCCGATTCCCTGGCATCCGCCCAAACCGCAGCGCTCTATTACATCGGTGCCTACGTCTTCACTATCACCGGCGCCTTCGGCTTGATCGCTTTGTTCGAGAAGGATGGAGCGCAGTTCACACGCCTCTCGTCACTCTCAGGACTCGCCAAATCCCGCCCCGGCATGGCCGCCGCGATGACACTCTTCGTGTTGTCCCTCGGAGGCATCCCCGCCACCGGCGGCTTCCTCGGCAAGTGGTTCGTGTTCAGCGTTCTCGTCGAAGCGAACATGATCACCTTCGCCGTAATCGGCGCCGTGCTCTCCGTTATCGCGTTAGCGTTCTACCTAAAGATCGTCATCACAATGTGGATGCTCGAAGCCGACGAAAGCCAACCCATCCCCGGTTCCGATCGCCCGTTGATCGCAACCGTCGCGACCGCCATCTGCGTGATCGGCGTACTAGCCACCGGCATCCTGCCGAGCTTGTTTTTGCCGTCGTAGGCTGGTCGCCGGTGCAATCCTTTCCCGCTCTATTGAGAGCGGTTCGTAATTCGTGCCGTCACCCGAGAAGCAGTCGCTTCAACTTGCGCGGCCGAAGCGCTCGCTCGTTTGATCCGCGCTTTCGTTGAGCAGAGTCTCTAACAAATCCTGCGCGCTCTCACCAACCTCGTCGGCTTCTGTTGCCCAGGACGAATCGCCTCCTAAAACGGCGACTCGTTGTTCGAATCGAGCGCGCCAGCCAGCCGGTAATTCGCGCTCATGTCCGAGGTCGACAACGACGAGATCGTGTTCTGCCGCTGCGTGTTGTGGAAATTCGGAGGGTAGGTCATGAGGCGCCATTTGTGGAGTTCGACCGAGCGCGCCCCACTCGACGCGCAGGCCTTTGGATTCGACTTGGCGCTTGGCTTCGAGATCGTCGAGCATGAAAGTCACGGGACAACTCGCACGTTCAACAAGCTGCAAGGCAAACCCGAGTGAGCGTTGTAAGCCTTCGTAGCCGAACTCGGCTCCAGCGTCGACAATGAAGAGCGCGCTCTTGAGTTCGTCGTCCGGTACGCGCTGTCGGACGTGGGCGTTGATCTCGATCAGTTCAGGGTTGCGCGCAACCAAATCAACAACGTTGGGCATTTGGAAATCCAATCCCTCGTCGGCGAGTTGATCGTGAACGGCCGTCATGAACTCAAGGTCTGCCCAGGTGTCGACGGACAAGCGCAGCTTCGGTCCGAAGAAATACTCCGGCGGCTCGAAGTTGTGGACTGTGAAGAGTTCCTCGCGCTCTCGAACCACCGGAAATTGGTTGGCGCGAAGCTCTGGTCGGTCGGAGATATCATCGGCAAACTGCCAGCAGCGTCTACGCGCGACAGCGATGCCCTGCATTAGAGGCGCTTGGCCTTCGGGAGGATCGCAGTGCGATGTTACGTCGGCGTTCTCCGCTCCTCGCAGCTCGGTGACAAGCCTGTCAATTCCGGGCGCATAGATCAGCGGGCAATCCGCACTGACCAGAACGCAAATATCCGCGTCGTACTCTTCAGCTGCACAGCGCAATCGGTTCGTGACATTTTCGACAGGTCCCGGATAGCGGTAACATTCGATGTCGCGCTGGGTAGCGAACTCGGCCAAGCGATCGTTTTCGGATCCCTGTAGCGTGGTCAGAACAATCTCGTCGAGTTCCTGGCATTCCTGGAGATGATCGACAATCCAATCGAGCATTCGACGGTCGCCGATCGGACGCAGTTGCTTTTCCCGAAGCCGCTGCGATCCAAGCCGCGCGACTACAAATGCGACGGCGCGTTCGCGTCTCATCGTTCTGTCCTGCGCGCCAGTACCGAACAGGTCCGTCCAAGCCCGGTGTCCGCTAGCGCGCGATACATGTCGACCAGTGTTTCGCCACCACCGGCTGCGATCAGATTACGCTCGAATTGCATGCGTTGCTTGTGACAGGCCAAACCGACTTCGTTATTGCCGATGTAGTCACTGCCCATGAGCGCGAACATCTCCATCGGAAAGGTCGCGAGCCGCTCAACTTCATCGAGCCCGTGGTCGGCCAAAAGCTTCGACAAGCTGTCGTAGTCGAAGTAATTCAGATGGTGCGCCGGATTGATCCACCACGACTCCTTGTGGAGCTGGTCACGCACGGCGAGTTGAAGCGCGTTGAATTCGTTGGGACATTCCACGAAGAGCACGCCACCCGGACGCAAAAAGTCGCGCATCCGTTCGACGGCGAAATCGGGATCGGAGAGATGCTCGAGCACCAAAGAGCAGTGAACTGCGTCGAATGACTCACCCAGTTCAAGCTCTTCGAGCGTGCCGAGTGTGACGTCCAATCCAAAGCGCGAGCGCGCGTACTCGACAGCTGTGATCGACGGTTCAACACCTTCGACGTGCCAACCTTTCGACCGGAAGGACTCGAGGAAGAAGCCACCGGCACAACCGACGTCAAGAATGCGCAGAGGTCGGTTCGCAGGCGGCGTTCCGAGCGCTTCCTCAATCCGCTCCCGACGCAAATTCCAAAACTCGCGCCAATAATCAATTTCAAGTTCAGCTTTAGCGAAGTGCTCCGGACCATAGAAATCTTCGCGGTAGAACTTCGTGTGCTCGTCCGCCTCGATACGCGGCCACACATGCAAGTATCCCGTGCCATCAGCACGCCGAAGCTCCACCTCACCGGACTTCGTTGCCAGGAGCATTTGATTGTTCAAAGACATACCCACGACTATCGGGCGTTCCCGCGTATGCCTTGAGGGTCGAATAGCGCTCTAGAATGCTGCTAGAGCCACGCAGAAACGACTGAACGCCGAGGTGGTCCTCACTTCATGAGTACTCAATTGGCCCGATACCTGAGCTGCCATGCGAAATGCGGCTCCCTAGCCCGAATTATTCATGAACACGGGTGCCACCGGATAGTTTCGCGTGCTAGCCATCAAGATTCTGAGCCGATTGCCTCCAACGCATTCAGCAGATCAGTAAGTCAACCTAAGCTCTGTTTTGGACAATCGATATCGAACCAATGAATAAGAACGCGGCACGATTCCCATTCAAAGGTTTATGCACGATTCGTGCCTCGAGCTCGAAGCCACACGCAACACGCCCTTTATCCCTACGTTATGATGTTGCTTGCTTCTCCCGTCATCGGTTTTGGCAATGACAAAAGACTCAAGCCAATCACTGCAGTCGGAAGATAAAGCGACCACGCGCTCGAACTCCTTTTTCAGACGAGAACATGGCGAACGTCCAGTTCCAACACCGGGTCTTGCCTCTGGAAAAATCGTTGGTGACTTCCGCTTAGAATCACTTATCGGACAGGGCGGAATGGGTCAGGTTTGGGAAGCGGAACAAATCTCGCTTT
>JBLINP010000300.1:0-5534 GCA_047639415.1 Planctomycetota bacterium | reverse complement strand
CCCGCAGACGACCTTGTAAGGTCGTCGAGGACGCCAGTATCTGCAAAGTGCCAGCAGGAACCAATAGACCGGCAGTGCCGGTCGTTCGTGGTGTTTGGTCAGCGTGTTCATGAATAATTCGGGCTAGAAGCCCGCTTGCCTCGTCACGTCTTCGCCCCCCTCCTAGCTCGCGACACTTTTAGCTAGGCGAGCGGCTAGCGTGCAGACCAGTCGAGCCAGACGCTCAGAATGGGCTCATTCGCGTAACCTTCGGTGGCTTGTTTGAGTTGAGTGAACCATTCGTCGGTCAGCGGCCGTCCGCCTCGTTTGGATGGTTCAGAATCACTCGACTCGTACCAGAGATCCGTTCTCCAAGCTGCCCGCAAGGCTTCATCCGCCAAGCCAAGTTCAAGCGCCCGCCCCACTGCGCTGCGAACCAGCAGATCAATCGCCGTCTCGCCGGAGATATTCGGATGCAGGTCACCGAGTATGGAACGAAGGGGCTCGTCACTCTCAATCGAATCGCCCTCTAGAATCGCTCGATCGAGCCAGGCTTCGGCCAGTAAAGCTATTTCGAGCTGACTACCTTTCAGCGAAGAGAGATCGGGCAAGCTCGTCCAATTCTGTTCGTTGATGCCTTTGCTGCGTGCAGCAAGCAATCGCGTTACGCCGCTCGACGAAAGCAAGCCCTTGGCAACCGGTGCGCCGTGGGTATGCAGCACAAAGCGGGCCCGTCGGCGAGCGTTTTGCGTCGCGTCAGGTGCGAACATTCCCACAGGTTCCTCGTCCAGCAAGATTTGCGGATCAAGGGCATCGACGTCGATCAATTCGACGGGTTGAGGTTCGAATTCCTGAGCGGTGGGAAGCGCAAAGAAAATCATTGGTTCCGGAACCGGCTCACGAATCAAAAACCATGCGAGAACTGGCAAGGCCGCCAAATGTAATAGCAGGCTGGCTGCAGCCAATCGCACCCAAAGAGATTGTTGGCATCGCGACAGCACCAAATCTTTGATCAACCGAAGGTCGCCAATCCAGCTAGGCTTGCGTCGAGTAGTGGCCATCAATATGCGCTCTGACAAGGCTGACGCACCTCGCTCGCCCTGTTCATCAGCGAGCGCGGAATCGAATAAGCCCCGCTGTTTGGCAACGAACGTTCCCCATTCCTCAACTTCGCTGCGAAGCGAGGCTTGGCCGTTCAATACACGTCGTTCAAGCTCGGTGGCTTCGGCCGTGTGGTCAAGCGCTAACTGAGCGAGCCGCTCAGCTTCAATCGCCGAATCGTCGTGATACTTGGAAGAGTCGCCAGGTTTCATACGGGCCCCTCCGCTCGGTTCGAAGCTGAGGATGAATGCTCGTCGCCTGGTTCAAGGCGCTCGCGCAAATGCCGCAGTGCGTAAAACATTCGCGACTTCACGGTGCCGACGGGAACGCCGAGAATCTCACCAACCTCGGAGTAGGACAGCTCTTGGAGAGCGCCCAATTCAAACACCGCGCGGTGCATTTCGGAGAGCCCTGCGAGAGCTCGATAAAGACTGGCGGACTCCTCCTTGGTCGCTAGAAATTGCGCGGCTTCAGGTTCGGTGCCAGCGGTTCGATCGAAGACGCCAGGCAAGCTCGAGTCGGAACCTGTTTCGCCCGAGATGTGTTGGCTCCGCTGCCGAGTCGTATGTCGACGAGTACGGTCAATCCATGCATTGCGAGCGATTCGAAAGGCGAAAGGAGCCAGTCGTTCGCTTGCAGCGTAAGCAGGTGCTTGGCGATAGAGCTTCAAGAATAGGTCTTGGGTCAGGTCTTCCGCCTCCTGGAGATCGGCCCCGAGACGCCGAAAGAAGCCCGTGAAAGTTACGGACTCGACTTCGACGAATCGCTCGAAGAGTTGGGGATCTCCCATCGCCAGAGCGGCGAGGGGATCCCGGTCACCATCCCAGGATTCACGCAAGACAGAACTCGAACGCGCCGCGTTTGATGCGGTTCAACGGAATTGGGCTTATTTCCAGGAACCGCATCAATCCGTTTGCGAGGCCGTTGATTGCAGGTCCGGATGAATCATTTTCGTCCCTAGCTCTTCTAGGAGCGGGTTCCATGCCCAGTCCTGCTCACCGGCGACCAGTTCGCCTCCACCATCGGGGTACAGCCGAATGCTCCTCGAAGTCGGCGAAAGGTGAGCGAGTTCTATGGCGAGGAAACCTCGCGGAAGCAGGTCCTTCACACGACTGCCCCACTCGATGACGGTCACGCCGTTGCCGTTCAAACAATCCTGTCCACCGTCAGCTAAGAATGCTTCTTCCCGCCCCTGCATCCAAGCATCGCAGTGATACATACGGCAACGTCCTTCGTACTCATTCATAAGCGTGTATGTAGGACTATCTACGTGCTCTTCAACGCCCAGGCCGCGCGCCAGGCCTTTGACGAACAGCGTTTTGCCCGCGCCCAAGTCTCCATCGAGCGTGACCAAGCAGCCTTGTTCGAGATGTTGACCAAGCCATTCGGCCAGAGCGTCAGTCGCTTCGGGACTTGACGAATGAAAGACCAACTCGATTCCAGGTTCACGTTGATTAGCCATGCACCCAACCTCCGCTGCCTTTCCATTCGCGCAGTTGTCCTTGTTCGTCCTTCACGCGTAGACCTGTGCGCTTCACCACTTTGCCCACGACTGAAATAGTCGGAAAGCGGCGTTTCGTCTCGGTCTTGATGCGCTCCCATGCTTGGACGCCAATGGTCACGATGAGTTCGTGATCCTCGCCGTCAGTCATAGCGTGGTGCCAAGCACTGCGCTTATCGCGTCGCGCGCACCAGATTGCATCTTTGTGAATCAAAACTTGGTGAAGCTCAATGCCGACCTTGGATTGCTTGCCGATGCGAGTCAAGTCGAGAGCGAGCCCATCACTGACATCCATCATCGCCGTGGCACCTTTCGAATGAAGCCAGTGCCCCATCGCGATGCGCGGTTCAATGTTTAGGTGACGGCCTCGCAAAGAACCTCCCGTCGGGCCGGTCAACAAGAGCAGTTGTCCCGAACGAGCCCGATCGCGTCCGGGCGGGCGCAGCGAATTGTCTAGCTCTCCAATTGCCGTCACGCTCAAGTGAACGGGCCCGGGTGATGCCGAGAGATCTCCAGCGACTAACTCGGCTCCAAAATCGGATGCACGGTTCGCCGCCGCGCTTAGGACTGCGCGCATCCACCGCTCGGTCTTCGACGATGGAGCTGAAAGCCCGAGTAGGATTTGACGCGGCCATGCGGCGGTGGCGGCCAGGTCAGAAAGCGCGCGCCCGACGGCCTTATTCGCGATGTTTTTCGGCGTCGCCGCAGCGTCGAAATGTACGCCTTCGATGGTTTGGTCGAGACACACTACGGAACGCCCAGAGCGCGGCTTCAATACCGCAGCATCGTGCCCCACCGAACCGGCAAGACTCTTGGGTTTGGCACGCAAAGCGAGCCATGCATGCATTCGATCTTCTTTCCAGCTCACCTCGGGAATATACCGGAACTCAATGGCTCCGCATCAAAGTGCCGTGGTTGCTGGTAACCTATTTTGATATGAGTGATCAATCTCCCCTACCGATCGCGTTAGATCGGCCCTCCAGCGGGCGCGTTTTGCACTTGGCCCCCCACGCGGATGATGACGTGATTGCGTGCGGAGGAACGCTAAGCCTCCACGCCGAAGCGGGTGACCCGGTTCAGGTGATCGTGGTGTTTAGTGGTGAAGCAGGCGATCCCGATGGGCGTTTTGATCCCACAGAGTATGCGGCCATTCGTCAGCGCGAAGCACGTGCGGGTGGCGAAATTCTGGGTTTGCACAATTACGAATTTTGGAATTTCCCAGAAGGACATACGCCCGTTGCAGAAGAGCTGATTGCTGTCACGCACAAACTGTGTGCTCGTGTCCTCGATCTAGCTCCGGATATCATCTACGCACCCTGGATCGGCGAGCATCATCTCGATCATTACGTGCTGGCTCGCGTAGCTCGAATGGCGTTGTTCGCGATTGACTTCCAAGGCGAAGCCTGGGGCTGGGAAGTTTGGACACCGCTCATCCCCACCCATATCGTCGACGTAACTTCGGTTTACGACAAGAAGGTCGCCGCCTTGGAGCAACACCAGACACAGCTCAAGTATCAAGATTTGGTACACATGGGCCTCTCCATTAGCGCCCAACGCAGCATGTATATCTCTACTGAATCCAGGCACGGCGAAGCCTTAGCGCCACTTGGTTGTCCATCTGAAGCTGATCAGTTGCTATTGAGTGAAGCTGGAATCACGAAAGGCTCGTTGAAACGTGATTGATACAGGCGTTTCAGGATTCCACTCGGCTTACTTTTATTGAACACGGAACAACTGTCACTATGACTGAGAGACGCAGCAAGATCATTGGACTCGGAATGGCTGTTCCCGAGAACGGCGTCGTAACCAACCAGGATTTGACGCGGTGGATGGACACCTCGCCGGAGTGGATCAAGCAACGTAGCGGAATCTCCACGCGTTACTGGGCGGATAAGGACACGACGACTTCCGTGTCTTTACTCGCGCTGCCCGCGGTTGTCGAAGCGTTGGAAGATGCCGACCTCGACAAGAGCGAGCTCGACTTGATCATCTTTGCCACGTTGAGTCCCGACGCATCTTTCCCCGGCTCTGCCTGCTTCTTGCAAGGTCATATGGATCTTGGCGGGATTGCCGTTCTCGACATTCGCCAGCAATGCACGGGCTTTTTGTATGGCTTGTCGATTGCCGATCTCTATATACGCGCGGGCATCTACAAGAAGGTCTTGTTGGTTGGTGCTGAGATGCAGTCGAAGTGTCTCGATGTCTCAACGCGCGGTCGCGATATGACGGTGCTCTTCGGTGACGGAGCTGGAGCTGTCATTCTCGGTCAGGTTGAAGTTGAAGATGACTCGCCGGATTCTCCCGAAGCTTTCGTTCGCTCTTGCCATTTGCACGCCGACGGCAAGTATGCCAAGGAGCTGCTTTGGGAGTCTCCGGGCACGGCCAATCGAATTTGGAACCCGCCCGAGTTGGTCGAGGAAACCGAAGTCTACCCGCAAATGAATGGTCGAATGGTTTTTGCTCACGCGGTTAGACGCATGCCCGAAGTGACCATTGAAGCGCTAGAGGAGAATGGACTACAGGCCGACCAAATCGACCTGTTTGTTCACCATCAGGCCAACCTACGAATCAATGAGAAGTTCGCCGAATCGCTCAATGTGCCCGCCGAAAGGGTGTTTAGCACGATCGAAAAGTACGGCAATACCACTGCGGCTACGATTCCAATCGGACTTTACGAAGCTCGCAAAGCGGGCTTGCTCAAACCCGGAACACTGGTGGCATCGGCAGCCTTTGGCAGCGGGTTCACGTGGGCTTCGGCAATCTACCGCTGGTAGTTCTAGTGGGGTGATTCCAAAGTTCTGCCCAAATGTCGGGCCACTTGAACGCCGCTTGCGGCGTTGCGCCTCCTAGCCCGGATTATTCATGAACCGCGAGGCAAAACGCCTCGAATTGGTTCCTGCTGGCACTTTGCAGATACTTGCCCCCGCAGACGACCTTGTAAGGTCGTCGAGGA
>JBLINP010000299.1:0-5552 GCA_047639415.1 Planctomycetota bacterium | reverse complement strand
TTTCTTATGCGGAATAAAGTCCGGATTAAAATCTTTCCAGAAGTTTCGACTCGGTTGCATCCGCTCTAGGAGCGCCAGCGAAATGCCTTTCAACAACGATAATTCGATCACCAACAACAAAAAGTAAACGCAAAGATCATGTTCCTCTCTACCGCTCTCCTCACCACCGCAATCTTTATCGGATCAGGCGATAAAACCTGTTCGGCCGCCACACTCGCTGTCGCCACGCCTGCAGAAAAGACCATCGTCGAAACCGCCCTAGGTGCCGAGAATTTTTCGACACTTGTCACCGCCTTGAAAGCCGCCGACCTAGTCGGTGCCCTAGCTGGAGAAGGCCCCTTCACAGTATTCGCCCCGACCAACGAAGCCTTCGCCAAACTGCCCAAAGAGCAACTTGCGAATCTTCTCGATCCGAAGAATAAGTCACTCCTGCAAGCGATTCTGACCTATCACGTGGCACCTGGAAACCTGCCGGCCACTGCCGTAATGAAGACCAAGAATGTGACGACCTTGAACGGTCAGCGCATCAATTTCAATGTGAGTGATGCTGGAGTTTCCGTCGAGACCGCCCCCATCACCCAGACCGATATTCATTGCTCCAATGGCGTAATACATGTCATCGACTCGGTCATCCTTCCGAGCACTTTGGACATTGTCGAGACCGCGGTTGAAGCCGGCTCGTTCAAGACATTGGCCGCAGCACTGAAAGCGGCTCATCTAGTAGAGACGTTGCAGGGCAAAGGTCCCTTTACGGTTTTCGCGCCCACGGACGAAGCTTTCGCCGCCTTGCCTGAGGGAACGGTTGCCAATTTGCTCAAGCCGGAGAACCGCGAGCAACTCGCCGCAGTCCTCACCTACCACGTCGTTTCCGGACGCGTCTACTCAGAAGCCGTCGCCGCTGGAGGTGAGTTCAAAACCGTGCAAGGGCAAAACATCAAGTCCGGCACACGTGGTGAACGAGTCCACGTGAACGGTGCGCGCATCTTGAAGGCCGACATCGAAACCACGAACGGCGTCATCCATGTAATCGATTCCGTCATGCTCCCCGAATAATCTGCTCCGGCGTCTCCCCCTCCTCCTTGACGCCGGACATGTGAGGGAGCGCGAGATATTCTCGCGCTCCCTCCTTTTTTTGCGCATCCATTCGCCGCCGAGCAGCGAAAAAAATGTAGAGCGAAGGACCAGACCTCTCTGGAATCCGGCATGAATCATTCGAACAAACTTTCAAGCTTCACCCCACTTGCGATCTCCACCGATCGGTTTTGGTCCGTTCACCAAGGCTGTCAGAATCTCCGCTTGAGATCACTTCGGAACGGATCGACGCGCGACGTTGAGCCCGTACGAGCAATGGATACCGTCGGCGAGCGTTTCGTGGTCTTTCACCAGCGAACTGCATTGATGTCGACGGGATTATTCGATCTAGTCAGGCACGCAATGCTTTCGGAACGCGACGCCGCAAATCTCAAAACGTTGGATCGCCTCCCGCTTTGGCAATCACCGAAAGCCATTCGCGATCAACCTTCGCGGATCAGCCTGAGCTGGAGGTGAAAGACCGTGATTTGTGCAGTGGTCTACACCCCGAAACTAGCAAAGCGCATGTTGCAGATTGCGTTCGCGTGGTGGGGAAACGATAATATGCCCGAATCCACGACCGGCATTCGCCCTGCGAACGCACCGATCGACTGGTTCCCGATGACCGAGCCGATCCCGAAGAGAGATGCGCTGCTTTGTCGTATCGCAAATGGCGATGCTGACGCAGTCGGAACGTGTCTCGAACGCTATGGCGCCATGGTTTGGTCGTTGGTCAGGAAGGCCTGGAAAGATGTTTCGACGATCGAAGACTTGGTCCAGGAAATCTTCATCGACGTGTGGAAAAGCGCCGAGCGCTTTGATCCCGAGAAGGCCTCGGAAGCGACCTTCATTGCCACGATCGCTCGGCGACGCGTCATCGATCGTCGCAGACGAATTAGCCGCGTCCCTGAGCACGAGCTCATCGAGCAGAATGACTTTGCTCGAGAAGACGACGAGTTGTCGAACGTGGACCTCGGAGATGAAGCACAGCTTGCGCGCGAAGCTTTAGCCGAATTGAAGCCGGATCAGAGACGAGTGATTCTGATGTCGGTCGTCGATGGGCTCACCCACCACGAGATTGCAGCCGAAACGGGCATTCCGCTCGGCACGGTAAAGAGTCACATCCGACGTGGACTCGACCAGACGGCGCATAGACTGCGCTCTGCGCGTGGGGGGAAGCAATGAGCACCTCCTTCCCAAACTGGGATGACCAAACACTCGACCTGGCCATCGAGCGCTTCACCGTCGGTTTGGATCAGGCCGACGATGCAACACTGAATCGACTGGCCACAAGCGACGATCTCATCGACTTCGAGAACACAGTTGCCAGCGTGCATTTGGCCTTCCAAGAGGTGGAAGCCCCCCCGGCCGAGTTCCTAAATCGACTCAAAATTGCGGGGCGCCTGCAGGTTGCGAATCGTTCGAATCCCAGCTCATCGAAGCCAGTGCTCGCCTCGGTTACGCCCTTAGGGTTTCGATCCCTTGCGATAGCTGGCTGGCTTGTCGCGGCGGGACTGCTGCTGTCGTTCATCCTCTACCAATCGATCGACAACGATGATCCCGATGCTCGACGCGCGGCATTAATCGCCAGCGCAAGCGAATTGATTCGTATCGACTGGACGGCCACCGAGGATCCTGCTGCAACAGGTGCCGGCGGTGACGTCGTTTGGAATCCCGCATTACAAGAGGGCTATATGCGCTTCGACAACCTGCCCCCCAATGCTCCCGAAAAGAGTCAATATCAACTTTGGATTTTCGACCAAACACGAGCGAACTGGGAGGCTAAGCCTGTCGACGGCGGCGTCTTTGACATCCCCACTAACGGCGAAGTCATTATCCCAATAGACGCAAAATTGACCATTCGAGAACCCGTCCTATTTGCAATCACGATCGAAGCTCCAGGCGGAGTCGTCGTCTCCGAACGCGAACACTTGGTTCTTACAGCGGCACTTTAGCCGAGCACCAGAACGGAATTTCCGACTAACCCTGAACGAGCTCACGCCCCAGGCTCGGCGCGTCTTTCGCATGAATCACGCAACCATCGGCTCCGATCTTCTGCGCTCGTCCCTCTAGCCCTCCGAACCCCGGGCCGCCAACCAGAATCTTCTGGTCGTTCCGTGAACTACGCACCGTCGCGATCGCTCGCGTGGCTCCTTCGCGATGAGTGTTTAGCGTCGCTCCGATCACCAGTAGGTCTGGGTCGAAGCTTTGAGTGGCGAGGGCCAAATCCGCAGACGGAACATTCGCGCCTAGACAAATCGTCCGCCAACCGTCGAGCTCGAAGAACGCGGCCACAATCCGCAGTCCGAGATCATGCGCGTCACCTTCCGCCATCGCGAGGACTACGGTCTTGCCGAAAGGAGAAGGAGTCGGAGCCACGATCATGATCTGTTCGAGCAATCGTCCGGTTGCCTGAGTTGTGAAATGTTCGTCGGCGACATTGGCCTCGCCCGAATGCCACAGCATTCCGATTTGACGCAGTGCCAGAGCCAGGACTCCATCGAGCGCATCCGAAATAGACAACCGGTCATCGCCGATAGCCTTAACGACTTCATCGATTGCACGCTTGCTATCGCCCTTACGAATAGCTTCAAGATAGGCTGCGGCGATCTCTCCAACCGGACCACTCATCGAGCTTGCTACGTCGTGGCATACCGAATCTCGTTCAAGCTCATTCACCGCTGCCTGAAAAAACTCGGGCAAGGGCGTCCAAGCTGCGTTCGGTAAATTTCCCTTAAGCACGTTGCTGAGCTCATTCAGCCCAAGACTCAATAGATCGGTCTTCAGGCCGCGCGCAGCAAAGGCGTCGCGCTCCCAAGCAACTTTCGCGGCAAACTGCGCTCGTCCTCCATCCTCAACCGCCGCGGCCAACTCCAAAACAATGCTTTGGAAGTGCTGCTTCCACGCATCGAAATCTACAACCGCCCCACCGCCTTCAGGCGATGAGTCGACGACGCGACTCACCACCATGCCGGCAAAGCCGCTGGCGCTACTGCGCAATAGATTGGCTGTAAACCGAGTGGAGCTCATATACCGTCGCCGGTCCACGATCATAACGCAGGGTTGGCTCGGTGAATAGCGACCAAGTGGTGCTCGCCGTGGTCTACTACGCGAATGGCTGGATGGTATGACGATAGTTTGAAATTTAGCCGCGGAGATGGATTTCGCGTACGCGGCGGGCGAGCCAATACATGCTGCACTCGAGAAACTCCGCGTTGAGATCGATCCGGCCGGATGCAATGCCCCCAAAGCCGAGTCTGCGCGGCAGAATTTTAATCCCAAGAGTTGCATTCGATCTTCGGGGTCGCCTTGACGGCTCTCCAGCTCAAAAGCACTGCAAGCTCTTCGCTGGCAAGATCACCTCGTTCACAATCCGACCCTCCGGAACCACACCCATTCGAACCACATTGACCACCCTCTCCGTCCGCTTTATAAAGCGGCTCTTGGCAGCTCAGCCCCTGGGCGCCACAAATTAGAGGCCACAAAATGCCGAAACCAACCAGGCAAACCCAGGCCTTGCAGTTCACCGCTCACGCCTTCTCGCTTGCACAGTCGCTCGGAATCCGAACAGCCATGGTGCTCGCCGACGAACTGGGTCACGCTGAAGAGTTCAAGAAGCAGCGAACTACCGAGCGCATCATCTGGCTGACCCACGCGCATGCGGAATCGCTTCCCAAGCGGCCTGGCGATCTGGTGCTTTCCATTCCAGAAGCGAACCTCGCGCGGATGAGTCAGATCAACATTGGTCTCTACGCCGCCATATTGCGCGGCGCGATCGGTTTATCGGAACAAGTGATTTGCATGGCCGGTATCGCCGGCTCGGGAAGCCTCGACCTGCTGCTTGTCACCAAACCCAATAAAGACTTTCCCTGGCTTCGCCAGGAAGATCTCGACCGCACCAAGAACCTAGTTGCCCCGCGAGAATTCGGTCGCCTCCTGGAGCTGGCTCTTCGTTTCGCCGCCGAAGGCAGGGAAGGCAAACCCATCGGGACGATGTTTGTCCTTGGAAATTTCGAACAAATCCAGGGCCACCTGCGACAGCTGATCCTCAATCCCTGCAAAGGCCATGCTCGCAAGCTTCGAAGCATTCACAATCCCGATGCCGTCGAAACCCTTCGCGAATTTAGCGCGCTCGATGGTGCCATCATCGTCGATCAGGACGGCATTGTTGAATCCGCGGGCACCTATATCGATGCGTCCGGAAAGAACGTGCGTTTGCGAAAAGGGTTAGGCGCACGCCATGCCGCCGCCGCAGCCATCACGCGGGCAACGGATGCGATTTCGCTCGTCATCTCGGAATCATCTGGCACCGTCACCCTGTTCGACAACGGCAAGCCGGTACTCGAACTTGAACGCCCGCGCTAATGTCGGTTAGGCGGTGATACGGCGGTGATACGGAGCCAGGACAAAAACCGCCGGCCATAAACAAAGGGGGCGAGCCTGCAGGCTCGCCCCCTTTGTTTATGGCCGGCGGTTTTTGT
>JBLINP010000298.1:0-5607 GCA_047639415.1 Planctomycetota bacterium | reverse complement strand
CCACTTGTCTTGCCGAAGTAAGTGATTCCGGCAATAGCGCTCCCGAGAACGACCAGGTAAATCAGCATTGCCAGAGCGCCGGATTTGGCGGCGCCTTGGGTTTCGATGGACGGATTGGCGTTGGTGTTAGTATTCATTGGGGTTCCGAGAAGGGTATTGGCTGCGATATAAAAGTGATATCACAAAGCTATGCGCAGGCCTCCCGCAAATTCACACTAAATCAAACAATTTGTGCCGAGACCTGAAATACGAAAGCAGGCCACTCAAAGTGGCCTGCTGGTCTCATAAGCGCGATTTTGGCCCTATTCGAGCGGGCCGACGGCTCGGAATCGTTCGGCTCCGCCGACTCGATCCGCGACCCCGGCTGAGCCAGAGAGCTCCGCCAGTCGCTTTCGAATGACGTCCGTTCCACGGGCTTCGGCATAGCGCCACAGGCCGCCGCGGAAGGGTGCGAAGCCCATTCCGAATACGGTTGCGAGGTCGAGTTCACCAGGTGTCGCGACGACCTGTTCATCGAGGCAACGCGCGGCTTCGGTGACCATCGCGAGTACGCAACGGTCGACGATTTCGTGCGAGGGAAGTGTGGCGTCACTGCGCTTGCTGCCGGGATGTCGGGCGAAGCGCGGGTTGCGCGCGCCCTTGGTCAAGCGTCCGCGTTTGCCCTTGGTCCAAAGGTAAACGCCGCGACCCGATTTCTTGCCGAGCTCATTAGCGGTGATTAACGCCGCTAAGGAATCGCTCTTGGTCATGCGTTCGCCGTAGGCCGCGCTGAGAGAATCGGCTGCGTGGGACGCGATGTCCAAGCCGACTTCGTCTAGCAATTCAAACGGACCCATGGGCATGCCAAACTCGAGCAGTGCTTTGTCGACAACCGCCGGGTCAGCGCCGTTTTCAAAGAGTCGCAAGGCTTCATCTAGGTACGGGCCCAACAAGCGATTGACCAAAAAGCCCGCGACGTCTTTGACGACCACGGGAGTTTTGCCGATGTCGAGCGCGAGTCTAGCCGTGCGTGCCACGACTTCATCAGAGGTTGCTTCACCGCGGACGATTTCAACCAAGGGCATTTTGCGCACTGGGTTGAAGAAGTGCATGCCGACCACGCGCTCCGGATTGGGCAAGCCCTCGGCAATGGCCGTCACGGAGAGTGAGGAAGTGTTGGTCGCCAGGATTGCATCCGGTGCGACGGACTTCGCGAGTTCACCCAGAACCGCTTGTTTGATGGGAAGCTTTTCGGCGACGGCTTCGATCACAATGTCACAGCGACCGAATCCCAAAGGCTCGGTGGTGAACTCCAATCGGTCAATAGCGGCCGTTGCCTCATGTTTTTGCTTTCGGCGACGCTGCTTCTGCTTTTCGATATGCACGCGGTGTTCGTACACGGAAGCGTCGAGTGCGGCTTGGTCCAAATCGCGTAAGCGCGTGTCGAAGCCTTTGTCGGCGAGCAAACTGGCGATGCCGCCGCCCATGACGCCTGCACCAATGACTCCGGCTCGTTCGATCTTCGCAGCCTTGTCGCCCGAGGGCAGCAGAGCCAATTTCTTCGCTTCTTCCGTCCGTCCAAAGAGCCCAACCAAACTTTTAGTGATCGAGTGAGTGATGAGCGGAGTGACGCGCGCGGCTTCTTCGCTCAGGCCTTCATCCACCGACATGCCGAGTGTTTTGACGACCATGTCCAGCGCGGCCAAGGGCGCCGGATAATGCCCTCGAGTTTGCTTGCGCACGCCCTTCTCGGCCTGGGATTTGATGATGTTCAGCGCCAGCGGATTGCGATCGATCAAGTAGCGCCAGATGCCTCGTCTCGTCGTGCGACATTTCATGCGACCGAGCGCAATGTCGGCAGCGATGCGACGCAGGTACTCGGGGTGCGTTAAGCGATCGACCATGCCCAGTTTGAGAGCGGCGCGCGCTTTGAACAGTCGCCCGGTGAGGATCACCGACAGTGAACGCGGCACGCCGATACGTCGAGGCAGGCGAACGGTTCCACCCCAACCGGGGAAGATGCCGAGCTTCACTTCGGGCAAACCGATGCGTGTTCTTGGATCGTCCGCCAACAAGATGCGGTCGCAGGCGAGCGACAACTCAAAAGCTCCGCCGGGTACAGGTCCGCCGACCGCTGCTACGGTGAATACCCGTCCTCCAGAATGCTTGGAGAGCTTGGCGATGCGTTCGAACGTCAATTGTCCGAACCGGATCAATGCCAGAGCTTGCGCGTTATCCGTGACGGATTCGATGGCCTTCACATCGGCTCCAACAGCAAAATTGAGGGGCTCTCGGCCTGTGATGACCAATCCGCGGAGGCTTTCGTCCCGCTCGATATCATTGAGCGCCGAATCCAGGTCTCGCATCAACGCCATGTCGAGCACCGCCATTTTGCGATGGGGCGGATCGAGGATAAGTACGGCTAAGCCGGACTCGGGGTGCTCGATTCGAATGCAGGTCCCGGGACCCGGAGCATCTTCAGGCATGTGCAATGCGGGAAGTTGATGCTCCGCTGCCTTAGGCCCAGATGAGTCGGTCGGTTCACTATTTTCAAGCTCGGTGCTCATGTTGCAATCCTTTCGAGCACAACGGCTCCACCTTGTCCGCCACCGATGCAAAGCGTGGCCAGTCCGAGTTCTTGATCGGCGAGGATCATTTCGTGCGCCGTGGTCAAGAGCAAGCGTGCTCCAGTTGCGCCCACTGGATGACCCAAGGCAATGGCGCCGCCGTTTCGGTTCAATCGTTCGGGGGAGACGTGTCCGATGGCTTTGTCTCGGCCCAAGTGTTCTCTCGCGAAGCTGTCACTGGCGAAGGCGCGACGGCAGGCGATGACCTGTGCCGCGAATGCTTCGTTGATTTCAATGACGCCGACATCGTCGAACTCGACTCCGGCTTGCTCGAGCGCTTTGACTGAGGAGAAGACCGGTCCCAAGCCCATGCGTGAAGGGTCGCAACCGGCCCAGGCGTGTGATCGAATGGCCGCCAGGGGCGTCATCCCAAGTTCGCGTGCGCGCTCTTCGGTCGTGATGATGAGTGCCGTTGCTCCGTCGCTAATGCCGCAGGCGTTGCCGATCGTGACCACGCCATCAGGCTTGTCAAAGTAGGGCCGCATACGACCGAGCGCCGTCATGGATTGGTTATCGCGAATGCCGTCATCGTGCACCATTGAGCCTTTGGCGCCCTTTTTCCCGAGCGGCAGGAAGGGCACGATCTCGCGTGCAAAGCGGCCTTTGTCGCGTGCAATGCGCGCGCGTCGATGGCTTTCGAGCGCGAAGGCGTCGACTTCATCGCGAGTAATGCCAAAGTCGCGCACCAAACGCTCGGCGGTCTTGCCCATGATCAAACCATTGGTCGGATCGGTCAAACCTTCGACGATCGCAATGCGCGGTGCGAGCATGGAGGGGCGCAAACTCGCGATCGCGGAAAGCTTGGCCGGCAAGCTTCGTGCGCTGCTGAGCTTGCTAAAGAAACGCGTCGCGCGTTGATTGAAGTGCAGCGGATAGGCGCTCATGGCTTCGGTGCCCACGCACATGAACAGCTCGCCGTTGCCGGCTTGAATGCGCGTGATTGCATCGGTAACGGCTTGCATACCGCTGGCGCAATTGCGTCCGACGGTATAGCCAGGCACCGACCGCGGGACGCCAGCTCTCAAGCCGATGACACGTCCGATGTTCGCTTGATCGTGGGGCGGTCCCACACAGCCCACGATCACTTCGTCAAGCTGCGACGGATCGATCGCGGTGCGAGCCAGCAATTCGCGCGCGACGCTGGCACCCAAATGCCCGGCGTCTTCCGCGCCATAGGCACCACCGGCTTTGACTTGGGGGAGCCGCAATCCGGCGGCTAGAACGATTCGCTTCCCTCGAGATTCCATGTTGAGCGATTCTGCAGGTTCGTATAGAAGGGTTCTGGATGGGGCGCTGCATCCTTCTGACGCAGGGCTTCTGAGTTGAATTGAAACCGAGAGCGGCCCCCGGTTCCAGATTGAGAAAGTGGTCCGGTGTTCGATTGCTCGATTGTGCAGAGTTATAGAGGTCTTTTAGGTGGCCTCCGCGCGGCAGGCTCATAGATCTTCGACATACGGGCTCAGTTGCTATAGAGCTTCTAATCCTTGGAATACCTCGATTCAGCCGCGGACTGGCCGACGCCCAAAATCGCCTCGAATGAGTTCGAACTCGGTATCCGAATCCGTTGCTCAGTTTTTTGAAGGTTTGGTCGACAGCAAGAGGTGCTAGGAGAACGTACAGGCAGTTCTCTTTACTAGCAGATTGCAATCTTGTAAGCCTGGAATTCATCAAGCCTTGAGCGACACTCCATCAAACTCAGTCCCCGACGAGACCTTCGTCAATGGAATGCCGACTAGGCCGAGAACCGTTCTCGTCTTGGGCGGTGGTGGCATGCGCGGAATGGCGCACATCGGCGTGTTGCGCGCATTGCGTGATCTGGGAATTAAGGTCGACGCCATTGTGGGGACCAGCATTGGATCGCTGGTCGGAGCCATGGCGGCGAGTGGCAATTCGGTCGAACAGATGGAAGAGAAGATCGCCGCTCTTCAAAAAGGCGATTACTTCAAGCTCAACTTTCTGAAGTTCCTGCTCAAAGGCGCGCGAGCTCCCAGCATGTATCGCGGCGATCGTTTCCGCGAGAAGCTGCTGGAGCTCTTACCGCCAAGTGAATTCGGCGAAACGGAAATTCCGTTCTACTGCAATGCCGTGCAACTTGAATCGGGCGGCAGTGTATTTTGGGGATCGCCCGGAATGAACGAGATCCCCATGATCGACGCGGTTTATTCGTCATGCGCTTTACCCGGAATTTTTGAGCCGTATCAGCGTGAGGGGAAGCACTACATGGATGGCGGCATTGTCGATGCTGTTCCGCTGCGTTTTGCGAAAACGCTCAAGCCAGACCTGATCATCGCCGTCGATCTCTCGATCAAAGCGACCTTTACTCCGCCCAAATACAAGGACCGCGTATTAACCACGCTTTGGCGTGCGTTCGAAATCGCGGAGGAAGTGCTGGTCGAGCACCAATTGCATATGCATGCGGATTGGAATGTCGCTTTGATTCAGCCCAAGGTTGGACACCTATCACGATTCGATTTCAACGACGTGAGGGACATCGTGAAGCTGGGTGAGGTGGAAGCGGAGCGCGTGTTGACCTCCCACGCCTCAACTCGAAATTTGATCAAAGAGGAAGTCCGCGATGGGCTCTCCTGCCCGGTAACGCCTCGAGATTTCGTGAGCTTGCGAATCGACCGCGAGGCGTGTATCGGCTGCGGAATGTGCGAGATGGTCTGCGAAACAGATGCTTTCCGAGCGATGCCGGGTGAAAAGGCAACGGTTCGAAAAATGAGCAACTACGAGTGCACACGCGATCACGCCTGTGCTCGAAATTGCCCGACGAACGCGATTCACCTCGGCAATCTCTGAGTCACTGCCGGTCGCAGTAAGCGAAACCGGCGCATGGATTCCATTCACGAGCGGCGACGCGCTGTAAAGCGACTGAACTGCCTAGCATCCGTGTTGATAGCCGCACATCTTCAAGCCGCGACCGAATTCCGTTTTTTCCAGCCGTCCACGCTCTCCCCACTCCTCGAAAGTGGATGCACGCTGCGACCTTTCCACTCCT
>JBLINP010000297.1:0-5647 GCA_047639415.1 Planctomycetota bacterium | reverse complement strand
AAAGCGAAACGCAAACGGAAATTCGTGCTCACTTCTAGCTGGTGCACGGTGGCTCGTGCTTTTGATTTTCAGCGCTGGTTGCCGAGCGGGTGAATTGAAGCCCGGCGCTGTGGAGGCAGACGCTGTGAAGGCAGACGCTGTGAAGGCAGACGCTGTGAAGTTCGAGGTCAGCGAACAGCCCGTCGAAACGTCAGCGGTGGGCTCCGAGCAGGTATTGAATCGTTCCATTGCGTTTCACGATCCAGACGGGCTTTGGAATGACGTAGCGATTCCACTGCAATGGGTTGGTCGAAAAGCCGACGGCACGATCTCTATGGATCTCACGGTTGCGCTCGGTCCCCATGGAGCTTTCCAATTGAGTGGGCAGTATGGAGGAGCACACTTCGAATACGCCGTTGTCGACGATCAGGCAACCGTCTCGTTGGACGGTCAAACGGAGCTTTCGGAGGAGAAGCGCAAAAGCTTTGCTCTCGATCGCGAGGACGGTCTCTTCTGGCGCAATTATTTTGGCTTCCTTGGCGGCCTGCCCATGTGTCTCCGCGATCCCGACGTGCAATTGGAAATGGTGCCCTTCTTGACTGAATTGGAAGAGCGCACCGTTCTAGCGGTCCGTACTTCGTTCGATGCCGAGATTGGAACAGACCTCTGGACGTTCTATTTTGATCAATCCACTTTCGAACTGGTCGGCTGCCGTTTTGATCGCGCCGATTCAGAGCGAGATGGGGAGACGCTTGTCTTCGAAGGCTTGTGTGAGGTCGGTGGGATGCAACTCCCGAAACTTCGGGGTTGGAGTATGAACTCCGACGGGAAGATCTTGGGCACGGACGAGCTGTTTGCTCGACCGGATTGATCCGAGCTTGCGTGGTTTCTGCGCGGCTTGGGTGTCGTGAACTCGGTGCTGATCCCGCTCAAAAAAAAGGCCTCTGTCACCGCAAAGGTGAAAGAGGCCAATCTTATTCTGGCTTGTAAGTTAGCCAGCTGCGCTTATTACTCGTCGCCGTGGTTACTCGTCGCCGGTCCAGAAGTCGATCGAGTTGAAGACGATGACGTCGACGAAGAGTGCGATGGGGTAAACGGGGATGATGTTGCACCCCAGGAATACCGCTTCGTTGACCCACTCGTTGTCAGTAACTTCGTTGTTCCACTCCCAAAGACCTGTAGTGATTTTGTGCGGACCAAGGCAAGAAGTTGCGCCAAGGGTGAGAGCTACAGCAATGATCAGATTTTTAAGCATAGTTTTGATGGGGTGTAACCCACTGGACTTATTCGAGGTACGTCAGCGTGACGCACGCGCATAGCTGATCAATCGCAGGCAGCAGAGTCACGCACGATTTTAAAGTTTCTGCCTGCGAATATGCATAATGCACGCAATCAGGGGTTGATTACTTAGATCCATTCGTGAATCCGGCGAGCAATCGCGGCTGCGATCACTTCTGCGCAGTCTGCGTAATGTTCGAGGGAGCCGCCGATCGGGTCGGGAACGCCATAACCTTCAGGATCGAGCAATTGAACTTGGCGTTGTTGTCGTGTGGGCAGCATCGCACGCAATGCGTCGACGTGAGATTCTGTAAGACCGAAAACGATGTCTTGTCGCGCAACCAAATCTTCGGAAGCAATCTGCGCTTGGTGTTTCGACAGATCGATTCCCCGCTGGTTCATGATGGTGACGCTATGGTTTGCAGCCGGTGAACCAGGCGATGCGAAGACGCCCATTGATGAAACTTCGAAGCCAAAATATTCGATTTGATCGGGCTCTACGCCAAGCGCTTCGCCCAGGGCAAGTCGAGTGAGTGCTTCCGCGAGCGGACTGCGACAAGTATTGCCGGTGCATGTGAATGCAATGCGCAAGCCGGCCGTGCGTTTAAGGTCCGACAAGGACAGCAAACCCTCGCGCAACACTTCGAAGGTTCCACGCCCAATACGCAGAACTGTCGAAGCCTGACCAATTCTGCTAGGACCGTCGTCGACTAAGCCTAGAAGCGATTCGCCGAAAACATCGACGATTTGATCGGCCGTGGTGAGGGGCGGTTCGCCGGTTTGATTGGCGCTAGTCATTACGATCGGAAAGTCGAGGGTAGCGAGAAATTCTCGCGTTCCCGTGTGGGCCGGAAGGCGTATGCCCGTCCAACCATCGTCCGAAACGGAAGCGAGTCGATCATCGGCACCACGAACGATCAACGTGAGAGGCCCCGGCCAGTACTTCTGTGCGAGTCGCGCGACGGAGTTTTTCAACTCGACATTTGCGATCGCTTGGAAGTCACCGACGTGCCAGGTCAGGGGCATATTAGCGGGACGATTTTTTAGAAGTCGCAAGCGCTCAATCGCTTCGGGCAGGTCGGCGCGAGCTGCTAATCCGTAAACGGTCTCGGTGGGAAGCGCGACAACCTCGCCTCTTGAAAGCAGCGAGGTGAGTTCCTTTCGCGCGCGGCGAGGAATCAAACCGCCGTTGGACTTGAATCGTTGAGGTTCGTTGGACACGGGGGAGTCGCGTGATAGAGGTTGGAGCGGGGCGGGGCGAAAGTGTCCGGCACGAGGGGGCGGAGGTCAAATGAGCGGATCGGAACCTGATTAGAGGAAGCACATCGAGGTGGCGTCCCGATCCGTGGGGGTCTAACCTAGAGTGAAGGCGTCGACGACGCGATTATCTATGGCAAAGCCGAACGAACCTGTTGGAGAAAAACGAGGCAGCGACGAAATCGCCATTCTCTCTCGTTTGGCGGCGGGCTTGGCTCACGAAATCAAGAATCCGCTTTCAACTATGGCGATCAATTTAGCGCTCTTGGAGGAAGATTGGCAGCTGACTGCGCCTCAACGCGGTGAGGATGCAGCGGAGCCCACGCCACGACAAACTCGATTGGCGCGGCGTATTAAAACGCTGAAACGCGAAGTTCATCGGCTTGAGAATATTCTCGATGACTTTTTGCACTACGCACGCGGCGGGGAAGTCAATCGCGCACCGGCAAACTTGTCAGCCGTGGTGCGAGACGTTTTGGAGTTCGTTGAATCTGAGCACGAAGCGCAATCGATTCGACATCACGTTGATTTGCCGCTTTCGCTGCCGCTCGTATTGGTGGATGAAGATCGAATCAAACAAGCGCTCGTCAATTTGTTTCGGAACTCAGCCCAAGCCATGCCGGAAGGCGGAGAATTGTTGGTGCGCCTAGTGCGTCGTGGCAATCACGTTGAACTGACGGTTACAGACACCGGCGTCGGCATGACGCCAGAACAACTCGAACGATGTTTCGACGTGTACTGGTCGACGAAGAAGGGTGGTACGGGGCTTGGGTTAGCAACGACAAGGCGTATCGTGGAACTACATAGCGGGACGATCGCCGTGACCTCAGAGCAAGGTCGTGGAACGTCGATTACGATTACGCTTCCCTTGGTTGTTGAGATTCCGAATCCTGACAAGCCGGGCGACATTGTTGTTGAACCGATTTCAACAGAGCCGAGCGCGCTTGATGATGATGCAGCGAATACTTTCGAGGAGGAAAATCAGTGAGTGATAACTTTGTCGCAATGCGCGTCTTAATCATCGACGACGATGAGGGACACGCGGAAGCCTTGGCGGATGGGTTGGAGTCGGAAGGCTACGTCAGTGAGCTCGTACACTCGGGTGCCGAAGGCATTGAGCGTATGAGTGAAGCCACTTTCGACGCTATTTTGACCGACCTAGTGATGGCGGAGGTCGACGGGCTCGAAGTGCTGTCGGAGGCGGCCAGATTGCAACCAGAAGCGGCCGTGTTGATGATTACGGGGCACGCTTCGATTTCAACTGCAGTGGATGCAATGCAGCGGGGAGCGGCGGATTACCTGCCGAAACCCGTCAATATCGTCGAATTGAGAACTCGCCTGGCTCGAGCAATCGAGAGTCGCATGCTGCGGCGATCTAACCTCGAGTTGCGTGCGCAATTGGATAAGCGTTTCGGGTTCGAAGGCATCATCGGGCATTCGCAACCGATGCAGAGAGTGTTCGATACGCTACGGCAAGTAAGCCCTAGTCACGCGACGGTCTTGGTGCTTGGTCCCAGTGGTACGGGTAAGGAGTTAGTTGCTCGCGCGATCCACACCAACAGTCCGCGCAAAACTCACAACTTTGTAGCTGTCAATTGCGCGGCGCTTTCGGAAGGGCTGATCGAATCCGAACTGTTTGGGCATGTGCGGGGAGCCTTTACAGGTGCGGTCTCGTCGAAGGAAGGCCGCATCTTGTATGCCGATCGTGGAACGCTTTTTCTCGATGAAGTCGGCGATATGCCGCTCGAGACCCAGGCCAAATTGTTACGCGTTTTGGAAGCGCGCGAAGTTCAACCCGTCGGCGGCAACGAAGTTGTCAAAGTCGACATCCGCTTAGTGGCGGCAACGAATCGAGATTTGAGAGAGATGGTCAAAGCGGGGACTTTTCGCGAAGACCTGCTTTTCCGCCTGCAAGTCGTGACGATTGAATTGCCACCGCTGGCACAGAGGCCGGGCGATATTCCGATGTTGATCGATCACTTCATCGGCGAACTTGCGGAGAGCCACGAACGCGACATTCGCGGCATTTCCCCCGAGGCTCGCACGGTTTTGACGCGCTACACCTGGCCCGGCAATGTGCGCGAATTGCGCAACGTGGTGGAGAACATGGTGGTACTCGCGCGAGCCGATGTCCTGGATGTCGATGACGTGCCGGAGATGATCAAACGCGAGCGTGGCGCCGACGGAAACGTGGTCGGCGGTTACGAAATCACCGGCCGCACCATGGCCGAGATCGAGCGCGAAGCCATCCGCGCCAATCTCGAATTGGTCGGCGGCAATCGTCAGAAGGCGGCCAAGATTCTGGAGATCGGCGAGCGCACGCTCTATCGCAAGATCAAGGAATTCGATCTTTGAGGGTGGGCGTAACTCGTCCATTTTCTTCACTGCTCCGGCTCAAAGCCTAGGGTACTTGGCTGCCATTTTGGCTGGGGGTGCAAGTTCGTCTGCACAGCCCTGTCAACGTGGCAGTGCTTCTCGGTTAGCCGAAAGCCACAAGGCTTTGCTTACAACGGCTTTAGCGCGCTCCATGGGCATGGCACGGATCTTGAGAAGGCCGGCGCTACATGCGGAATTCTTCCCGCCAGCAAGGAGCCTAATATGAGCAAGACAAAGATCATCGGAATCGACCTCGGCACAACCAATTCGGTTGTGGCAGTCATGGAAGGTGGCGAGCCCCTCGTCATCACAAACCTCGAAGGCAATCGCACCACGCCTTCAGTTGTCGCCTTTACCGGCGATGACAATCGCCTCGTCGGTGCACCGGCTAAACGCCAAGCCGTCACCAATCCCACCAAGACGATCTTTTCGATCAAGCGCTTCATGGGCCGTCGCCACAATGAAGTTGCCGACGAGGAGAAGCTTGTGCCGTACCCGCTAGTTGGCGGTCCGGACGAGTTGGTCAAGGTCGAAATGGATGGCAAGCAGTTCACGCCTCCGCAGATCAGCGCGATGGTGCTCGCCGCTCTCAAAGAAGCCGCTGAAGCGCACTTGGGTGAAAAGGTAACCAAAGCCGTAATCACCGTCCCCGCGTACTTCAACGACGCCCAGCGTCAGGCGACGAAAGACGCAGGAACGATTGCTGGACTCGAAGTGGAGCGCATCATCAACGAGCCTACGGCAGCAACGCTGGCGT
>JBLINP010000296.1:0-5763 GCA_047639415.1 Planctomycetota bacterium | reverse complement strand
GTGATGTTGTTGTAGAGCAGCAACGTGATCATCATCGTTGCTGAGATCAGCAATAGAATCCAACGACGATCCATGTCCTGCTCGGTGCGCGGAATGGACTCACTCGAGCCCATCGAAGAACGATAGCTCAGCATCGTCTCGCGGACACCTTGAGCGATGCCTTTGCGGATCATGATGATGGACCACAGGCCGCCGACCACCATTGCGCCAACTCCAAGGTAGCGCATGTTGGTTTTGAGCACTCCTTGCAGTTCCGGATCGGCGAGATCGATGCCGTCATACCCCATCATGGTCATCGCGGGTCCACCGACCAACCAAGCGATCGCTCCGCCCACGAATACGAGCGCGGCTATGTTGATGCCGACGATGTAACCGACGCCGATCAAGGCCGGGCCTGCCGTGATGCCCGTAAAAAAGTGCGCCTTGCCGGCGGCGAAGTGAAACTTCAGAGAACCGCTCATCAACGCGTAGCCATCCGCCAACACTTTGATGAGAGCACCAGCGCCGAGCGCAATGAAGATGGCTCGCATACCTGCGCCGCCCTCTTGTCCTGCCGTCAGCACTTTGGCGCAAGCCACGCCTTCGGGGTAGATCAACTCCTCGTCATCCACAATCATCGGCTTGCGCAGAGGGATCATGAAGAGCACGCCGAGCAATCCACCCGTGACCGAGACGAGAGTCACCGTCCAGAAGTCGAACTCCGTCCAAACTCCGACGATGACGAGCGCTGGCATCGTGAAGATAATGCCCGCCGCTAGCGACTCACCCGCCGACGCGATCGTTTGGACCGTATTGTTTTCGAGGATCGTGCCGTTCTTGAAGACACCGCGCAGCAGTCCCATCGAAATGACCGCAGCGGGAATCGACGCGCTGACCGTCAGCCCCACGTACAAACCCAAGTAGACGTTGGCCACACCCATTACGAGGCCAATCAATATGCCCAGAATGATGGCCCTGAGAGTGACTTCCTTAATCGGGCCGGCTTGCTGCGCGCTTTGATCTTGTGTCGACATAGAGAGGATTCTAGCGAGATCCCCGCTCCAACACACTCAAGCATCCGCGTCGAGTTGGAGCGTTTCAGTAAGCCTGAGGCTCAAGGTCCGAATCGTCTCAACACGACCGTGTCTGATTCGAGGACGTACAAGTCGCCATCTCCTGAAATCGCGGAGGAAAAAGAGTTTCCTGGCGCGAAGTCGGCTCCACTTCCTACAGAGCAAAGCATACTCGGTACCGAACAGTCGCCACTCGGCGCTAAGGGGCAATCGACGACTCCCATGACCGACTCGCGGCGCATCACGCCTGTGAGAGAGTCGATCCAATAAATTTCACCGCTGGCCGATACTGCGGGTGAGTTCGGAGCGGCGGTTTGTGCTAGCGGAGCGAGACCCGCGCTGGTCAGCGGCATGCCGTCGCCAACTTCGGTAAGCACCGTGCCCGTGAAAATTCCAAGCGAGAGATCAAAGCCGTCGAACTGAATCGAACGCAGTCGATGCCCGGCTCCATTGTCTCCGCGCTCCGTTACGATCAAGCGATCGGCGCAATGCGTGGCGATGCCAGTTGGCGAATCGAACATCGCTGTGACGAGGTCACCATCTGCGAACCCCGGAAGCGACGGACCCATTCCGGTCACTGTCAGCACGATACCGGCGGGATCTATTACGGATGCGGCCGAAATGACGCGCAGCGCATGGTTGCCGGTGTCCGTTACGAACACGAGACCATCTTCAGTGGCGCACAACTCGCTCTCCTCATCGAACGCAAAGCCGGCGGCGGTTCGCGCTGCACCATCGATGAATTCTGGGGTGGCGGAAGCCCGACCAGCAAAATGAAAGAGAAAGCCCGGCGCGTTCCGACCTACGGCGAGCACGGTATTCGAAGTCAACTCGAGCACCAGCACGGTGTCATCGTCCAGCACGGTCAAGCCGGCTAAGTTGGCTTTCGATCCGGCAACGCCCAATAAACTTGAAACCAAGTCGTCGATTGCTCCTTCGGGCAATAGGTGGCGCAAAGCCGGTGGACTGACCGGGTCGGATAAATCCATCTCAATGATCGAAGTTCCCGATGAAGTCGTGAGGTTAACCGTCGCGTAGAGCAGATCGGATGACGACTGCGTACTCGTGATGCGCTTGAGCGTGGACGCCTGGGGATTCATCAAGCTAACCAGTGGCAGGGCTAGATTGATCTCCTCACAACTCAGGAAGCTTTGGTCGAGTCCGTTGCAACCGTTGGTACCCGTGGAGGAAGGCACGATCGCCATCGTTGCCGGTCGACCTCTAGTCCCGGGTGGCCCTGCGAAATCCGTTTCCAGCGCCGTTTGGGCACCATCCTTGCAGGCAGTAACGGCGAGTAGCAGTCCTGCTGCGACTAGGAATGTATGCGGAGTTCGATGGGTTCCGCTGTCGTTGATTTGATCATGATGGCCAGCCATGCGACTGAGTGTTGCGATCAATTCATGGCGATACAAGAGCGTAGCGTCTCGTCGTCACGAACCCACATCGCCCACGCGGTTGGAAACACCCAAAGCGGCTTCAACTTGGGACTTAGAGCCCCGTTCCGATTCCGCACTGGTCGTTAATCGTCGGTATAACCGAGTGCTTTTAGCTCGCGGCCGAGCTCTGCGTCCGGCTGCCCCATATAGCTTTCCGGTTCCCAACCAACCAATTGTTCCCGGCGCCCAACCGCGTCGAACAAATGCTCCTCGATCAGTCTCCGCGCCCGCTCTCGCTGAGCCGAGTTCTTCGAAGCCCCGACTTCGCCTTCGAGTAAGTCCTCTAGCTCGCCGGAATCACTTCCAGAATCGAACAACTGTCCGCGTTCACTTTTCGGATTCGTCGGCTCGCTCAACTCCGACAGGTAAACCAAATCGCCCACTCGCACCGATCGCAACCAGGGAATCACGCGTTCGGAATAGAGCTGTTCCGTCGTTTCGGCGAAGAGCGGCAATTCGGCGCGACGTTCATTCCTCAAGAGCGGAATCAAACTGCGCGAGTCATTCACCGCTGGAAGTGGCAAGGCCGAAGCCTCGAGCAGAGTTGCGAATAAATCGATCAGGCCCACCGGTTCGTCGATCACCATTCCTGCTCCCAAACCGTCGGGGAGCCTGAGCATCAAAGGCACATGCAAGGTCTCGCGATGCAACTGATGATGACCAAAGTCGCCATGCTCACCAAAGGCCTCGCCGTGATCACTCGTGATGGCCACGATTGCGCCAGCTAAGGCCCCGCCCGAATTGGTCTCGTTCAATAGACGTTGCAATACGTGATCGGTGTAGGCGACTTCAGCCTGATAAAGCGCGCGCAGCTGCTTCCAATCGCGATCGGTGAAGATCGCACTGTCGCGAAACATACGCTTGCCATCGGGCTGCGATTCGCCACCCGCCAAACGCTCCGCGCGAATATCCACGAGCGCCAAGACCAATGGACCTTCGTAGTCACCGGCAAAGCGCTCGACATATTCTTCGGGCGCTACATAGGGCAAGTGAACTTGATAGGTGTGCAGCAACATGAATACCGGATCCTCAGGCCGTCTTTCCGGCAGCCAGCTAAGCGCAGCATCCACCTTCGCTTCCACACCTTCGTAACGTCCCTTGAGAACTTCGAAGCCCTGCGTCAAATTCCAAATATGACCGAGAGGACCGCCGTCCGTAAACGCGGCCGTTTGATACCCGGCATCGGAGAAGCACTCGGCCAGCGTTTGATAGATCGGTGGCAAGCCCGGCGTTCCACGTTCCATGCTCGTCAGATTCGCCACACGATGAGTCCAGGGATATAGACCGGTGAAGAGCGTCGCGTGACTGGTGGCCGTGTTGGGTGCTTGCGATAAGCAATTGGCGAAGCGCGCTGATTCCTTCGCGAACAAGTCCAAGTTCGGACTACTGCCCAGCTCATCGCCGTAAGAACCCAAAGCATCTGCGCGCAGCGTGTCGATGATCACAAGCAGAACATCGGGTCGAGCAGCTTCATCTGATTCCTCGCCGCAACTAGCAAACAGCAGCGCTCCCAGAGCTAAAGGCACGCAGAGTGATTGAGGATGAAGGGAGTTCGACATGGAGCACTCAGTACGCGGGGGTGTCACCGCTCGGTTAGAAACGAAAGAGCGCAAGGAATGTGAGGCAAATGCTGCTATTCGGTGACGGGTTCCCCGATTCCCGGATCAGAACCTGCCCAGTTCGCGAGTTGTCCCGAGTTTTGTGCGAAGCGATCGGATTCAGCGAGGCCACCTCCGTAGGCACCCCGCATGCGCCCGTGACGATCCAGCAAAAAGAGCTTCGCATCAGGACGATCCGCAGCAGCTTGCAAGCTTCGCCGCACCTTGCCGCCCTCGTCCACTAGAAAGAAATTGTGTGGTCGCCTCGCCGTTCTCGAGTCGACGAAAGCACGCAGCTCGGGAGCATCCGCATCTTCAACCAGAATTAGGTGAACGGCCATCGAACCCAATCCTCGGAGACGTTTGCGGCGCACTCGGAATTCTTCAAAGCTCGCGTCCGCAGCTCCAGGGCTCGAGAGATCTAAAATTTGAACGATCAGCAAGTACTGGCCAAGATCGGAGATCGCTATTTTGCGCCCCGTGTCGTCGAGGAGCTCAAACGCTTCAGGCTCGCGATCGAAGCCCGGAACCGGATCGGGAAACTCCCCCTGTAAGCTCTTCAGTAGCGGCAGCGACCAAAGCGAACTCATCAGGATGACCCAAAACCAGGGGCGCGTAAAAATGCGCAGCGGTGGATTCGTATCGGGCGAGCCTTTAAGGAAAACGCCGGACTCCCTATCGGGATCTTCCGGCGCAGGCGGAGCATTCATCGGTTCACTAGCCCGCTTCGGCGATGGACTCTTGCTCGCTCTTCAAGAGCCTACGCATCCAAAACAAGGTACCCATCACGATCAGGTACGGAATTCCGAGGAAGCCCACGATGTAGGCCAGCGTTTCAATGCCTGCACCGACTGCGCAGGTCGGGCAAGCGGCCGCGGTCGGGGCAAAAGCAACGAGCACCGTGAGCATCACGGTGATCCGGAGTACTCGTCGAACGAGTGCCCTTCGTACTCGTCCAAAAGCTTTCATCGATACAGGCTTTCAAGCATCAAGATGATGACTGCACCACCCATGTAGATCGGCGAGTAAGCGATCCAGCGCGTCCACTTGGCTTCATGATTGAGGTGCATGAAGTAAGCCGCGACTAGGCCTGCTTTGACAATCGCCATGATACAGAGCAAGAGCATCTTCGTCGTGCTACTCCAGGTCGCTCCGTAAACGCTGGGAACGAACAGCTCAAGGAAGGTCAGGAAACCCAGGATCAAAAAGATCGTGACGTAAAGCTGACGCTTGTTTTGCGTGGGCGCGGGATGGGCCTCACTGACACCGTGGTCGTGGGCGCTTGTTGATTGGTCTGCCATGGCTCGTTGAAGTAAGAGTTAGAGGGGGTTGCAGCTCTTAGAGCAGGTAGATGAAGGTGAAGACAAGGATCCAGACCAGGTCGACGAAGTGCCAGAACAAGCCCACCAATTCGACGGGACTATCCGTGCCATTGCCCTGGGTGTACTTGCCTTGCAGCGCGCCTTTGAAGATGCAGCACAGGTAGATCACGCCGCTCAACACGTGCAGTCCGTGGAAGCCTGTCACCGCGTAAAAGGTCGTACCAAAGAGCCCGTTGACCCGGACACCGTTGTGAAAGGTATCGATGAAGCCGACGCCGTTACCCACCAAGTGTATGTACTCGTAGACCTGAATTCCGAGGAATCCAATGCCTCCGAGAATGGTCAGGCCGAGCCA
>JBLINP010000295.1:0-5770 GCA_047639415.1 Planctomycetota bacterium | reverse complement strand
TTGCTCATCCTTGGAATTCGCGGGGAGCACGCCCCGGCCTCTCCTTCTGCAGTAACGCGTTTTAGATATCGTCTCGAAGAATTGGCAAGTCGCGCGAAACCCCTAGCCTTCTTCACGCTCTTCCTTGCGCCACTTGACGAGGCCGCCGTCGACCAATTGGTCGATTCACGGTTCGCTCCTTCGGTCCCACGTCGCAAGCTTGCGCACTTGCTCTGGGAACGCAGCCTGGGCAGCCCCGGCTTGATCGCGGAAATTTTGCGTGGCCTTGAAGCGCGCGGAGACGCTCAGTCCATCAGCCCGAGTGAAGGGCGTTGGAATCTTCTAATCAGTCCTGAATCGCTGCCTTACCCGCAATCTTTGAAGAAAGCCATCGAAGATCGGATGGCCCAACTGGATCCGGTTTCGCGCAAATGGTTGAAGCGATTCTCGGTAATTGGAGGTCGCATATCGGGAGACTTCGTGGCCTTGGCTTTTCCCAAGACGCAAACCACGGAACTAGACCAAAGCTTTTTGAATCTCACCAGCGCCGACTGGCTTACACCCGTTGGCGATCGCTATCGTTTTTCGCGACCCGCCCTACGTGAAGCTATCTACAAAGGCATCGCTCCGAAGTCTCTCGCCAAGATGCATTCCGCCATCGCCAGCGCATTGGCGAAGGACCAAACCGATCAATCTTGGGAAGCAATCTTTCACCGCGCGCACCACCTGCGCCAAGCGAACGAAAGCGATGCGTTACTCGCGCTCCTAAAACCACTGTTCCCCAAGATTCCCGAGAGCGGACAGCCAGCACGCATTCTCGCATTGACGGAATGGGCGATCGAAGCGATGAACAGTGAGACCAAGCCGGCTCCCGAGGAGTTCCTCAACTTGTTGGAGATCGCAGCCGACGCTGCCAATCAGTTGGGGCACAGAGAATTAGAACGCGACTTGCTCGATCAAATGGTCGACCTCGATTTAGACCTGGAGAGTGATCCCGCGCTGGCCGCTCGGGTGTATTTAGCGCACGGGCGCTTCTCCTTTGGAATCGGACAATTGGGATTGGCGCGCGGTTGGCTCTCCAACGCCGCAGTCTTCGCTCGACGAGCCAACTCAAGCGAACTGCTTTCTGACGCTCTGCGTCGATTAGCCATCGTCTTGGCTTTTGCCGGCGAGTACGAACAGGCTCGCAGCACCGTCAAGGAAGCCCTTCAGAACGCAACGGACCCACAACGCAAAGCCTTCGTCTATATCGCCGACGCTCAAATCGCGGTGAGCGAAAATCGCGTCAACGATTCACTCGAAGCGATCTCGAAAGCGCGCAATCAGCTCACTGAGCTTCCAACCACAGGGCTCGAAGGTGCTCTCGCTTCGATCGATATGCTGCGCGCGCGTATTTTTCGTTCGGTCGGACGAGCCGGACGCGCGCTCGCTTCAGGAAGTCGAGCCGTTCGCCGCGCCAAGCGTTCAGGCGATCGGCGCTTGGAGGTAGAGGCAACCACCAGGCTGGCTGGACTAGAAATCGATTTGGATCGGTTGGATGATGCGGAAGAGCATTTGCGCGACTCCCGTGCGGTCGCTCTTGAAATTGAAGACAAGGGCGGACTCGCCCTAGCGGATATCTGGCTCGGTATTTTGCAATGGGAACGCAACGGACCCGAAGCGCGACTCACACTAGAACGCACAGCCGCATTGGCGGAGGAAATTGGTCATTATCGCCTTCAAGCTGTGGCGCTCGCCGTACTCGCCAGGCAACGCTCGTCTGTCGGCATGCGTGCCGCCGCACTCGAATTTGCGCAGCGTGCGATAGTGTTACTGGAACGCTACGGTGCCGAATTGACCGACCGCGTCGTCATCGAAGGCACTCTGGCCATGGTCCTTAACCTTGCAGGCAAAGACTCCGATTCCCGGATCCTAATTCGTAAATTGAAAAGACGGGTTCGTCGCGAAAGCCGCGGCATCAAAGACGAAAGCATCCGAACCTCGCAACGCCTCTACGTCGAACGCCTTCTGAACACTACGCTTTCCGCGGAAGGCCCTCTCTTCCCCCGCATTCAATTAGAGCAATAACTGGCTCTACTGAGCTAAATTCGGCGATTGGGGCTTCAATTCGAGAATTATTGAAAGTTCCGCGAGAATCCCTATTGAGATCGGATCTCAACAACGATAGTGTTCCAAACACGAATCATGAATCTTCTCGCCACATCTATCCTCTTACTTGCCGCCCCCACGACGGGAGTGACAACCGCTCCAATCGCGGCTAATCACGTGCATGTCACGGAGCAAGCAGAAACCATTCATCGTCAAGTGACCATGATGGGCACCTCGCTTACGATCGAGGTTGAACATGGAACTCGCGCGCTCGCACTCGCCGCAAGTGAAGTCGCGATCCAAGCCGTCGAAGTCACCGAAGCGCGGCTGTCGACATGGAAAACTGATAGTGAGTTATCCCTTTTCAACAGGTCCCCGCTCGGTTCACAGATTTCGCTTTCGCCCGAACTCACCAAAGAACTGAGTCGCGCGATCGAATTGTGGAATCGAACTGAAGGAGCCTTTGACCCTGCGATTGGCGCGCTTATCGAAGCTTGGGCGCTGCGCACAAACGGTCGCGTTCCGACATCTCCCGAACGACAAGCAAGCCTGTTGCCCGGTGGAATCGGCAGCCTGCGCTGGTCTTCATCGAAGGCGCTCGCCAGCAACCTCCTGCAAGGCCAGATCGCGACACGGCACCATGCCAACCTGCGGATCGACGCCGGCGCGTTCGGCAAAGGCGCGGCACTTGATCAAGCAATCGATGCGCTACGCGCTGCTGGCGTCAAGTCTGCCAAGCTCGACTTCGGCGGCCAGATCGCGGTTTTCGGAAGAGCAGCCACGGTTTCAATCGCCGATCCACGCGACCGCCGAACAGCAGTCCTTTCTCTCCGACTCGAAACTGGTTCGCTCGCCACTTCGGGCAATTCCGAGCGATCTGTCCTTATCGACGGCGTCCGCTACGGCCACCTCCTCGATCCCCGTACCGGTTCACCGGCCCCGGACTTCGGAACGGCCACCGTCATTGCACCGGACGCCTTCACCGCTGATGCACTATCCACTGGCTTTTTCGTTTTGGGCCCCGAACGCGCTCTCAAAATCGCTGAGCAGCTTCAAGACGTGGAACTGTTGATCCTCGATACGCGTGGGCCTGAACTTCGCGTCCTCACAACTTCTGGTCTGCGTGACAAACTCATCGATCAAAGTTCAACAAGCACAAACTCGGCAAGTACAGGCCGATTCCCCTCCGTTCACTAAATGGCGTCACTTCGCTCGCCGAATCCACCACTACATTTGACTAATCACCAATGAGCCTCAAAATGACCAATACCTTCACACTCTCCGGATCCAAGGGCTGGGGACTGCTCGCAGCTGCAACTTTGCTCACCAGCACGGCCAGCGCGAACGTCAATAACAACACCTCCGACGACGTAGATCGGCTTGCCGACCTCGAAAGCAAAGTTGAAGTGCTCACCGAGGAAATTCAACGCCTGCAGAACAGCGGACTCGAAGGCAGCCTCGGTGAATCTCATTCGGGACTCGGTGCGGCAGCCTCCAAAGTCTTTGACAGCGACAGTGGGCTTTCAATCGGAGGCTATGGCGAAGCTACGTACACAAACTTCCGATCCGGAGGCGCCGACAGGACCGATCGAGCAGACTTTCTTCGCGCGATTCTGTACGTCGGTTACAAATTCGACAAGAACTGGGTGCTGAACACCGAAATCGAAATCGAACACGCTGACGAGATCTTCCTCGAGTTTGGCGCGTTGGACTACCTTCACAGCGATGAGTTAAATCTGCGAGCAGGACTGCTCCTGTTGCCCATGGGCTTCGTAAACGAACTACACGAACCCAACACCTTTCACTCCGTTAGGCGTTCCGATGTTGAGTCGTTCATCATTCCCAGCACCTGGCGCGAGAATGGAGTTGGTGCTTACGGGACCGTGGGCGATTTCGATTATCGCACCTACGTCGTCAATGGCTTTGACGGCCAAAAATTCGAAGCGTCCAATGGACTTCGCAGCGGGCGACAAAAAGGCAGCAAGGCTAAGGCCGACGATTTTGCTGGCGTCGTGCGTATCGATTGGAAAGGCGTCCCCGATCTAATCGTCGGTGGTTCTTATTATGTCGGGCACTCGGCCCAAGACGTCGAAGGCATCAACGGCAAAGTCGAGATCATGGAAGCGCACGTTGAATGGAAGCACGGCGGCTTTTATACGCGCGGTCTCTGGGCTAGTGCAGACGTTAGTGACGTAGCCGCACTTGCTGCTGCTCGCGAAGCGGCGAAGTCCACGCCCGGCCTGCTCACCGACCCCGCCGTTCAAGACAGTGTTATTGGTGGAAACCTGCAAGGCGGCTACATTGAAGCCGGCTTCGACGTATTCACGCTAACCAATCGCGTCGGCAGCTTGACTCCCTTCGTGCGACTTGAGAGCTACGACCTCCAACGTGATCCGGTAGCGGGCTTCTTCGTTTCCGGTCAAAACGACGTGCGCGTCGCCACCATGGGCTGCTCTTGGCAACCCAACGCCAACTTGATCTTCAAAGCAGACTGGCAGAATTACGATGCCCGCACGCATGACGCTCCCAACCAGTTCAACCTGAGCATGGGCTACATTTTCTAGGAATCCAAAATGCGCTTCCTAATCTTCATTCTGTTCATCGGAACCTTCGCCTTCGGAGCGGAACCGTCCGTTCGGACTTCCGATTCGAAATTTCCGACGGTGGAAGAAGCGCTCAAGTTGGCATTCCCCAAGTGCGAACTCGAACGCAGCTCCATCTTCCTCACCAAGGAACAGAAGAAGAGCGCTGAAAAATTAGCGGGTGGCAAAATCGATTCGAGATTGCTGCTCGCCTTCACGGCGACGCAAAAGAAGCCTGGCCAAAAGCCCACACTCATGGGCTGGGGATACGTCGACTCTCACAAAGTGCGCGCCAAGAAAGAGACGCTCCTCATCTTGGTCAATCCAGACAATGCATTGCGCCGATTGGAAGTCGTGGCCTTTGGCGAACCGCGTGAGTACATACCGCGCGAACTTTGGTATGCGCAGTTCAAGGGCAAGAAATTGACCAAGGAACTACGCGTCGGTCGGGATATTCGAAGTGTTTCCGGAGCCACGTTGACCGCCGCTGCGACAACAGCAGCCGTTCGCCGCGTTCTCGCTATTCACAAAATCATCGGTCCGCCGACAGTGAAAACCGACAAGTGACCCGCCCCGAAGCTCTCCTCCACCACGGCGCAAACCTGCTCGTGGCCGGCACCGGTCTGGTCTATGGCTGGATGCTTTATCTAGTCACTCCTACCGATGACTTTGCGGTCGTCAATCACCCGTTGCAGCCGGACTTCCAAGCTTGGCACATCCTGCTGGCACCACTTCTGATCTTCGCGATCGGCTACTCGTGGCAGATGCATGTTTGGGCTCGCATCCGCTACGATTTTCCCCACAAGCGCAAGACTGGCTTGATTCTATTTGCCCTCGTCCTTCCGATGATCGTTTCGGGCTATGCACTCCAGGTTTCCGTGGAGGAAACCGCGCGCGAAATTTGGTTGTGGATGCACCTCGTCGCAAGCGGCGGTTGGATCCTCGCCTACATCGTTCATCTCGCTCTACCCAATCCCCAAATGGATTTGCCCGCCGATTTCTAATCGACGGAATCTAGCCCGGATTATTCATGAACCGCGAGGCAAAACGCCTCGAATTGGTTCCTGCTGGCACTTTGCAGATACTTGCCCCCGCAGACGACCTTGTAAGGTCGTCGAGGA
>JBLINP010000294.1:0-5772 GCA_047639415.1 Planctomycetota bacterium | reverse complement strand
GACTTTGGCGGCTTTTGGGACGGGTTAGACAAGCGAGGTTTGAACGACACGTCCATCTTTTGCTTTACGAGTGATCATGGCGAAGCATTCTTCGAGCACGGTTCGAGCGGGCATAGCAAGAGTACGCATGAAGAGCAGGTGGATATTCCAATGTTCGTCCGGGCGCCGGGGTTGGCGCCAAAGGTCGTAAGTGAAGAGGTGAGTCTGATAGACCTTCCGCGAACCTTTGCTGAGCTTGCTGAGATTCCTTTAGCGCCCGAGTGGGGCGGTCGTTCTTTAGTTCAGGAGCTCGTCGAGCAGCCTGTGTTCTCCGTTCACGACGATGAATGGGCGATTGTGTACGGGAAGAAGAAGGTCTTCTTCCAGCTGGGTCAATCACTCGAGATTACGGCTGCTTACGACCTCGAAAGCGATCCGTCAGAAATGGTCAATTTGGTCGACACAGTCGATTGGCCTTTGGAATTGTTGGACATCTCGAAGCCCGAGATTCTGAGGTTGAACAAACGCCAACTTTCATCCGGTGAACAAGAGCTTTCGAATGAGATGCGCGACCGGCTGGAAACGCTCGGTTATGTCGGTGATTGATACGTATTGAGGCGCGCACAGCGGAAGCTGGTCGCAATTGCAAGCTCCGAATTTTACGCATTAGATCAGGTGTTGCTCGTAGTCGGTTCGCCGTTGGCTCCTCGGGCTGGCGATGTGCTTTGAACGAATTGCCCACTTTTGCCAGTACTCGAACATTGCATCGAGGAATTGCCCGACTTCGATGATTTCTTATTCGTCGCGAGGCGGAACTTCGGCGAAGACATGACGATTGATAACGCCGGCGAGGTGCTTGTCTCGGAGTTGCGCGATCACGTTGTCGAACGCGTTCAAGCTCTCACCGAGGGAATGCAAACGCCGAAAGCTCGTAGCGTGAATCTTGAGTTGGACTTTCAGTTCACTGAGTATTGCGGATAGCTGGATGATCGGCGGTCGGCCGCATTCTCGAATAATCTGCGGATTGCAGTTGGAGCTGGGGGACTTTTTACCGCGTTTGGTGCCGAACACCTTTGCTCGACCGCCTCGTAGGGCGGATTCGACAGATGTATTTCGTTTGCGCCTACTCGGCGACAAGTAGACTGCGCGCTTCTTTTGAACAACCAGGTCCTCCTCGCTTCGCAACTTCCGCGAGTACACCGCTGATCAGGGTAATTGTCTTTTACCTTCTGCGCGCCGCACTATGGCCGTCAGGATCTCGCCATGCACATGCATCCCTTGCTTCCATCCCTGGTCGCCGCGATCAGCGCCGTTCTCATCGTCGGCTTTTTCGTGCGTCGGTTCGGTCAGCCGCATGTCATCGCCTATTTGCTTGTCGGGATTGTGCTCGGTCCATTCGTCTTGGACCTTTTCGAGGAGGAGCCGATTGCGCTCGTCGGCGAGATCGGAGTCATCGTTCTATTGTTCTTCGTCGGTCTTGAGGTTGACTTGCCACGCCTCGCAACCGGTTGGAAAGTCTCGGTCTTTGGGACGATTCTTCAGGTGGCCGTGAGTACCGCTGCGGTGGCGGGCGTGGGCTACTGGCTCGATTGGCCGATGGCGCGAATCGTTCTGATTGGATTCGCGATCAGCCTGAGCAGCACGGCACTTGTCGTGACGATGCTCCGTCAGTGGAAAGAGCTCGATACCGACGCGGGACACGACGCACTCGGTATTCTGATCGTTCAGGACTTCGCGATTGTTCCGATGCTCATCGTGATCAGTTTGCTCGGAGGCGCGGCGGCACCGTCACCGTATATGATCGTGATGCAAGTCGTCGGCGGCCTGGCGTTGATCTTGATTGTGGTCGTACTCGTGCGTGGTTGGAAGGTGAAGGTTCCGTTCGCTGCAGCGCTCGAACGGGATCTCGAGCTCCAATTATTCGGTGCGCTGCTCCTGTGCTTTGCGGCTTCGTGGGTGACGGGAGTTATAGGGCTTTCGACACCACTCGGTGCGTTCATCGCGGGACTCGTGGTCGCCTCTGCAAAAGAGACGGATTGGGTTCGTCACAGCCTTGAACCGTTTCGCGTACTCCTGGTCGCGGTGTTCTTCGTGTCGGTCGGAATGCGAATAGACCTGCAGTTCCTTCAAGAAAACTGGATCGTCACGTTGGCGCTGATCTTCGCAGCGCTCTCGACCAATACGCTGATCAACGCCGGTGTCATGCGCATGCTGGGCAGAAGCTGGCGAACGAGTTTTTACGTTGGTGCTCTGCTCTCGCAGATCGGTGAGTTCAGCTTTGTCCTGGGAGCGATTGCGTTGGAGGTTGGAATCATCGGCGATTACGGCAATCAAATGACGCTGGGCGTCATCGCAGGCACGATTGCGCTGGGACCCGCGTGGATTCACATCATGCGACCGTTGCGTGGACCTTCTGCGCGAGCTGTGTGAGTCAGCGTCTCCCGTGCCGCTTTTTGTGGGTGCGTGACCCTTCTCCCGAAGGGCGGCAGCCCCAGAGATTCGGTAGATCGAGTCCGTCTACTTGTGTTCGGTAGCGCAAGAGCGTATTCCCATGCCCATGACCGACGAACTTCCTTCAACTCATTCCAAGTGGTGGGGTAAATTCGAGTTCGACCAGGGCGAAACTGGTCGCTGGAGGATCGGTGCGCTCGACCTTTGGGTCAGCCGAACAGCCCTCGACTGGCGCTACGGAATGAGCCGCAGCGATGATGCTCTTGATGACTCTCTGCTCGTCGAGGTCCCGCTACCTGACGCCGACGCCGATGAGTTGCCCGAAGAGGTCGGGCGCTTCGGATTCGCGCGTACCGAGGGCACCATCGAGTTGCTGCCTGTCCTTGCGGATCGACCGATTGTCGCGCGCCCGGCCGTTCCGTTTTTCGTGCCACCGGGTCAGAGCATCGAACTGTACGTCAGCAGCCCGCTCTGGATCCGATTGTCGGAAGGCGATATCGAGCTTGCCGAACTTGCTTGCACTCGCCCATCCGATACGTGGTTTGGTACGAACACGCGCGGGGTATTGAGTTACGCATTGAGGTCGCGCCTGCGACGTAGACTCGAAGACGTGTCGAGGCTTCCGAATCGAGCGATTAGTTGTATCGAGGTGGAGAACGCTTCGGATTCGCGTCTGGCCCTAGAACGGTTCTGTTTGCCCGCGCCGCAACTGTCGCTCTTCGCGGCTACATCGGGTTTGCTTTGGACGGAGCACGTTAGGGTGCGGTACGACGACGATGGCGATCTCTCGAAGGTTGAGTTGGGCAAGGGACCTCCGCGTATGGCGGGAACGGCGAGCCTTATCTCTGCCCCGCGCGCCTCGCAGGGACGCAGCTTTGCCTCCGTGGTTTTTGGCGGGCTATTCGAGAGCGGAATCTGAAACAACATGAGTATCGTCGAGCAATTAGAGAATACGCCGCCGCTCCCGTGGTACGAGCAGGTCACTGCACTCAATTGGGTGCAGGCGGTTTTGATACTTGTCGTGGGGTTGGGACTGTCGCGTCTCGCGTCGAAGAAGCTCGGCAGCTTTACGAATGATTCGCTCGGTAAGCAGACGAGCATGCTGTTGCAGCGAGGCACTTTCTATTTGGGGGTCCTCACGACTCTGACGCTGGTGCTTCATCAACTGAATTTCAGTTTAGGAGTTCTCTTGGGCGCAGCGGGTGTTCTAACCGTCGCGCTCGGTTTTGCTTCGCAGACTTCAGCGTCGAACATCATCAGCGGTCTCTTTCTTCTCGGCGAGCGACCGTTCTCCGTCGGCGACATCATTCAAATCGGAAGCACGACAGGCGAGGTCCTCTCGATCGACTTGCTTTCGATCAACCTGCGAACCTTCGACAACATCTTCGTTCGCATTCCGAACGAGACCGTGATCAAGTCGGAAGTGCGCACACTCTCGCGCTTTCCGATTCGACGCTACGACCTGCAACTCGGCGTCGCCTATAAAGAGGACATCGAGCGCGTTCGCGAGATTCTGCTCGGAATCGCGGACAAGAATCCGCTGTGCCTCGAAGAACCGACGCCCCTGATCATCTTTCAAGGGTTTGGAGACTCGTCGGTCAACCTTCAGTTCTCGGTTTGGGCGGCCAGAGAAAACTACCTAGAGTTGCGCAACACGGTCGCGACGACCGTCAAGCTTCGCTTCGACGAAGAAGGCGTCGAGATTCCGTTCCCGCATCGCACGTTGTACACCGGGTCGGAGACGAAGCCTTTGCCGATCCAAGTCACGGATTCCGCGAGCCCTAAAGACATGCGTTGAGCGGTTAGACGCTGTTCGAAAAACCCTCGGCGAAGCCGATACCGGCTCAAGCTCTCCGTGTCGCTCCGGATCGGCCCTGGTACAGAGAAACGTTACGTGAATCACCATGAAGTTAGAGATAAACGACGAGAATGAAGTCCGCGAGGAGTTTGAGCGGCTCGTGGAAGATGGCGACGGCGAAGGCGCGCAGGCTGCTCTTGAGCAACTGTCGGTTGGCGAGACCGCGCACCTCGTTTCGCGGCTTGACGAAGAGGAGCAAGAGCAGCTGCTGGTCACGCTCACTCCTCTCGACGCTGCGGATCTAGTCGAACAACTTTCGGATGCGCAGGCCGCGGACATTGTCGAGCGGTTGGACCCCGCGCAGGCTGCCGCAATTCTGCGCGAACTGCCGAGTAACGAGCAGGCCGACCTTCTGGCGGCTCTTGACGACGACGATGCCGAGGAAATCCTCGCGGAACTTGAGCCTGAGGAAGCGCAAGAAGCTCGTCAACTCTCGTCGTATGCCGGAGATGTTGCCGGCGGCCTGATGGCCACGGAGTTCCTGACCTATTCCGACACGGCTTTGGTTGGGGAGGTCATTGAAGACCTTCGCAAGAAGGCCGACGAATACGAAGATGAGGATACTCAGTACGTCTACGTGTCCTCGACCACGGGTGCGCTGGCGGGCGTCTTGAGGTTGCGAGATCTCTTGTTCGCCCGGAGCCGGAGGCCGGTCTCGGAGATCATGATCGCGAACCCCATGACGGTTTTGGTCACCGCCTCGCTCGACGAACTCGCGGATCATTTCGAACGACACGCCTTCCTCGGTTTGCCGGTTGTGGACGATCAGCAAAGACTGCTCGGTGTGATTCAACGTGCCGATGTCGATGAGGCTCTGAGCAGCAGATCTCAGACAGCCTTCATGAAGGCGAAGGGAATCGTTCGCGGTGAAGAACTTCGCACGATGCCCATCTGGTCGCGCTCGGCGACTCGACTCACTTGGCTGATACCCAACATCGTTCTCAACCTCATCGCGGCCAGCGTGATCGGTCGTTATCAAGACACGATTGAAGCGGTGGTCGCCTTGGCGTTGTTTCTGCCGATTATCTCCGACATGAGCGGCTGCTCCGGCAACCAAGCTGTGGCGGTAAGTATCCGGGAACTCACTCTCGGACTGGTTAAGCCACGCGAACTGTTCTACGTCTGGTCGAAGGAAATTCGCGTCGGCGTCATCAATGGCCTCGCTCTCGGAACGTTGATCTCGGCCATCGCGTGGGCTTGGAAAGGGAACGCTTGGCTTGGGCTTGTCGTCGGCGGTGCGATGATGTTGAACACGATGGTGGCGGTTTCAATCGGTGGCGCAATCCCATTGGTTCTCAAGCGCCTGGGCGTCGACCCGGCCCTCGCGTCCGGGCCGATCCTGACGACGGCCACCGATGCCTTCGGGTTCTTCTTGGTCTTGAGTTTAGCAACGGCCTTGCTTCCCCAACTCGTCGGTTAGGCGGTGATACGGCGGTGATACGGAGCCAGGACAAAAACCGCCGGCCATAAACAAAGGGGGCGAG
>JBLINP010000293.1:0-5825 GCA_047639415.1 Planctomycetota bacterium | reverse complement strand
CATAGCGGTTCGCGCCGCTGCCGTGCCCGCTGATCCGCCGCCCAATACAACAACATCGTAATTCTTCATGAGGCGAGCAGGATAGACCGAATTGCTCCCTAAGGCCGCCCTTCCGTTGCGGGATTCTTAAAATTCGCGCGGCGTTTAGAGGCTGTGCGGGACGGGCAGTCGAGCCATGCTCGGAATGGACATCGAACCCGAGTACTCTGTTAGTGAAACCCCGCAATCGCGGCTTCATCACGACTGCGTCGAGTCAACTCTCTCAACACGAGCCCCACATGCTTCGCCTCTCCATCACCCCCTTAGTCGTCGCGCTATTCATGGGACTGGCTTCATGTCAATCGAATCCAAGTGAGAATCTGATCGAGCAGTTCGAAGAGGGGTCGAGGTTTTTCCTCACGACCAACCTGCACGTAGATCCGCTACACAATCGGATTCGATCACAGAACTTCGTATGGGGACGGCTCCTACCGATGTGCAGTGAGGTGCGGGTTCAGAGTGTCGATGCGGACAGTCTGAACTTCATCGTGATCGCCTCCGGTCAACTCCTGAAATTTATGCGCGACGAGGAACTGCTCGAACCGTTTGGCGAGCACCTCGATCGTTACTTCGGCGAGCAATGTGATCGTACAAGCATTGACGCTCTGAGTGCAGTCGATCAAAAGGGTATCGCGAGTGGAGAAATCATGATTGGCATGACCAAAGCTGGCGTACTGCTCGCGGTTGGTTATCCACCAGAGCACATGAATTCGACGCTCGATGCTGGGCGATGGGTTTATTCGAAAAACAAGTGGACCCTCATCTCTGTGCACTTCGATGAGAACTCCATCGTTTCGAGAATCGACGAGTAGTCCCTGAAGAGGACGACGGCGCTCACTATGCAAGCAAGGGCGCCTTCTTGCATGGTGAACTTACGAGCAGCTAAAGGCCGGTCGAAAGCGCGAGCCGTACTTCGTCGGAGTGTGTCCTATGGGAATTCAATACTCGAGACAGGTTGAAGCGGCCGCTTTTCACGAGATTCGGCTCCTCAAGGTTCCAAATCCACTGGCATGCTCCGCGCCAATCGGAGAAAGTTTTCGATTAGAGCGTCGCCGTGCGGAGTCAGGATCGACTCGGGATGAAATTGGATTCCGAAATGAGGCGCGCTCTCGTGGGCGACGGCCATGATCTCATCCGATTCCGTCCAAGCCGTTCGCTTCAAAACCGCCGGCAGCTCAGCGGCTCGAATCGAGTGATAACGACCCGCCTCCATAGGAACTGGCAAATCCGCGAAGAGGTCGGTGCCATGATGAAAGATATTCGTGGCGCGACCATGAACCGGCTCCGGATCGAACTCGAGGGTTCCCCCGTAGTGCTGAACGATGACTTGGTGCCCCAGACAGACGCCCAATACCGGCAGCCCGGGCGGACATTGAGCCAACAGCTCGAGGCAGCGTCCTGCTCCATCTGGGTTCCCGGGGCCTGGACTGATGACCAGAGCCTCTAGCTTCCACTCCGATAGGAAAGAAGCTTCGACCTCGTCATTCCGACGCACCACGACCTCGGCCCCGGCAACTTCCAACGACTGCACCAAATTGAAGGTGAAGGAATCGTAGTTGTCGACCAGCAGAATCACGGCTTACTCCGGAACACTTGATGATTATCCGAACAGCGGCCGCCGATCGACCTTCACCCGGACCCTCCAAAGAGCCGAGATGATATCATCCCCGCCCGAATAACACGGGCTCTGCCAAATTTCACAGACCCCATAGTGGCTTTGAGTCTAGCTACCCTCCTACCAGTAGACGCTGACAGCCCCTACTACTCCGCCTCATGCCTGAACTGAACTTCACCGAGACCGTCTTCAAAGACCTCGAAGTCCTCCACACGATCCAAAACCTCGTGCTGGTACTTTTTCTCTCGCAAATCTTGAGCTGGCACTACCTTCGTTACTCGATCGTTCTGTCCAACAAGCGCAAGTTCGCCCGAATTTTGATCTTCATGGCAGCCACTACGATGATCGTGATCTCGATCGTCAAAACATCAGTGGCTCTTTCGTTGGGACTCGTCGGCGCACTCTCAATCATTCGATTCCGTACGCCGATCAAAGAGCCGGAGGAACTCTCCTACCTGTTCCTTGCGGTCGCCATCGGCCTTGGTCTTGGCGCTGATCAAGTGGTGGCCACATCGGCAATGGTGCTCATCACATTAGGTTATTTGGCACTGCAGAGTAAGTCGGCACTCAAAGCTCTTGGCGCACGCACTTTGGTGCATGTCAACGTAGACCTGACTACTTCAGAAACTGGTGATTTGACGCCCGAAAAGGCACTTGATCTGCTTGTTGCTGAAGCAAGCCACGACGCACGACGAGTCGATCTTAGGCGCGTGGATTCGCACGACACTGTTTTCGACGCCAACCTGATTTTAGATCTCGAAGACCCTAGCAAGATCGGTCCGCTCATCTCGCGCGTTCGCTCGGCCTTGCCGACGGCCTCCATCACCATCGTCGAATCTAGCAGTCTCGACTAGTCGAGCGCTCTGTCATGTCCAACTTGGTTTCGAGGGTTAAAGAAGACGAGCGCCCTGATCTTCGCTATGAGATCAAGATGGTTTGCCAAGCGAGTTCGCATGGCGAACTTTTAGCGAGGGTTCAGCTTAGTCCCGCTGGCGTAACCAAGCTCTATCCGCCGCGCCAAGTTCAGAGTATCTACTTTGACACCTTGCACGGTCGCGCTCTCGAAGAGAATTTGTCCGGCGTTAGCCATCGCGAAAAGGTTCGATTTCGCTGGTACGGGCCAGATCGCGACGTTGTGCGAGGAAAGCTCGAGCAGAAAGTGCGCGAGAATATGCTTGGCTGGAAGCACGTGATCCCCATCGACAAGGACATTCGAGTCACGGGCTCCAATCGCACTCAATTCGCAAAAGACGTGCTCGGTGATCTCACGGGATTTTGGGCCCGCACACGCGAGGGCAACCCGATGCCGGTTCAGTGGATCTCCTACCAACGCGAATACTATTCCACCTCGGACAACCTGGTGCGCATCACGGTGGATCGCAACGTCGAAACCTTCGACCAGCGAAATCGTTTCCTACTCAGCGCTAAGCATCGCACTCCGACGCCCAATCTTTTGATCGTGGAAGCTAAATGCGCGGCAGAGCATTACGACTACGCCAAATCGCTGCTCAACCGGTTGCCGCTGCGCGTAGATAAATGCTCGAAGTTCGTCATTGCGTCCCGCCCTGGCGAAGCCCCGGACGCATCGCTGCTCTTCGAATAACGCATCGCGGACGAAGGCGCTTCAATCGAGGCGCCGAATCGTAGTTTCGCTCCAGACCGGAGATCTCCTGTTCCGATTTATTGGGATCCCCATAGGTTTCCAATAGCATGACATCCGCGATCAAAACCCTTCTACTCGCCCTCTTGGGCTGCGTCTTACTCGGCGCTGCGACGACCCCCCCCGGGAACAATGCGAAAGCATTCGTCGACATCGAGGCGATCATTCGCCCCTCCAGAATCGTACACGTCGGTTCTGCCGCCGATGGACTGCTCCAGTCCGTCTTGGTAGACGAAGGCGACACCGTTCAAGCCGGCCAGCTCATCGCAGAACTCGAACAAACGGTGGAACGCGCCGCAGCCAACCTCGCCAAAGCGCGCTCGAGCCAAGTCGCAACACTGCGCGCCGCCGAGGTCAAGCTCGGCCATCTCGAGGAGCGCTTCGCCAATCACCAATCGCTCTTCGAGGACGGCATTTTGTCGTCGGAGAATCTCGGCCAAAGCCAGCTCGATCGCCACATGGCTGAATTCGATGTCCTGGCAGCACAAGAGCGCTCCGTCGTCTCCAAATTTGAATACCGCCGAGCACGCGCCGTCGTCGATCGTGGACAAATCCAAAGTCCCGTCGCAGGCGTCGTCATCGATCGCTCGCTCTCGCCCGGCGAACTGGTCGGCCGCTCTGGTGAATCGACGATCGTCACCATTGCCCAACTCGACCCGCTCGTTGTCGAAGCCTTCGCGCCCGTCGGCCTCCTCGGTCAACTGCACGCCGGCATGAAAGCGGAGATCACCATCCTCAAGCCGCGCAAGCAAACCAAGTCCGCGGTTATCAAAACGATTAGCCCGATCGTTGATGCAGCCAGCGGTACGTTTTCAGTTCGACTCGAACTGCCGAACCCCGACTTTCAAATTGCAGCCGGCCTGCGCTGTAGCATTCGCTTCACGAAGTAAGCGTCGCGCGCGAACGCGCGATCAATGCTCGCGCGTTTGCAGGTAGGCTTCGTATCGCTGCAAAATACGCTTTCGCGCAAAAAGGGACTCAATCGATTCGCGGGTACTCATAATCGAAGTGCCCCAACCGCGAACTCTGCGACCGGTTGAATCGGGCTCCCGCGTGATCAGCTCGCAGTGAGTGAAACTCATCCGCTTTGAAAGCGCACAGTCCACGACGAGCTGAAAAGCTGCGTAGTCGATGCAGTACAAGCCGGCGAGCGCGGAAAAGATGAGCGAGTTGTTGGTTATGTCTGGATCGTACGAGACGTAAAAATTCGCTTCGCCGTTTTCTTCGTCATGCAACGCACCAAAAGTTGCGGACATGAAAAGCGAAGCCAAGCCGCACCTCCCCCATCTCTCGGTACTGAGCGAAAAGACATCCTCGAGCGCCGGATTGAGTGCCTTCCCGTCTTCGACCTTGAGCAGCTTATCTATCGACGGCGCTTCCCGACTAAGTCGCGAGAACCGTTTGTGTCCACTGACGGGTAGGTGCTCTTTCCAATCGAACGGAACCTCAGAGGCAACTAGGGTTAGCAGTCGAACCAACTGTTCTTTGTTCGCTTCGTCTCTTTTCCGATCCTCTCGATTCGCTTTCAACGCAGCGTGACGTTCCGCAACCGTATCGAGATTAGCGACTTCGCCTGAGCCGATGCTTGTCACCAGGCATAGCGTCAAGCCCAGCAAGGCTCGCAATAGTAACTGCCCGAGTTGAGTGCGTTCGTTGCTCATATCGACGTTGTGGAAAGAGGAATGGACTCCGATCAATCCACCAGAACGTCTGCTTGAACTTGAAGTTCAAACGAACCTCACTTCTTTGGGCTCATCTCCCGTTTCGCTTCCACGCGTCATCATTCTTATTAATCCCGACGCTCGGCATCATTCGCCGAAGCGTGGTCACAGTTTCAGCAGTCACATTCTGGCATCCGTCCAGGCTTAGACTTTCTAACCCACGTAGATTTACCAACTGCAAGACGCCCTCGTCTGTTACTCCCGAACAGCCATTTAAGAGAAGGTACACAACGGAGCCTCGTTTGGATAAATCGACAAGGGCTGCGTCCGTAACATTCGGGCAATCGAATAAGGCGAGCATCGTGAGCGGCTGCATACCAGCTAAATAGCCAACCGCGCGATCGCCAACTCTTTCGTTGTATCCGATGTGAATAGAAGTGAGAAGGGGCAGATTCAATGACGCTAAAACTTTCACGCCGTCGTCTGTAATCTTGGCTTCCTTCACCGCCCATCCTCCAGTGAAATCCAGATGTTGCAAATTCTTCATGCGCTCGAGCGCGTGAATATCCTCGTCAGCAAGTCCCCGAGCCCGGATCGATTCCTCATCAAGAGAGAGCTTCTCAAAATCCCGAGCACTCTCGACGATCGGTGGGTAATGACCACATGCGCTGGCAAGCACGAGTATCACAAACGCGGTCGTAAAGCGTTTCACTCTAGAAAAAGTCAAGAACTGGCTGGCAAGATTGTTGACCTGATCTCAATTAATTGTCACAGCACCTGAAACCAAAACGACTTCCGACAGTCATCTATCCCACAAGGGCCTGCTGGTCCTTCAAAGGAGATGATTTTC
>JBLINP010000292.1:0-5846 GCA_047639415.1 Planctomycetota bacterium | reverse complement strand
ATCATCGCCATGGTCAATCGCTTGAGCGATTCAAAGCGCAACTCAAATACGATTCCCTGACCACCGATGGCCATGTCGACATCGCTTGCATCGGTGAAGGAAGCCGTCTCTGGCCCACCGTGCAACAAGTAGTAGGGATGACCGACGAGCAGTCCGATGAGAACGGCGACGCCAACGCACAGCACACCAACCTGTAAGCGCCGACTCAACTGCTTGCCTTTCCAGCCTCCAGCGGAAATGAGCCAACCCAATCCGCACATGCCGAGGGCCAACACGCCCGCTTGATGGGTTGCGAAAGCTAAGCCGGCCGCTACCCCTGCTAGAGCCAAATCTTTGAACGCCCCACTCTTCGCGTGGCGCACGACGAACAAGGCCGTCAATGCCATGAAAAAAACCAATGGGCCCCATGGTCGTTCCTGGACTGAGAAGTGCAGGTGCAACAATCCCGTCGCCACGAGCCAGGCAGCAACCCAAGCTCCGCCGCGCATTCCAGCTGCGCGAGCGCCACGATAGATCACGAGGGGAGTCAATGCGCACAGCAATGCCAAAAGTATGCGAGCGGGCAAATGAACCAGCGCGGGCTCCTCGAGTACACGCTGTTTGAATTCACCGGAGCCGGACCACTCCCCCGTCACTCGGCCGAGGCCGTACTCGCCGGCGTAAACCGGAAGCAACATGTACGACAGCAGGTAAGGGTAGGTTGAGTACAAGCCCGACGGCGGAACCGGGTGCTTGTCACGCGCCATGCCGAGCGCGTTTTTAACGACGTGCGTATCGGGCAGGTAGTTCTCCGGCATGCCGTGTTCAATCGGCCAAAGCCGCAGAAACAAAGGTACGGCGAAGAGTATCGCGAAGGCGAGGAGATGCCCTGGCGCTCGCTTACGCTCGTGCGATACGGAATCTGCTGCTAGGTCGCTCACTCCGCTCAGTCGGGGTCGATCTGGAAGCGTGCGAGGAATTCGTCATTCGTCTCGCAGTCATCAAGTCGAGAAAGCAGGAGTTCCATCGCTTCCGCGAAATGCATCTTGGTCAAAACCCGTCGCAGTGTGTTGGTCAAGTGCAGACGTTGGCGCGGAACCAACTTCTCCTCTTTTCGAGTGCCGGACTTTTCAATGTCGATCGCCGGGAAAACGCGACGGTCGGAAAGCTTGCGCGAAAGCACCAGCTCCATATTGCCGGTGCCTTTGAACTCTTCAAAGATGACTTGATCCATGCGGCTGCCCGTTTCGATCAACGTCGTCCCCAAGATCGTCAGCGAACCTGCCGACTCGGTATTGCGCGCAGCACCGAAGAACTGCTTCGGGCGTTCCATCGCGCGCGAATCGAGTCCGCCCGACATGGTCTTACCGCTGTTCCCGTAGACGTTGTTATAAGCACGCGCCATGCGAGTGATGGAGTCGAGAATCAGTACGACCTCTTCACCCAACTCAACCAGGCGCTGGCAACGCTTCCAAACGGTTTCGCAGACCGCGACGTGATGCTTCAAGGGTTCGTCATTCGTACTGACATAAACCTCGGCTCGTTCCATCGCACGCGTCCATTCCGTGGCCTCTTCCGGTCGTTCGTCGACCAGCAACACCATCGGAGTCACGTCCGGATAATGATCTTCAATCGCCTTGGCGAACTTTTGCATCAAGACCGTCTTGCCGCTGCGAGGCGGCGCCACGATCAGTCCGCGCTGTCCACGCCCCACGGGGCAAATCAGATCAAGCACGCGCAGTGAGAGATCGCCCGTTTCGGTTCCTACTGCGTAGTGATAGTCGGGATCGATCGAGCGCAGCGATTTGAAAACCGGAAGCGCTTTTGCTTCGATCGGATCGCGGCCGTCCACTTCGGTCACGTCCAACAATTCGGATTTGTGGCGCCCGAATCCGGGTCCCGCAATGCCCTTGATCATGGAGCCTTCGCGCAGTGCGAATTTTTGTGCAATTCGAGGCGACACGTGGACGTCCTGTTTTGAACCGAGCCATTTCTGATCCTTAGTTCGAAGATGTCCGTGTCCAGCATGCTCAATCATCAGCATGCCTTCGGTCTCAATCTTCTCAGCCGTGCGCTTCTTGCCCTGCTGGCTACCCTGCTGACCGCCCTGAGCTTGGCCGCCACCCTGACGCTGTCCTTGCCCCTGACGCCCGCGCTTCCGACGCTGGCCAGTTTGGCCTTCGGCCGGTTGTCCTTCTTCAACGCCCGGGCCGCGCTGTCCACTTCGCTTGGAACGCTTGCGACGAGTGCGACCGCGCGGATTGCGAGCCTCACCCTCGGCTCCCGTATTCGCGGTATCGCCGGATTCTGTACCCGACGCCTTTTCACCCTCGTCCGTGCGATTCGCACCGCCGGGTTTCCGTCGACGTCCCCTACGCCTGCGCGGAGGCCGCTGGCCCTCTTCGCTCGACTGCCGGTCGCTTGACTGCCGATCACTCGACTGCCGGTCGCTTGACTGCCGGTCGCTTGACTGCCGGTCGCTCGACTGCCGGTCGCTGGACTGCCGGTCGCTGGACTGCCGCGAACGAGATTCATCCCGCGCCGGTCTGGGAGCGCTCGGAGCGACTGCCCCATCGGATTCGCCCCGGGCAGCCTTGGGCTCTTTCGATTCAGCCGCAGCAGCGCGCGGTCGTCTCGATCGCTTTCGCTTGGGACGTTCCATAGCGCCAAACGGAATCGGATCGGCCGAGGATGAGGTGGAGTTCTTGTTCTCCGTCACAGGTAACTATCTCCGAAATCGAGTCTGTGGAGCCCTTGAGAAGCAGGTGCTGCCCAAGGACAGAAAATTGTTTTCGAGCGCGAACCAAACCCCGAAAATGCTTCGAGACTGACCGCCACCAAATGGCGGCGCGACGTGGGTTCACACGGGTTAGCGAGGTTGACCGAAAGTTGGCTCCGCGAGCGATCTCGCGAAAAAAAGCGGACCCGAATACCGGTCGAGCGGCGGAAACGAAGTCCCTCGAAAGTCGAGATTCCTAGTCTCCTCGCGCGGCCTTTCGCTCGTCAGCTCTTGTTCAGTGTCTCCGTGTTGGAGTCACCTAGGCTCGTGAGCGGGCGGTCGGGTCAGCGTGCCGAAACGGCAACGGGCTGAGAAGGCGAGTGTTTGTAGAAAGGTGATCGAAGTGGCTAGTGGGCCTCTCGTTCACTAGTGCCAGCATGCACTCTCTGAAGCGAAAAGTGACCAAGGAAACCCGATTCCTGCGGCAGTAAGGCCGATCTCGACCAGGAACTGGTCGGGGGCGGCCCTATCGTCGTGTTCGTAACGGCCCGCCCATGAATTGGGATTCGGGCGAGCAGATCCAGGCGGCGCCAGTGGTCGGCGGCCAACCATCACAATTCGCTTTCGGGGAACGAATCGTCCATCAAGTCGAGGGGTGGTCGGGGTGAGAGGATTTGAACCTCCGACCTCTGCGACCCGAACGCAGCGCTCTACCAAGCTGAGCCACACCCCGATTGGCAGGAAGAGTAGGGCTCCTCCACCCCAGCGTCAACAAGGGTCTGCCCCTTGTCGCCCGTTGATCCTAATTGAACTGACTGGGTTCCGTGTTGATCGAGGTTATCGATGTGTCTGGGGCCAGCCAGGTTGCAGCAATTCGAGAGAGACGAAGGGCCTCGATTCGAAAATGCGTTGCTAAGTCTGCACGGCAAAGCGTGTTGCTCCGGAGCATCAACACGGAACCCAGGCAGTTTGGAATTAGTTGAGTACGAGGCCGGACAGGCGCCCGATCGATTCGATGACGGGATCCTTCAACGTGATGCGTGCACCTTTATCAGTCACGATGGTGACTTCCTTGCCGTTTCGGCTTTTGACCTTGCCGTACATCACGCCGCCCGCGGTTCGAATTCGAACACGCTGGCCGAGACCCGCTTCTTCTTTAGCAGCGGCCTCGTCCTCGATCGTGATGCGCTCGATCTTTTCGACCTTGGTGCCGTCTAAGCCGACGCGCCCAGGTCCCATTTCGATCCACACTCGATCGCTACCGACGGCGTACAAGCGCCCCTCGAAGAGTTCCCCCGAGTGCATGGTCGCGCGGATCACCCCGACGGCGGGCGTCAAAATCCGTCCTTCACGGGCGATCGATTCCATCGGAACCGTCGAGCCGGTCCAGATAAAGCTGCTTCCCGTCTCCGTCGTGTACTCGCGAAACTCGCGGATGTCACCAGACTGCGTGGCTTCAGCGATTTGAACTAAGGTGGACTTGGGCTGGACTTGCACGGGCAATTCCAAGTCTTCGGCGGAAACGATTGGCATGCCAGGCAGAGCGGGCATTGTTGTTTCTAGATCCGAGTCGGCGAGTTCCATTGAAATCGGCTCGAACACGATCGGTTCGGTCGGGACGGCTTGCAGATCTTCCGAGGGTCCAGCCAACAATCCTTCGAGCACGTTTTCTATCGGCTCGTTGTCCGCGGCCGTTACTTGTACAGCGGCAACCGCATCACCCGTTGTCGATTCGATCGATTCCGCGGCTGCATCGGCGTTTCCGTTGGTACTGGTCAAAGTCGGCTCAACCAGGTTCTCGCCGGTAGCTACTTCCAAGGAAGAGCCTGCGTCCTCCACTCCGGCGTCCATCATCAAGAAGCCGACTGTTCCTAAAATCCCGACGCAGAATCCGGCGATGGCAAGCGAGCGGCCTCGTCCATTCGAGCCCTCAAGTTCATCTTCACCATCAAGCTCATCGTCGAACTCTTCGTCGTCGTCATCGGCGAACGACTCGTCGTCAGCAATATCTTCGTCGACTTCGTCTTCCCCCAGCGTTCCGATCTCGCCCAAGCCTGAACTCTCGATTTCGGAATTGACGTATTCCGCGAGTTGCTCAGCCTCGGCTGTATCTTCCGCAACTTGAGATTCGGCGGTCGGAATCGCGTTAGTAGCTACCGCATCTTCCTCTGGACTCACTTCGAGCAACCAGCCGTCAGCGAGATCACCCCCATCGTTCGTTTCCGAATCGTTCGAGCTGGAAGTTTCGGTCATCACTTCGACCTCACCTTCTAAGCCCAGGAAGTCATGTGCGTCTTCCTTGAACTCGAAATCCTCCGTCATCGCATCGACGTTTTCGGAGAGATTTGCGTTTGCGGCGGGTCGATTAACCTCAGCACCCTCGGAAGCATTCGGCTCAAGGCCACCGCTTCCCGGCTGGAGGTTATCGTCGTCGTTGAATTGGATAGAATCGCTGCCCTGCATCTGATTTGGGGTCTAGTCGATGGTTTGCGGACCCTTCGGTCCAGTAATGCCAGCTTGGGGATGAGCTGACGCCAGTCGCACGCGCTTCCTATCGGACAGACGGCGCTTAAAACCCGAGCGTGAGGGCGGGGATTCCCTAGGGTTTCTAAAACACTCGAAGACCTATCACCGATTAAGCTGCGCCTCAACGCACGCCCAACCCCAGCCAAATGGATCGAAACCGTCGAGGCTTGGAATAAAATTCCCGACGTGACGCCAGGTAATCAGTATCCGGATAGACGTGTAAAAGTAGCCAACAAAAGCATCGCGATCGCCGCTGCGAAGCAGCCAATGGAAACGCGTTTCGAATTTTGACCACAGGCGCCGAGTGCCGGCATGAGTATTCCGCCCAGTACCGTCATCACAATCGTGGTCGCGTAAACACTTGGCACGAGCGCTCGCGACGCGATCATAAAGATCAAACAGCACACCGGGAGACACAGCAGCACGGTCGGTAGCGAACCGAGCAATTGGAAAAGCGGTGCCCGCTTACGCTCCGCGTTACTCGGCATAACCAGAGCGCCCGCCAATGGCAAGAATAGCGCGTAGCTAGCCCGGATTATTCATGAACCGCGAGGCAAAACGCCTCGAATTGGTTCCTGCTGGCACTTTGCGGATACTTGCCCCCGCAGACGACCTTGTAAGG
>JBLINP010000291.1:0-5853 GCA_047639415.1 Planctomycetota bacterium | reverse complement strand
GCTATGTTGGAGCCGATCAACATGTTCAGTTTGTTGGAAAGCTCAGCGCCGGTCTCTGAATCAACCAGTCGATATCGGATGCTTGAGTAAAGTGATTCGATGTCCTCTTCTGACAGAACAAAATTTACCAACGTCACGCCAACTGGAACGAATTTGGTGGCGATGAGAGTTTGATTCATGATCAAGCTCACGTAGGTAGGCGGTTGTTCTAGCAACTCTAGGCGTCCGACGAATCCGAGAAGGACTTCCGGGGGGCCGCCGTGTCTTGAAACACGCATAGAGGCACCATACGTGTGGCTGTAAATATCGAATGCCTGCAGGTCGGCTTCAGACGGCAATTCGTCGGTTGCAATTGCCGAGAGCGAGCCCCTCAGGTTTCGCAGCGGTTTGCCATCTGACGTGACAGCGCTAACTTCGATCACGACTCGTGGTTCCAACTGAATGTCTTGAGTGATTTCGCCTCGATCCGTGAGTGAGAAGAGTTCGAGCGTGCGCGCACCAAAGCCCTCCGCATCTGCCTCGATCCAGCACTTCCCCGAGCCAAAACCGACAGCGCGATAGGTCCCGTCTTCGAGAATCTTGGCTTCGTTGGTCTCGCCGCTTGCGCTCGTCAATTCCACCGACGCGAAAGCACCAACGATCTGATCGCCGTTCGGATCGAGCAATCGACCGACGACAGTAATCGTATTAGGGTCAGTCTTTGCCAAGCGTTCACGTAATTCGTCGAACGAGATTGCGTCAGCCCCTTCAGTGCCCACCTCTACTGGAAGCGCCGAATCCACCGCGACTACGCTTTCCCGTGTTGGGTGCTTTGGAAGAACAGCAACTGTCTCATCCGCGATCGGTTCCGAAACTTCGCTCTCTTCAACCGAGGACGCAACAGCCGTTCCGGTCGCCGGTTCGAACAACGCAATTCTCGCGATGGCAACCAGGCAGAGCAGAAGGGACACGGCCAGAAGGCTTCGTCGCATTGCGGACATAACTCAATGGTAGCGCTTTCAGTCCGAAGAGCCCTATTTGCAATAAAGAAGGTCACACGAGCGGGAATTGTCCATTCGTGCGACCTTCGCTAACGGCATGGCTACAGTCGAATGAGCGTGCGATCCGTTGGGTCGACTCGAATGATCTTTCGGACAACTTCATCACCATCCTTTTTGTACACGGCGATCCGTGCGGTTTCATTGACTTGAAATATGCCAGTCTTGCCGTCGGTGACCATCACGAAATCGCCCATGCCGACGAACGCGCCGTGGGATTTGATCAAGCTCAGGGGCAGCTCGTTTTCGTCGAGTATTTGAACCATATTGTGTTCCCCGGGACTCCAATCCAACTCAACTTCCACTTCACACAGTACGGGTTGGACGATTACTAAATCATCGAGATCGTCTTGTTCGCTCAAGGCGAATTGTTCGATAAAGAAGGAATCGTGTTGAAGTTGAAGGACGGTTTCGCTTGTGGCCAAACTCTCGAACTCAAAACGACCTTCAGCGTCAGAATGTGTTCCTTGAATGACGTTGGGAGTTAGCGAATGGGTTGCCCCCAATCCAAACATGAGGCCTCGACTGGGAACGTTCCGCACGCCCTCAATCGGAGAACCGGAAAGGGTTTGGATCTGACCGGCAACGCGCATTGTGAGCGGCTCGTTGGCGAACAGGTATTCACAGTTCATCGTTCCAGCTGCGACGGTGATGGGAGTTGCGTGGGAGCCGGTGACGCTGTCGATTGCACGCAGTTCATAATCGCGGTTAGTCAACCCCTTCAGTTTGAAGAATCCGAGATCGTCGGTTTCTGCGGTGCACCCGTGGTTGTCGTTGTTATTAACTTCTTCGATCGAGACCGACCAACTCGCTAGCGATTCACCGGTTTCGTGAGTCTTGAAACCAAAGGCCGCTAAATTGGCGACCCAGACTATGACTCCTGGGCGTGGCATTCCATCTTCGTCTACGACGCGCCCACTGATCTCAAGTGTGGGAGATCCAAGTCGCAAGATGACCTCTTCTCCGAATTCGATTTCTTCAATCGGCAATTCGGCGGGCAAGTAACCGGCGAGCGCGGCGCGCAAATTGGATGCGTCGTACTTTGGCGCGTATACGCCATCCCCGTCACTAATCATTTCAGTGGGCTCACCAACATTCACGGCTAATACGAACGCGCCACTTTCGTCGGACAACACGATCGTTTTACCTGCCGCGACACTTGCGCCCGGCGCGGGTATGCCCATTTGATCGAGAACAAAGCCCTTGATGATGCGCTCATCGGCTTGAGGAGTAAGCACGATTCGAAGAGCCGAATCTCCTGAAGTCGGCAAGTACACCGTTTGGGATTCATAGCCGTTGGCTCGCACCCAAAGTGCCAAGTGTTTTCCGCCGCTCGAGCGCGGAAAGTCGAAACGACCGAGTTCATCGCTTTTTTGAGAGCGGGCAAAACTCGAGCGACTCGACCAGGTGTAAGGACGCGGAATCGAAAACTCGCGGAACAAGGATTGCCGGATGTCGAATCGCAAGTTCGCGTTGGCAATGGGTTGATCGTCCTCGTCGACGACGATTCCGGCGAAGTCCGCATTGCGTCCTACGAACACGAAGTATTCAGAACCGGAGGGTATGCCGTGCAACAAGGTGACGAAGCGCTCATCGAGACATTCGATGCTCGGATCAGAATCATCCAGGCCCGTAACCGTCAATTCGAACTGCCCGTTCGCGTCCGCAACTGTTGGATCCGCGCGCCCTCGCTGATTCGCTTCCGCAAGACCGATACTTACGTCGGCAACGCTCAAGCCATCCATGTCGATTACCCAACCCGACAAAACGGAGGCTTCGGAAGTCGCCACAACGTCAACGGCTTTGGCTTCCTCCGGCGCAATTACGATCTCGCTACGCAAGCTCGCCGCTGGCGTTTTTACCAACGGTTCCACTTGATCCGCGATGGCGACCTCTGATTTGACCGGAGCGATCGAAGCACGGCTATGTGCCTCCCGATCGTCACTCCCGTTCCATACCACGGCTAGAGTTCCGCCCAGTAAAACCAAGGTGGCTACGACTTTTGCGCTCGTTCCCAAAATGAAACCTCCGAAGACAGTTGCAGCGATGCCGGGTGGCTTCGCCAAGGACAGAATTCCGAGCGCCCATGTCTTCCGTGTCCCCCCGTAATGTTCATCCAAACTCATTCGCATGAGTTCGAGCCCGCGAGCGATGCGTTGATGAGCCGTCGAGACGGATAGACCGGTGCGTCGCGCAATTGCCGGCAGCTTCTCGTCTTGCACAAAGCGCAGGAAGATGAAGGTCCGGTAGGGCTCTTCAAGCTCAAGTAACTGTTCCGTCACTTGCTTGCGCAACAACAACTCGGCAACGACATCGTCTGCGGGCGGAGCGTCCGTAGGCAGGCTAGCAGTCGCTGTTAAGTCATCGTCGCGAACCGCACGGCGCACGGTTTCACGTCGCAAGTTGCGCAGAACACCGAATAGGCAAGGGCGATCGGTGCGGCCGCGCGTGAGAGCGGTGACCCAAGCGTCTTGAGCCAGATCCTCGGACGCATGCGAGTCGCCGACCAACTGGCGCGCCATGCGGCGGAGCCAGTCGTCTTCTTCAAGCACGGACTCGAGATCAGGGGGGGGAGACATAAGCGTTCACCCTATCCGTGATTCGGGGATCTAGGTCTTTCGGATCTTCTTCGAATTTATCTTCGGAAGCTGCAGGCCGCGTTACTCGGGCACGTAGGGGATCGATTCGGTCACGGTCTCGGCTTCGGATGCGATTGTGACTTCGATCGTCTCGTCGGTGTGCGTGGCGTGAGCGCCGACTCGGTTGAGCACGAAGACGCGACGATTGTCGGGAAGCAATTTGTCGATGAAGTTGAGATCTAAAGCAGGCGATTCCTGGCTGCTGCGCGCGGCTTGCAACAATTCGGCCTGAGCGACCCGGCAGCGATCGAGGAAGTGTCGTTCGCCAATCAGGTAATGATCAAACCCCGTCATGCAGATCGAGAAAGCCCGGCCGGACTGTCCGCGCGTAATGGATTGAAATTCCGCCTGAATGCGCTGCATCGACTTCGTGCATTTTTCACGGAACTGTCGCAGATCGCGATAGACGTCATCGAGCACGTCACAGAATCGTACAAAGCTGTCGTCGGTGCCGATGAGTTGCTTGAGATGATCCGAAAGCTCGAGTTCCTCATGAGCGTTCTTGCCATCGATCATGGCTTCGAGCATGGCGCGAACCATATTGGTCGGTGCCGCACAGACTTCGTTCTCTCCCACGAACAGATCGAACTTTTCTGCAACCCAAAGTAGGTCATCCGTTGTCCACTCAGCCGCACGGAATGCTTTCATGCCTTCGGAAGTTAGCGGCTTTTCGACCGGCGTTTTTTTTGCTCCACGCATGGCACCCTTCTTCGCTCCAGCTTTCGTCCGGGGGATGCCCAGTCGCGTTGCCATCTCTTTTGGCAGGCGCCCGGCCACTTCGCTCGCGTTCTCGTGCAAGTAATCGAGCACCTTCGCGACGCCGCGCACCGTTTTGAACAACGTCGAAACATCCGACGGCACTATGTACGCGTAGTAGCCTTCCGATTTTTCGGCGCCACCGAGGACATGGTTGCGAAGGAACAAAAAGCGCGGGAGCATCTCTCCCGTGATGCAGATTCGTCGCCAATCGGCGACGACGAGCTCTCGACCGCCAACAGTTTGTAAGTGCAGTTCGCGTAGGTGACGCAACACAGCCAACATGCCAGCAAAGTTGCGCTTCGCTTGCTCAAGCGCGCCCATGTTCATCGGCTTCTCATGCCCAAGTCGACTCGGCGAGTCTTCGTACGGACACTTCTCGTAGGAAGCCTTGATCTCGTCGAGCGCTTTCTGATCCGCAGCGTTCTCAAGCAACGCCCGGCCCTCATTATCCCGTGCAGGATTGAGGGTCAGAATTTCCAGCAATGATGGACCGTTAGGAAGAACGTCGGGCATGTGAACTTGGATTGGCCTGAGGGGTGCGGACAGCCTTACTCTACCCGCGAACCGCTAGCTCGGTTTATTTCTCACTTAGTAATTAAGTGCCGAGCATGAGATCTAGGGCGGTGAGGAGCAAGATTCGCGTTGCGTGACGGAATGAACGCCAGCGCGCACGCTCTACTCAACGACGCGAAGTTGCTCCCCATCCCAGTCGATGACGATCGCTGGATTGGCAGCTTTGTAACGGATGTTGCAGTTGCTCGCGTTGACTCGCAGAACATCGTTTCTGTCCGTGGTTCCATAGCCTTCATGGATGTGACCAAAGACGTGCATTCGCGGGCGAACTCGTTCGAGCGCAACGACGAGTTCTTCGCAACCGACAACGCTGCCGTCGAAAGTCCGATCCAAAACACCGAAGGCCGGGCCGTGCGTAATCAAGATGTCCGTGTCGTCGGGGATCTGCTTCCACTTTGCACCGATTTCATCACCGCGCTGCAAGTTGAAGGCCCAGTTCTTGTACCACGGCTGCCATGGCGCTCCCCAAAATCGCAGATCGGCAATCTCTGCACCTGAGTCGTACAGGTAGGTCACATCGCCGAGCAACTTGCGCGCGAGTTCAGGCTCATCTTGAAACAAGAAGTCGTGATTGCCAGCGATGATGACTTTTTCACGATGGGGGAGCTTCGCCAAGAACTTGCCAAAGCTCTCAACTTCGTGCTCGTAGCCGCGGCCAGTGAAATCGCCAGCGTGAATCAATACATCACCGTCCGGCACGTCGATGGAATCGTGCAGATTGTGCGTGTCACTCAGGCAGACAATGCGGAGGTTCGTCATGGTGAGCGTCATTACGCCGGATGTAGCGGGCCGAGTCCATTGTCGGTTGCCCGGGATGGGAGGCTGTCTGAAGCAAAGCTGGACAA
>JBLINP010000290.1:0-5855 GCA_047639415.1 Planctomycetota bacterium | reverse complement strand
GAACTTCGACCGCGCGATCAACGCGCACTTCACTTGGTCGAAGTGGAAGAGCGCTCCTACATCGAAGCTGGCGAAATTCTCGGTGTTGGGCGTTCCAACATGAAGATGATCATTTTCAGAGCCCGCAAGCGTATGGCGGCCTCGATGGCCAAAGCGATGGGCTCGCAGGCTTCGAAATTGCCGGAGCGCGAGCTGGCTGGCTGAAACTCCGGTTTCACGCAAGGGCCTGCGCGTGAGTACACTCTCCGCATGCCGGACAATTTGAGCAAGATCGACCTGTTGATCACCGGAGCCGCCGAGTTGGCGACTTCGACGGGGAATCAGTTGCGCGGAGGCGCTCTGATGAGCGAGATCCAGGTTCAAACAGGAGCGGGAGTTGCGTTGAACGAAGGTCGCATTGTTGCGATAGGTCCGGACGACGAACTCAAGCTGCAGTTTGATGCCAAGCGCACCGTCGATGCTCGCGGCGGCACGATCATTCCGGGTTTCGTTGATGCGCATACGCATCCGGTGTTCGCGGGGACGCGCGAAGAGGAATTCGAACTGCGTTCATCCGGCGCGACCTACGTCGAGATTTCCGAGAAAGGCGGCGGAATTCTTTCGACGGTGCGCGGCGTGCGGGCCAGCTCAAAAGCGGAACTCGTGGCTCATCTGCTCAAGCGTCTCGACCGTTTTCTCGACGCCGGTACGACGACGATCGAGGCCAAGAGCGGTTACGGCTTGACGCCGGATGACGAAATCAAATCGCTCGAAGTGATCGCCGAAGCTTCCGCCAACCACGCGGTTCAAATCGTGCCCACTTTTTTGGGCGCGCACGATTATCCGGCCGAGTATCGCGACAATAAGAGCGCGTATGTGGACCTGTTGATTCAGGAAATGTTGCCGCGCGTCGCCGCTGCTAAATTGGCGGAGTACTGCGACATTTTTACGGAAAGTCATGTCTTCGGAATCGACGATTCGAGGCGGATTTTGACCGCTGCTAAGGAATTGGGGTTCGACCTGCGACTGCACGTCGATCAGCTTTCACCGCTCGGTGGCGCAGAGTTAGCGGCGGAACTGAAAGCGCACAGTGCCGATCACTTGGAGTTTGTGAGCGAACAGGGGATGGAAGCTTTGGTCGACGCCGGAGTCGTGCCCGTGTTGTGTCCGTTGGTTCCGCTCTATCTGCGCATTGAACAGGAAGCGCCCGGGCGTCGCATGATCGATCGCGGTTTGGCGCCCGCCATCTCGACCGACTTCAATCCGGGCAGTTGCTACGTGCAAAGCATGCCCGAAGTCATGACCTGGGCGGCGCTCCGCTTTCGCATGAACGCCGCCGAGTGTTTGACGGCGGCTACTCTCAACGCCGCTGCATCGCTGGGACGAGCCAATGAGATTGGAACCCTCGAGGTCGGTAAGCGTGCCGATCTGGTGATTCTCGATCAGCCTAGCCATCGCTTCTTGTGTTACGAATTTGGTCGCAACCCCGTGCGGACAGTTGTGGCGGGCGGAGTCGTCGTCCGCGAATTCGGAAACGAACGAAGCTGATGCGTGTCGTAGCGGGTGTGCTTTTGGCGCTAATTCTCGGCGCAGCCTTCGTTCTCCGCGAAGCCACCGCGCCCGGTTACAAGGCGAGCGCCGAAGCGCAAGACCTACCGACTTGGTTGGTCGATGATCCGGACGCGGCCTATCACTTACGACGCGTCGAACTGGCGCTCGCTTCGGGGCAAGTTCCCGGTTTCGATCGCTACATCAATCACCCCGAAGGAAGTCCGATTCCGTGGCCGCCGTTCAGCGACGGTTTGTTCGGTGTCGTCGCGAGCCTCTTCGCAGATGGCGATCCGCTTGCGCCCGACGACCTGGCGTTGGGGGGCTACAGCGAAGACTCGGTCGAATCCGTTTTGGTTCACTTGCCGCCGGCTCTCGGCGTGCTCACCTGCTTGGCCATTTTTGCCGCGATTTGGGTTCTCTGCGAACGCGGTCCACTGCGAGCGTGGTTTGCCCTGTTCGGTGCCGCAATCTACGCCGTGCTTCCCATCGCGGTTTGGTACGGGGGCATCACGCGCCTTGATCATCACGTAGTTGTGGCGCTGCTTCTCGCGCTGCATCTCGGTCTCATCACATGGTCGCTTCGAGCGAAGAACTCGCTCGACGCGCTCACCGGAGCGTTGGGCGCGGGAGTGATCGCGGGTATGGCCATCGCGAGTTGGCTTGCCGCAGGGATTTTCGTGAGTATCGCCGGCTTCGCCTTCTTCCTGCGAGTGTGCGGATCGGATGAAGAGCGCGCGCGGTTTGGAACGCGAGCAGCAGTTCTCTATTTTGCCGCTGCGGCTGGCGTGACGCTTTTTCCTGCGGCCAGTAGCGCCTGGAACGAAAGCCAACCGGGCTCGTTAATCAATCTGACAAGCGGCGTTCCGCGCGCGTTGTTCGCGGCGATCGTGCCGTTCGTCGTCGTCGCTTTTGCACGACGAAGATTGGGTCCGTCGCTCTCGGCAAGAATCGGTTCAGCGCTGCTCGCGGTATTGTCAGTGAGCGGCGTGCTGTGGTTCTTGCCCGGCTTTGTCGACGGCGTGAATGAAGGCATTCAGTGGGCGAGTCGCGGCAATCTGTTTATGGACGTTGTGGCCGAAAGCCGCCCGCTCGATTCGCTTGGATTGATTGCCTCCCAACTCACGTATTTGGCGTTGCTCTTTCCATGGATGATTCTCGCCATCGTGCCGGCTGCTCGAAAAGACGCGGCGCGAGTGCATTTAGTGCTGCTCGGTTTGGCGATGGCCTGGATGACTTTAGGCCAGCAACGATTCGGCAACACTCTGGCGATTCCCTTCGCCTGCGTACTCGCACTTGGCTTCCATGACTTGACCGTTCGTTTTGCCGCAACGCGTTTGAAGAAGCCGCTGCTAGCGATCATGGGTGTTTCGACGCTCCTGTTGCTTCCGTCCTTCACGTCGGTGTTTGCGCCGACGGAGGATGAGTATCGCGACCTCGCCGATTGGCGTTCTGAAATCGTGCGCGGCCTGCGCTGGATGCGAACGGAAACACCATCTCCGGGTCCGTGGAACGCGCCCAAGCATCGCGGCGATTATGGCGTGCTTGCGAGCTGGGGCTTGGGCCACATGATCGAGTATCACGCGCGGCGCCCATCGATTACGACGAACTTCGGGAGCTTTGTGGGGGAGCGCAACTTCACGGAAGCGGCGCGCGCTTTACTCGAAACCGAACCCACGGAATTGGCACGTCGGATGCGCATCCTCGATGCGAAATACGTGATCGTGACTCCGCGACATATCGGTGATTTGAAATCGACGATGCGAATCGCTGGCGAAGATCCGAGTCTGCTGTTTGAACGTTCCGCTTCGGGTGCCAAGCGGTTCAGCAGTCGAACTTTGAACAGTGCAATTTGGAAATTGGCCTTCCACGATGCCGAGGTCGGGTCCCAGCATTACCCCGGGCTGGAATTGGTTTGGGCGTCCAAGCGGATGGAAACTGAGAGCGGCTCACGTCCTCAGCCGGGGCGCCCTTTCGGGCCTGTGCTTTCGATTTACCGGCTGCTTGAACATCCCGATCGGGCGGCGGGCACTAGGATCGAAGCGCCCCGGGATTGAGCGTGAACTCGGCTTCGGCTTGCACTTCCCAGCTAGCTTCGGATCGAAGTTGGAAGCATATTTACGCATTAGAAGAGCGTTTCAGACGATTCTGCCCGTCCATCGGCGAGCGATTCAAAGGAACCTGGGTCGTGACTCCTTCAGCATCTCCCGCGCAATGCCGAAGGATAGAGAAGGGCCCAGAGGCTCAATCTCAATGACTGATTCCAGCCAGGCACAATCCCAAAGCCCGAACGAAAAGCGCGTAGACGCGCGTCGTCCGCAAACGGGGCAAATCATCGCGAAGCTCGCGGATCAGCAATTGACTGGCAAATTCAGTAATGCTTCCGCAGGCGGCATCATGTTTATCACTGGCGATTCACTGCGAATCTCAGTGGAATTCGAGCACGAAGGCCAGGCTCAACTCCGCAGTGGACGCTTGGTTCGCGTGCAGGGTATGAACGCCGAAGAGACAGCGTTCGCGATCGAGTTCGACGCCCTATAGATCCGCGGATTTTTTATCCACGCTCGGGTTTGCAAAGCTAAAAGGCGCGTCATACTCGGCAGCCATGAGCGAGCATGAGCCGTCTTTGGTGGAGAAGCGCGAGCGTTACATTCGGCGCATGATCGAATTGAAGCGCGGTCTCGATGTGCAGTTCGAAGGTTTGTCGCCCAGTGGCAGTGGCTGTTCGAATCGTCACGGCATGCCGCAAGTTCCAGTTGGGCAGCACAGATCCAAAAAGTGGCCTGTGCTCGACCTCGGTGTACATCCCGAAATCGGGCGCGATGAATGGGAACTCGAAATTACGGGTTTGGTGGAGCAGCCCGTTCGACTCGATTGGGAAGCCTTCATGGCCTTGCCGCAGGTGACGGAGAGTTCCGATTTCCACTGCGTCACGAGTTGGAGTTGCCTCGACTACGCCTTCGGTGGCGTTCACTTTAAGGACCTCGCCAGTTTGGTCGTTCCCAAGCCCGAGGCGCGCTTCATTTTGACGACGGGTTACGACGTCGATCCAGGGAGCGGCGAGCCCTACACGACCAACCTCTCGTTGGATCGCGCGCTCGATCCGGACGTGATGCTGGTTCACACTTGGAACGACCAACCACTTCCGCGCGAGCACGGGGGGCCGGTGCGCATGATTACGCCGCGACTGTATGCCTGGAAAGGCGCTAAGTGGATCCGGCGCATCGAATTCACGGCCGAAGAGCAACTCGGGTTTTGGGAGCGGCGCGGTTATTCCAATACGGCCGAGCCTTGGTACGACGATCGTTTTAGTTCCGACGAAGTTCCGCCGGGTTACTAAGCGAGCTTACTCTTCGTCTTCGCCCAAGTAGCCGAGTCGCCGCAAGCTATCGATAAACTCGGGGTCGAGCGTGGTGTCGATGTTGTCGGGATTGCCGCCCATCGAGAGCATGAAGTGAGCGATGACGGCTGAATATTGATCGGCGAGATCTACACGTTCGTCCGCCAAGTTGTTGAGTTCTTGCGGGTCGCTGCGCAAATCATAGAGTTCGCGCAAGCCCTCATCTTTGGCCTCAAAGTACTTCCAATCGCCCATTCGGAGGCCGAACCCATAACCCTTGAGCGGGCGGCCCGCATGGCGTTTATTGTGCGGCCGAACCGGGCGATGCAATAGGAGCGGACGGTTGAGTAGCTCCGCCGTATAGCCTCCGGCCATGTGCGCTGCCAAGTTGAGACCGCGGCGATTCTCGGATTCGAAATCATCGATGCCCAGTAAACCCAGCAAGGTGGGAACGATGTCGATCGTGTGAACGGGTTCCGAAAGGACGGTTTTCGGAGTCGAACCCGGGCCTTTGATGATCAGGGGAATGCGCAACTCTTCGTCGTAGGTGAAAGCGTTATGACCGCTCCATCCGCGCTCCCAAAAAGCTTGCCCATGATCGGCCGTGAGCGCGATCAAGAGCGGACGTTCCGTGCGAAGTTGATTGAGGTTGTCGAGCAAGCGCCCCAGCTCTCGATCGACGTAACGAATTTCAGCGTCGTAATGAGCCACGTCGACTTTGCGCGGTCGCATGTCGGCTTCGACGAATCGTTCGCTGTCTTCCGCGGGCGAAGAGTAGGGTTCGTGCGGATCGTAAAAGTGAACGAACAGAAACAGCGGCCGATTGATGACTGCATTTTGCAACCACTTCACACAGGCGTTGACGGTGTCGCCCGCGACACGCTCCAAGCCTTCATCTCGATCGCGCGGGTTGAAGGCCGAAACTTCAGCGTCGTATTTGAGAAAACCTTGGGACAAGCCGAGCTTTGGATCAAACAGTGCGGTGCTC
>JBLINP010000289.1:0-5869 GCA_047639415.1 Planctomycetota bacterium | reverse complement strand
GCAGACGACCTTGTAAGGTCGTCGAGGACGCCAGTATCTGCAAAGTGCCAGCAGGAACCAATAGACCGGCAGTGCCGGTCGTTCGTGGTGTTTGGTCCGCGTGTTCATGAATAATTCGGGCTAGGATCGCCGAAGCCTCCCGCCTCCGCTAATATCCGCCACCGCAGATCGCCAGCCTGGCGCGTCGCGTGACCAAGACTGACTCGGAAGACCTGAATGTCGAATCGCATCTGTGTAGTGGGCTCGATCCACATGGACCTGATTATCTCGCTAGACAATCTGCCCAAAGCGGGTGATCGATTGGTCGCGAACAGTGTCGTGACTTGCACGGGCGGCAAAGGTGCCAATCAGGCCGTGGCGGCTTCGCGACTCGGAGCTGACGTCGATCTTGTGGGTTGCGTCGGAAGCGATGGCTGGGGCGGAGACCTTCGCAGTGCGTTGATCGGTGAAGGCGTCGATGTGCAACACGTCACGACCAAAGCTGGTGTGGCGAGTGGAGTCGGCATTGTCACGGCGCTTCCCAATGGCGAGTTGGCCGTGGTCGTCGCGCCCGGTGCCGATCGTGAACTCAGCATCGACGACGTGGAGCAAGCTCGCGAAGCGATTGAAGCCGCAGCAGTGGTCGTGATTCAACTCGAGATTCCTGTGCCAGCAGTTCAACGCGCTTGTGAAATCGCTCAAGCGGCGGGAGCCAAGGTCATTCTCAACGCTTCGCCCGCGATCAAATTGCCGCCGGAAATGTATGCTGGCGTGGACACCTTGATCGTCGAGTTCTCCGAAGCGCAAGTTTTATTGAGCGACGAAGAGGACTTGGGCCAAGCGCGCATCGCGCGACGTTTGGGTGCTCTGGGACCGGACAAGGTCGTGGTCATGGACACCGGTCGCAGCGCGGTTTTATTCGATGGCGAGCGCGTGATTGAACAAGCGAGTATGGACCTTGAAGTCGTCGATTCTACGGGCTCACGCGACGCCTTTGTCGGAGCAATCGCTGTGGCGCGTTTGGAAGGGAGCCGATTGGACGAAGCACTGCGATCGGCGTGCGCAGCGGGCGCTTTGGCTTCCAATCGAGTGGGCGCGCTACCGTCGATGCCCACGCGCGAAGAACACGAAGGACTGTTGAAGAAAATGGCCACGGCCTAAATTGATCGATATGGCTACCAAAAAGAAAAATGAAGGCGACTTCGATACTCGCATGGGGCGACTCGAATCGATTGTGGGCGAACTTGAAGGCGGAGGGTTGGCGCTCGAGCCAGCCATCGAACGCTATCAAGAGGGCATCGAATTGTTGAAGCAATGCCACGGCGTGTTGAGTGGTTTCAAAGCTCAAGTTGAAGAGTTGACCAAGGATGCGGAGGAAGCGCTGCGTCCGTTCGAAGGTGATCCCGATCAAGAAGAACTGAACCGTTGAACAAAGGCGTCGGTTTGGAACTTGCTGATTGGTTGGAGGAAAGTCGTCAGTGGACCGAGGCGGCGCTGGTTCGTTTTGTCGAGCCCGAAGGCACTCTGCCCGCGCGCCTGCATGAAGCCATGCGTTACGCGTTGCTCGGCGGCGGCAAGCGTTTGCGTCCCGCGCTTGTGCGACTCGTGAATCAGCACTTTGGCGGCACGGATGAAGCTGCGGCCTTACCTGCGGTGGCACTCGAGATGGTGCACACCTACAGCTTGGTGCACGACGACTTGCCCTGCATGGACGATGACGAATTGCGTCGCGGACGTCCGACTTGCCATGTCGTTTTTGGAGAAGCGATGGGCGTGCTCGCGGGCGACGCATTGCTGACCAAAGCCTTCGAGTTGTGCTCGCAAGCCGACGCAGCGCGAGCACAAGCTTACGTCCATGTCTTGGCGGTCGCGGCAGGCTCGACCGGTATGGTGGGGGGGCAAGTGCTCGATTTGGAATCCGAGGGCAGCGACCGCGACGTGGTCATGTCGATTCACGCGATGAAAACCGCCGCGCTTTTTTCGGCGGCGGCCGAAATGGGCGCGATCGCGGGAGGCGCGGGGGCGGACGGTCGGCGCGACGCAGCCAAGCTCGGCCTGTTGCTCGGACTCGCCTTCCAAGCCACCGATGATTTGCTCGACGTCACCGGAGACGCGGCGACTTTGGGCAAGACTCCGGGCAAAGACGCGGAGCTGGAGCGGCTGACTTTGGTGAAGGCGCTGGGTTTTGAGGAAGCGAGTCGCGAAGCGGCTAGGCTCACCGATATGGCGCGAAAAGCGGCTCTCGAGCTCACAGGAGAGCATGGCGACCGCGTGGGCCAGTTGATCGACTACATTCTGGACCGAAGCGCCTGAAGCCGGCGCTCGGAATGCCGCCCAGCGGCGGAACCTGTCCCTTGTGCTTTTTGGCGGGTTAGCCGATGGAGACGGAAGCAGCGCTTGATGATACTGTGACGTCCGGGTTAGGGTCTTTCGCTTATAAGGCAATTTTCTAGACTCCAACTGACCTTTAAACGTCCCGGATCTTTCAATCGTTCCACACCTGGACGAAACTGGCCGAGACGAGACTGGCCGGCCAATTGCATGAGTGAATCCGCACTACAACCCAACCATCCTCGAGCCGAACTGCTCGACGCAATCCGCTCCCCCGAGGATTTGAAGCGGCTGACGGTCGATCAATTGCCTCAGGTTTGCGACGAACTGCGCAAATTTTTGCTCGACGCCGTTCAGAACACGGGCGGTCACTTGGGAAGCAACCTCGGTGTCGTCGAATTGACCACCGCGCTGCATCACGTCTTCGACTTCCGACGCGATCGTCTGGTCTGGGATGTCTCGCATCAATGCTATCCGCACAAGGTGCTCACCGGTCGGCGCGACATGTTCCCGACCCTGCGGCAGACCGGCGGCCTGTGCGGCTTCACGCATCCGGAAGAATCGCCCTACGATTTGTTTCACACAGGCCACGCGGGCACCAGCATCAGCTTGGGCCTGGGCATGGCCAAGGCGCTCTCACACGAACCGGATCGCCCGCACGTCGTCAGCGTAATCGGTGACGCGAGCTTGGGTGCCGGCGTTGCATTCGAAGCCCTCAATCACGCCGGCTCTACCGGCGAACGTCTGATCGTAATCCTCAACGACAACGAGTGGTCGATTAGCAAATCGGTCGGCGCGTTGGCGCGCTACCTTTCACGGATTCGTTCAGCGCGCGTGGTTCAGCGCGCGCAAGAAGAGATTCACGGTCTGTTGTCCTCCATCCCGCTGATCGGCAGCAAGGTCGAGTCGACGATTGAGCAAGTGCGTGAAGTCTTGCGGCACACAATCGTGCAAGGTCACGTGTTCGAGGAGTTAGGCGTGACGTACGTCGGCCCGCTCGACGGTCACGACGTCAAGTTGATGACCGAGAATCTAAAGCGCGTATCCGAATTGAACGGCGTCGTGCTGCTGCACACCTTGACCGAAAAGGGCAAGGGACATCCGAGTGCACCGACGCATCCCGAACGCGTTCATGGCGTGAAAGCGCGCAAGAGTCCGGAAGCACAGAAAATCGACGCTATGGCGGCGACCAAAGTTTCCGCGAAGTCATTCACGGGCGCTTTCGCCGAGTCTCTAGCTGAGCGAGCCGAGAGCGATGTTCGCGTTCAAGTCGTCACTGCGGGCATGCCGTCGGGCACGGGCTTAGTCGACTTCGCAGAGCGCTTTCCGTCTCGATTCCACGACACCGGAATCACCGAACAACACGCGATCGCTTTTGCAGCGGGAATGGCCAAAGCGGGAATGCGTCCCGTCGTTGCCATCTACTCGACTTTCCTGCAACGCGGTTTCGATCAAGTCTTCCAAGAAGTCGCGCTCCAAAACCTGCCCGTGCTGTTCTGCATGGACCGCGCCGGTTTGGTGGGGCAAGACGGTCCGACGCACAATGGCGTCTTCGACATTGGTTATCTGCGCGGCTTGCCGAACATGGTTTTGGCAGCACCGCGCGACGAAACCGACATGAAACGCATGATCGCTTTTGGACTCAATCACGATGGTCCGCTTGGTATTCGTTATCCGCGCGGCAACTGCGTCGTGCACGAACGCATCGCAGCGGACGAACGCGAGCCCTTGGAAGTCGGCCGCGCCGAAACTCTCATCGATGGCGAAGAGCTCGTCATTTGGGCTTACGGCGCAATGGTTGAAGAAGCGGCCATTGCTGTCGAAACTTTGCGCGAACGTGGCGTCAACATCGGTCTAGTCGATGCGCGCTTCGCTAAGCCGATCGACGAAGAGTTGTTGGCCAAGAACATGCGTGACTATCGCTGGATCTTGACGGTCGAGGAGCACCAGCGCGCGACGGGCTTCGGCTCGGCTCTGCTGGAGTCTTGGAACCGATTGCCCCGGCACAATTCTCGGGTTCGAGTGATTGGTATTACCGATCGTTACATCGACCACATGACGACGCGTGAAGAGCAGCTTACGGCGGTCGGCCTCGACGCCGAATCGATCGTAAGCAACGTCGTTCAACTGCTGCGTCCCAAGCTCGTTTGAGTCCCGACATGCCCACAGGCAGCGGGATTCTAGGAACCGCGATGGGTGCGCCCGACCACGGTTCGGTGCATCGCACGCTCGTGGTGGCCGACATGGATAAGTCGGTGGTTCGCGAGTTCACCGAGGAACTCTTGCCCTGGTTGCGCTCGCGTATCAAGCACGTCGAATTGCAACCGCTCCTCGACTTTCAATCGAAGTTTGAAGAGCTTCAGTCCGGAGAAGATCCGGCGCCCGCATTTGATTTGGTCATCGTTCTGGGCGGAGACGGCGCGATGTTGACGGTCGTGCGCGCGTTCGGCGAACAACCAGTCCCGACGCTCGGCATCAACTTTGGCCGCGTCGGCTTCCTCGCCTCCACGCCCGTTTCGCATTGGCGTGAGACCGTCGCGGGCGTTCTGGCAGGCGAAGGTGTTATCGAAGGACGCATGCGCATCTCTTTTGAAATCGAATCAAAACGCGGACCGGCGAGCGGTGGGGTTGCACTCAACGACGTCATCGTCAATCGCGCGGCGCACCAACGCATGCTCACCGTGTCTTTGACCGTGGGCGAAACCTGGGTCACCGATTATCGCGCAGACGGTTTGATCGTTGCCACGCCCAGTGGTTCGACGGCTTACTCGCTTTCAGCGGGAGGTCCGATTTTGTTGCCCGGTGTCGGAGCGATGCTCGTCACGCCAATTTGTCCCCAAGGTTTGGCGAGTCGCCCAATCGTCTTGCAACCGGACGCCGACTTGACGTTCGAACTGACTTACGCGTCGGGCATCACGACCTTGGTTTCGGACGGCCAGTCCTATTATCCGATCGAGCCCGGTGATCGCGTGCATTTGAGGCGCCATCCGGTTCCGTATCCGTTGCTCACGATGCCCGATTTGGATCCATATCGACGTCTGCGCGACCGATTGGGTTGGGCGCAACCGCTGGGTAATGAGCCGTCGAGGCACGGCTCGCTTTCGAAGTGATTTGGCTTCGCTACTCGTTGGAGTAGCGCAAGCGGAGGGACTTTTTTGCGTCTAATCACGCGGGCTTTTAAGTCGCTCGCTAAGCTGAACTCGAATGAGTAAGTGCATTGTCCTCGTCTGTTCGCTCGCCTGCTTGATCTCCGCATGCGCCACGTCGCGCGATGATGAGTTTCGTTCGACCTACGGAGCAAAGTCGTTGGTTCGGATCGAAGCCTTCCGCGAAAATACCGAGCTAGCCCGAATTATTCATGAACACGCGGACCAAACACCACGAACGACCGGCACTGCCGGTCTATTGGTTCCTGCTGGCACTTTGCAGATACTGGCGTCCTCGACGACCTTACAAGGTCGTCTGCGGGGGCAAGTATCTGCAAAGTGCCAGCAGGAACCAATTCGAGGCGTTTTGCCTCGCGGTTCATGAATAATCCGGGCTAGGCAAACTGACTCAT
>JBLINP010000288.1:0-5916 GCA_047639415.1 Planctomycetota bacterium | reverse complement strand
TGGTCGACAAGTTCTCGTTCAGCATGCGCGACCCGGAACGCTGGGAAGTCGTGGTGTTCAAGCATCCGATCGAGCGCTCGCGCAATATGGTCAAACGGCTCGTTGGCCTACCCGGCGAAGAGATTCGCATTGAACATGGCGATCTTTGGGTGCGGCGATCCGACAGCGAAGATTGGGTCATTCCGAATCGATCGCGCGACGTTCAAGATGAAATGTGGAAAGCCATCGATCGCGACGACCCCAGTCTTTCGAGTTGGCGCGTTCAAAGCGGAGGCGCGCGGTGGAAGTTAACCAAACGCGAGATTGAAGCCCGTGAAGACGGCACAGTTCGGTTTTTAGCCGACAAGCCATCCATCACGAATGGCTACTCTCATGGTTATCCTGACGCTGTTCGCCAAGATTCAACCACGCGCTTTAGTACGAAGCCGGTTGGAGATCTGCGCGTTCAAGCCGACTTTGAAGCGCTCGCGGGATGTGAAGAGTTCGTCGCCATAATCGTCGAAGGTGACTTCAAGTATCGCTTCACCTTTCCTGGTCCGGCCGCGGAATCCAACGCTTCACCGAACATCGAAGTTCTGTCGCTAGCCGATGGTTTACAGCTCGCTTATGTATCGGCCGAGCCATGGAAACTAAGCGCCGGTTCTACAGTGAACATCGCTGCACAAAACTTGGATAACCATCTGTCGTTGGAAGTCGACGGTGAAACGCTTTGTGAACTCGCCATCGAACCCGTTGCGATTCAAAACTCGTTCGTCGAACTTGACGTCACGGGCACAGGCGCCGACCTAAGCGACGTCCAAGTCTTTCGCGACGTCTATTACCTCAAGGGACTAACGAGTGGCGAAAGCACTGCGATAGCGGAGAGCCACTACTTCATGATGGGCGACAACACTCAAGCGTCTGCGGATAGCCGCGAATGGCTTGCGGTCACCTACGAATGGAAGGATGCGGACGGCCAACTCCAGACGTTGACGGGCAATTACCGTGCGCAGGGTGAGAATCCCTCCAAGGGAACCGATCTGGAAGGCAATGCCGTTCAATTCCTTCGAAACCAGTGGGGCGACCGCGTGCAGCTGCCCGAAGGAGCTCGACAGGTCAGTCGAATTCGCCAACCGACGGTGCCTCGCGACCTGATCCGAGGGCGCGCATTGGCGGTGTTTTGGCCTTTTAAGCCGTCCATGGGCATTTGGCGACATAGTTGGCTCAATTAGGACCCGAACATCGCAGATAGAGGGCCAGCAATTTGAGTTGCGCTCGCACAAAAATCGAGTGCATTGTCCACAACTCAGACTTTCGTAAAGCGCTGCTCAACTCACGACCAAAAGCCCATCCCAAGATCGAGAATCCCCCCGTGGTCCAGACCCAAGCCACAGAAAACTTTGAAACATCCAATTCAAGGCATTTGATAACAGTGAGTTACAGATCCAAAATTTCTCATAACACTCTGTAACCGGATCCCAGGCTCAATCCATTCGAGCAAGCACTCTCTCCTCTCGGCAGACCGATCTACGGCTTTTCCCCAGTTCTCCACGACTTATCAACAGAGGCGACCTAACCCTCTGGACTCACTAGACTCACCCGAATGGCATCCCGAACCCCCGCGAAAAAACACGAGGCATTGCTCGAAGTCGAAGGCCTCGTAAAGGCCTTTAAAGGCCGTCGCGTGGTGGACGGCGTCTCCTTCGAGGTTCGCGCCGGCGAAATCGTCGGCTTGCTCGGATCCAACGGTGCCGGCAAGACCACCACGTTCAGAATGACGGTTGGGCTCGAAACGCCCGATCGCGGCAAGATTTGGCTGGATGGCAAGGATTGCACGAAGCTGCCGATGTACGTTCGCGCTCGGACGGGCATGGGCTACCTGCCCCAAGAAGCGAGCATCTTTCGCGGCATGACCGTGCGCGACAACGTGCTCGCCGTGCTCGAAGCCATGCCCTATTCGCGAAAAGAGCGCAATCAGCGCGCGGACGAGTTGCTCGACGAACTCGACATTCTCTGGTTGGCCGACAGCAAATCGGACACGCTTTCGGGTGGTGAACGTCGTCGGCTCGAGATTAGTCGTGCACTCGCGACGGAGCCCGCCGCGCTGCTGCTCGATGAACCCTTTGCGGGTGTGGCTCCCATCGCTGTACAGGAAATCCAGGCCATCATCGATCAACTGCGAGAGCGCGACATCGGGATCCTCATCACCGACCACAACGTGCGCGAAACGCTGCAGAGCACGGATCGGGCCTACATCATCCACCAGGGCGTGATTATCAAAGAAGGCAAGCCCGATGAGTTGGTGGCCGATCCCAAGGTACGTGAGGTTTACCTCGGACACAGTTTCGATAAGCCGATTCAGGGCGTGACTGCCGAGGAAGAAATGGGATTGGCAGACGATCCCGAGTTCATCGACTTCGACGAAGAGCTCGAAACGATCGAGGAGTAAGCGCCCGTCGCTTACGGCCCTACCGAGACGCAGCCGGCAGCCAATCCCAGTATCGGGCGCCTTCGAACGATTCCGCGTCCCAAATTAGTCCTTCGATCCGCCCTCTCGGCTTGCCCGTTTCGGAGGCCGCGAGTAATCTCTTTGCCCAATCTTTGGAACGGGACGATCGAGTCCGCGCTCAAATAAGCGCTAAAACGGTCGCTTCGCGCTCCAAGGTGCATTTGCTCGGCCTTTCGGCAAAGAGCGCATGCGAGCGGATATCGCAAGTCGCGCCTCCGCACACACTCAACGAAGAACCAATCGCTTCATCCCATGAATATCGTCGCCTGCATCAAGCGCGTACCCACGACCGAGACGCAAGCCAAGGTCGCGGCCGATGGCAAGTCACTCGAGTCCACTGGAGTCGAATACATGACCTCCTTCTACGACGAAATCGCCGTTGAGCAGGCCGTCCAAACGAAGGAAAAGCTCGGCGGCGAAGTCACTGTGCTCACCATCGCATCGTCGGCGGCCACGAAGGAAATTCGCGAGTGCTTGGCCAAGGGTGCCGACAAGGGCGTGATCCTGACCGACGACGAGTGGACTGTGCGCGATTGCCGCAGCACTGCGAAGGTGCTCGCGGAGAAGATCAAAGAGCTTGGTGCCGAAGTTGTGTTCACAGGTCGCCAAGCGACGGATCGCGACAACGCGGCAGTTGGACCGATGCTCGCAACTTACCTCGGATGGGCTTGCGTGACGGATGTCATCGAACTCGAACTCGAAGAGGGCAAGGGCACGGCCAAGCGCGAGTCGGAAGCTGGTGTCGAGACTTACGAGTTTTCGTTGCCCGCTGTCATCACTTGCCAAAAAGATTTGAACGAGCCGCGCTACGCCGGACTCAAGGGAATCATGGCCGCGAAGAAGAAGCCGGTCGAAGAAGTCGCTGCCAGCGGTGAAGGCAGCCAAGCAGAAGTCGTGAGCGTTGCGCTTCCGCCTGCTCGCGCCGCAGGCCGCATCGTTGGCGAAGGCCCCGATGCCGTTGACGCCCTGATGACCGCCCTCCAAACCGAAGCCAAAGTTCTTTAAAGGATCTTCCCATGACTACTATCGTTACCTTTGTCGATCAGAAGAGCGGCGCGCCGCGCGCTGCCGGACTTGAAGCTCTCGGAGCCGCGCATTCCACCGGCGCTGACGTCGTTGGCGTTGTCACTGGCGCAGGCGCTGCTGACGCCGCCGCCGTTCTCGGCGCACACGGCGCCAAAAGCGTTGTCGTTTTGACCGGTGCTGATGATTACAGCCCGGATCGCCTCGCCGCTGACCTTGCTGGCATCGTCCAAGCACAAAGCGCGCAAGCCTTCGTCGCTTCGGCCACCTCACTCGGCCGCGACGTCGCTCCGCGCGTCGCTGCACATCTCGACTCGACACTCTTCAGCGATTGCACGAGCTTCTCTCTCGAGGGCGACGCTTTCACGATGGTGCGCCCCTGGATGGCGGGCAAACTGATCGCGACCCTGCAGTCGACGGCTCCCGTGTGCTGCGTAACCTTGCGTCGCAACAACTTCACGCCGGTCGATACGGACGGCAGTGCAGAAGTCAGTGAAACCGCGACGAACGGCAACTTCCTGGCACTCTTGAAAGAAATCGGCGCGGCGGCAGGCGGTAAGCTCGACGTTGCTGACGCACCGGTCATCGTCTCCGGTGGACGCGGCATGAAGGACGCCGAGAGCTTCAAGTTGATTGAAGATCTCGCCGCTGCCTTTGGCAACGCCGCTGTTGGCGCGAGTCGCGCCGTCGTCGACGCCGGTTGGCGTCCGCACGGCGAGCAAGTCGGCCAGACCGGCAAGACCGTCTCGCCTCAGCTCTACATCGCCGTCGGCATCTCCGGCGCGATTCAACACTTGGCGGGCATGAAGACGTCGAAAGTGATCGTCGCGATCAACAAGGACGCCGACGCTCCGATCTTCAAAATCGCCGACTTCGGAATCGTCGGGGACGCATTCGAAATCTTGCCCAAGCTGACCGAAGCTGTGGCGAGCGCTGTCGCTGCTAGCTAGAAAACTTCCGGCTCAAATAACGGCCCGGAAGGCGTTCGCGCGTTCCGGGCCGTTTCGTTTCTACCCGGAATGCTCACGCCTGATCAAGGAAATGACGACAGGCCAAGCGGAGCCACGTATCCTTTCGCAAGTGAAGTCAAGAAGTCGCAACCCTCTCAAGTTCGCCACGTTACTCGGCTGCCTTTCGTTACTCGGAAGCAGTTGCGAGCAAACGATTCCGATCCCTAAACGCGTCCTGCTCGTCGTTACGGATGCCACGCACTCCAAGCACCTTTCTTGCTATGGCAGTCAAGCCACGCAGACTCCCAACCTTGATTCGCTTGCCGCGAATGGAGTGATGTTCTCGCGCGCGTTTTCCAACAACACGTGGACACTTCCTTCAACCGCGTCGCTCTTCACCGGTCAACTGCAAGAAAGTCACGGCGTCGTCACCAGGAAGCATCGTCTAGACGAGAGTGCAATTACAACGGCGGAACAGTTCCAGGAAGCCGGCTACGCAACGGCAGCTTTCGTTCAAATGGCCTATGCATCGCCCCAATTCGGGTTCAATCAAGGCTTCGATAAATTCTTATATTACGGCGCTGGCCAACCTGGGCGTGCCGGCCAAACCATCACGCATACGATGCGATGGTTGGAGCAGCACCGCGACGAGAAGTGGTTCGTCTATCTTCACTTGCGTCGCCCTCACTCGCCCTACGATCCCAATAAGACTGCGCTCAAGCGGTTGGACGAGCTTGCGAACTGCTCACTAGCTCACGGCGATCGCAATGAAGAGTTCAAGTTTGCCGATGTCTTTGGCGACCGCGAATTGGAAGAGTTCGAGCGTGCACACATCGAACATTTATACGGCGCGAATCTTGAAACGACCGACACCTTACTCGGAAAAGTCTTCGATCACGCTCGCGAACAGGAGGCCTTGATCGTGGTTACATCGGACCATGGCGAAGCGATCGGTCAGCATGGCTCGTATGGACACGGCAAACATCTCTACGCGGAGAGTATCGATATTCCACTGCTCTTTTGGTGGCCTGGCGCAGACGCGCACATCGATGACTTGCCCGCGTCGACAATCGACGTGATGCCCACTTTGTCCCAGATCTGTGCGTTGCCTCCAAAACGACGATCGCTGTGGGACGGACAATCTTTGGTTCCGCGCATGTTGGCCCAATCAACGGATGATGTTCGGCCGGTATTCAGTACGGGTCGCTACAACCCGGGCGCCCAACCCAAAATTGCAGTCATCGACGGCCCGTGGAAACTGATTTGGGATCAGGATGGTTCGACGCTCTTGTTCAATCGACAAGCGGATGTCGATGACGATCGCGATCTGTCGTCGACCGAAATTGATCGAGTCGCGCAGCTCAGCAAGGTGGCTGAGGCCTGGCACAAACAGAACGCGGCGATCGCCTCACAGGGTATTGAGCACGAGGGCATCGATCCGGAGATTGCCGAGGA
>JBLINP010000287.1:0-5929 GCA_047639415.1 Planctomycetota bacterium | reverse complement strand
CACCGGCGCTTGGCTTCAATTCCCGTCAGGTATAAAGGCCGGGACTGCAGGATTGTCGAAAGCGTTGGTTCGCGCGATTCGGGCCTGCCCCATTCTGAGAGGCCCGGACGAGGCTCGCACCGCCAAAGCCCTAGTCGTCGAGCTTCGTCCCGAACTCACCCTCTGCGGCTCGCAAAGAACCGAGGGCTACCGCCTGGAAATTCGGGAGTCAGGCGTTCGACTCTCCGGTACTGATGAGGCGGGCATTTTCTACGGGCTGCAAAGCCTCGCCGCCCTCGCAGGCCGGCTAGAAAACGGTGTCATCGAGCTACCCGAGATATCCATCGAAGATTGGCCCGACTTTTCGCATCGAGCGATTTCGTTGGACGTAAGTCGCGACAAAGTTCCGCTCATGCAGACCTTGTTCGAGTTGGTCGATTACATGGCGAGTTGGAAGCTCAATCAACTGCAACTCTACATGGAGCACGTCTTCGCATACGAAGGCCACGAAGAAGTTTGGGGCGAGGCGAGCGCATTCACTCCGCCTGAAATTCGGACTCTCGATCGATATTGCCGCGAGCGCTTTATCGAATTGGTGCCCAATCAAAACAGTTTGGCACACTTTCATCGATGGCTAAAGCTTGACCGCTATCGCCCGCTCTCTGAAGTTCCCGAAGGAATAATTCATCCCTTCTGCCCTGATCCCGAACCTTTCAGTTTGTGCCCGACCGATCCGCGCAGCCTCGAACTGATCGAGGAACTCTACGATCAATTGCTTCCCAATTTTTCGAGCAAGCTCGTTCACGTTGGCTTGGACGAACCCATGGATCTCGGTTGGGGGCGATCCAAAAGCGAATGCGACCAATTGGGCAAGCCGCGCGTTTTCCTGAACTATCTTAAGGCCGTTCAATTGCTTGCTCACAAGCACGGACGGGAAATGCAGTTCTGGGCGGAGTGGATATTGAGCTATCCGGAACATGTCGCGGAGTTGCCGGACGATGTGATTGCGATGGCGTGGGGTTACGAAGCCGACCACCCCTTTGAAGCGGAATTAAAACTGCTCGCCTCTGCGGTATCGCGTTACTACGTATGTCCGGGCACCAGCAGCTGGAATAGCATTGCCGGTCGCACCAGCAACGCGTTTGGAAACCTCAAAAGGGCGGGCTGCGCGGGATTTGCAGAGGGTGCAGAGGGCTACATGATCACCGATTGGGGGGATAATGGTCATTGGCAGCCGTTATCCGTCAGTTACGCGGGCTTCATCCTTGGCGCTTCCGTTGCATGGAATTCAGCGAACACCCCCACATCCGACGAACTCGCGACGCATTTAGACCGCACCATTTTTAAAGATCGCGCAGGTCGACTTGGACGCATCGCTCTCGATTTGGGCGACGCTCACCTCGCAGCCGAAGTGGACTCGGTCAACGGCAGCGTTCCGTTCTTCTTAATTCATTTTGCCGAAGAGCCCCTGCCTCACGAACGCTTACCCGGTTTGACCAAAGCCGGCATCGAAGCCTGTCTGCTTGCGATCGATGCAGCGACGGATTCGCTCGCGGCTGTCGACTGTCCTCGCTCGCTCGAGCGGGATGAGTTCATGTGGTCGGCAAATCTCATGCGGCTAGGATGCAAGCTCGGACTCGCTCGCTTGAGTACATCTACAGGCCGACTTGAAGACATCGTCGTCGAAGAGCGAAACGAACTGAGTCGGGCGTTGGACAAACTTTGCGCAGTCCATCGCGAACTATGGGTCCAGCGCAATCGCCTCGGCGGGCTCAAAGACTCGGTTGGGCGACTCGAACGATTGTCGAGGCTTCTGCGCGCTTAAGCAGTCAAACCCCAGACGAGGAGCTCACTCTTCGGAGTAATCGAGTTGCGCTGGAAACAGAACGTCGTCGAAACGAAAGGGATACTCCTCCGATTTGACTTCGTACACCTTGGCCGCGAGTGCTGACGGAGTTTCGTCCGTGTCCATATCCGCCCAAAGGTGATCCGACTCTGCGAAGGCCATTTGTGATTGAATTTCGAGCGGAGCTCCGAGAGCCGAACTCGGTGCGAAGCGAACATGGACGCGCTGATAATCACCGTCATCACCTCGTAGTTCGAACCGGTTGAGCGGACCCTTTTGCTTCCACTCCAACTGCCAAGGGCCAAGCTCCAGGGTCAAACCGCGCCGCGCAGCTTTATCCGGGAACTGTCCCTGATAAACGGCCGTCGGACGACGCAAGATCACCGAGCCCTCGACCGAGTCGAGCCTGTCCATGCCCTCTTCAACGCCGACGATTTCGTACCGCGTTCTGTCGATGAATAGCCCATCCTCCAACTGCGGATTGGTGAAGTAAACCTGTCCCGGCTCCTTCAACATGTTGAGAGCATCCTCGTTCTGCACGATCAAGGGGCTAAGGAGTTGAATCATGGACTCGTTAGCAGCCAGCATCGCGGGAGCAAGCCCCAAAGCTCGAACCGCCAAAACTAACTCACCGGATGCGTCGGATTCGGAGATTTGTAGGTTCTCTATCTCGAGCATGAATGGTCCCACGAAGGTCACGGGCCAATCGCGATGCCCCTCATAAAATCGGAGAGCTGGCAGCTCATCGCTCGAGTGCTCAAGCTGATCTGGGTAGACGGGAATCAAACCGATCTCGTTGCAAATGACTTCGATGGCTTTCAGTTTTCCGAGTCCAGCCAATTCAAGCACGAGCTCTTGCCCTAGTCGTCTTGCATAACGACCCTCTTCAAAACGAAGGCCTGAAGATCCAACTACTTCGTGGAGCAACTCGCGCGCCGATGCGGGACTCGGCGGGTTTTCTAACTGCCACGCCGCATCATGCTCATCCAGCGTGAACGCAACCAACGCGTCATAGGCCAAGCGCTCCGTAGCTACGCGACTAGTTTGACTTCCCGAGTGACGACCGAAACGTTGATCTGTTCGACTCCGACCGGAATCCCGGATCGCTCTTGCACCAGCAAGCTGTGCGCTGCCTGCTTCGAAATTCACCAAGCGCTCGTGTTGGTCCTCCACGAATGCCACCCCGTAAACTCCCCATGTGCGATCATGCTTTCGCATTTTGATCGACATTACGTGCCTTCCGCGATTCAGCTTAGATTCGACCTCGACGGATGCGTTCTCGTGATCGATGAACTCGTCGACGATGATTGCTTGCAGCATTTCGTTTCGATCAATCCGGAAAGCCAACCCACCGGTTTGCCCGACTTGCTGGTAAGCAATATCGGTCAACGTACTCATCAGAAGTGGCTTGTCCCGAGAGATCAACGCATCGATGAATTTCTGCGCTACGTCAGTCGGCCGCTTACTGATCAAATTGTTGACCGCCTGAATCGAAACCGCTGAAGGTTCTCCACAGGCTGGGATCAAGGAAACGGAAAGGGCGAGCAGGATTGGAAAAAATTTGCGCATGGCACGAAGGGGAAGGGGGAAGCGATCTATCGCCACTATCGACGCCTGGAGCACTCACTCTGTAACCCTCCCGCCATCTCGCCTGCAGACCCCAATCGGACGAATCTGCTGGCACTTCCCGATCGCGGTCAAAGCTTCGCAAGCCCCCTCTATTTCAGGAGTTCCGTCATTCAACTTGCTCGCCATTACGGCTTGCGGCAGGCAGAATAGTGCCAATGCGAGTCTCCCTATCCAGCGGCGCGATCCGAATCAACGCGCTACTCCTCCTGCTGAACGCGAGTTGCAGCCCCCCGATCGAGCCTCCCCAGCATGTGTTGTTGGTCGTAATCGACACGCTGCGGGCCAGCCATCTAACTAGCTACGGCTATGCTCGTCCGACCTCTCCTCACATCGATCAACTCGCGAAACGCGGCGCACGGTTTACGCGCGCCACGTCCCAAAGTTCGTGGACTGCACCGAGCATGGTTTCGATGTTTACCGGTCGACACATTCTGGAAGAGCGCTTGTCGATTCCGGAAGAACTTCCAAGTCTTCCGGAGTTGTTTTCCAAAGCCGGGTATCGCACCGGCGCCTTTGTCGTCAATCCGATTTTGCACAATGAAGAGAATGGTTTCCGAAGAGGCTTCGACCATTTCGTGCCGGACGCGGACTTTCGTGAGATCAGTCAATGGATTGCACGGTCCGCTCAACGTCCAACGTTAACCTGGGTGCATTGGGTTGACCCTCACGATCCCTATGGCCCAGCGCCCGAGTATGAGCACTTCATCAAACTGGGCGGAGAGTTGCCCGCCGAGCTAGACGATTACTATCAATCCGTAACGCGTACCGATGAGCTTCAAAACGATGACTCGTCGCGAACGACCATTCGAAGGGCGGTGGACGGATACGACGACGACATTCGTCTCGTTGATTCCAAGCTCGATATATTGACCCGCGCGCTCGACCAGGCCGGTCTCTACGATCGGTCCGTTATTGTCATTGCGTCCGATCATGGTGAAGGTCTTTGGGCACACCGCAATTACCCCGTCGGCGAAACACAAGCCGAACCTCCGACGCTGCTCAACACTCACAAGATGACGCATGGAAATCATCTCTACCAAGAGTTGGTTCACGTGCCGATCATCCTCTTCGGCGCTGGGGTTCCAGAGGGTATTGAAATTGATTCGCCTGTCGAAAACGTCGACATACTCCCCACTCTTTTGGAGTTGTGCGACCTCCCGATTCCATCCGGAATCACCGGTACCAGCTTGTTGCCCATTCTCAAAGACTCTCGCAGTCAACCCGCCGATTTCGCTGTTTCAGCCACTCGTTGGGTGCAGTCCATTCAATCGCACGACGGCTGGAAGTTGATTCTACCGACAGAGAAGGGGCGTGGAATTGGATTGGAGACCGAGCTCTTCGCATTGAATCAAGACCCGAACGAGCGCACGAATCTGGCCGCAACCGAAATCGAGACGGTAAAGCGGCTCTCAAAACTATTGACCGATCGACTGGCGACGGGATTGCGATCGGACGGCGAGGGAGAACTCTCAGGCGCGAACCTCAAAGCTCTTCAAGACTTGGGGTACGTCGAATGAACACGCCTCAAAAGGGCTCGATTCGCTTGGGTACGTCGAGTTGGTCCTCCAAGGGCTGGCTCGGTCCCTTTTATCCGAAGGGCACTAAGGCCGGTGATTTCCTCAACGTCTATTCAGAGCAATTCGACACTGTCGAAGTCGACAGCACCTACTACCACCCGCCCAGTCGGCATGTGGTTGAAGGTTGGGAGCGCAAAACTCCCGACGGCTTCAAACTGAGCGCGAAGTTTCCCCGCGCAATCGTTCACGCAGGCCAAGGTCCCCGACCTGACGGTTCGAAAATTCTGCTGCCCGAATTTGCCGACGCCTCGACTAAGCAATTCCTCGGCTCCATGTCCGCGCTAGGCCCGAAATGCGGCCCGCTCGTGCTGCAATTCCCTTACCTCAATCGCGAAGCCTTTGCTCATCGCGACCTGTTCCTTGAACGACTCGACAGATACGCGCAAGGCTTGCCCGACAACTTCCGCTATGGCGTCGAAATTCGCAACAAGAACTGGATCGATCAGACCTTGCTCGATTTCTTAAAAGACCGGCGCATGGCACTGGTGCTCGTCGACTTGCTCTACATGCCGCACCCCGCCGATCTCGCGAAGCAATTCGATTTGGTCACGACGGATTTCACTTACTGTCGCCTCATCGGCGACCGCAAGGCCGTCGATGCCAAGACCAAGATCTTTGACAAAATTGTGCTCGATCAATCGGCACGCTTGAAACGCTGGGCAGCACTTTTAAACGACCTTCGGCAGCGCGTCCCAGAAACCTACGTTTACTCGAATAATCACTACGCTGGACATGGGCCCGCAACAACCCGCGAACTTGCCGAACTCGTCGGCGAATAATTGATGCCGAACTAGCCCGGATTATTCATGAACCGCGAGGCAAAACGCCTCGAATTGGTTCCTGCTGGCACTTTGCAGATACTTGCCCCCGCAGACGACCTTGTAAGGTCGTCGAGGAC
>JBLINP010000286.1:0-5944 GCA_047639415.1 Planctomycetota bacterium | reverse complement strand
CGCCGCCACTGCCCTCGACCGCCAGATTTCGCCGATCTTCGTGACAATCGCTTGGTTTCAGAACCTATTGGCACACACGGCAACGAATTACGACGGACCGGGAATCGTGTATGTGGCGCCGTCTAGGCCGGTTTTTTTACAAACAGTGCCCCGTTTCCGTTTCTACCCAGGCGAACTCAACGCAACGCCGGTTATTCGCAGGGGAACGACTTGGATAAAAAAGCTTCCACCGCTTCCCAATAAGCAGCGCTGTCGTCGAACTGCTTCCAAAGCGCTCGCGAGCCATGATTGCCTTCTGTTGTGGGCAGAAAGAAGGTTTTGTCGTCGCCTGGAATCGCGTCGAAAATCGGCTGCCAGCTTTCTCGCTCGCCCTTGCCCGATGTGATGAAAACAGGGCAAGCGATGTTCTTCGCCGCCGACGTAATCCAATCCTTGGGTTGTCCCTGTCGGCTGAAATATTCGCCGGGCGAAAATGACAAAACGCCGTCGACGAGTTCGGGATGATCGCTCGCCACTTTTAGAGCCAAGGCTGATGAGTAGGAACTGCCCCACGCGATCAACTTGGCTTTCGGGAGTTCGTCGCGCGCGTATTGGAGTGCTGCAATCAGATCGGGTAGAGCATCAACGTAGGTCGTCCCGAGCTTTGCTTCGTCTGCACGTACTTTGGTTGCATTCGAAACTCCATTGATCTCGCCTCCAGAGCGAGCGTCGATGGCCAAGCAGTTGTAGCCGAGCTTGCCCAAACGCGGAGCGATCTCCTTGTATTCGCCGCGACTCCAGCCCGCTTGGTGGAAAAGGACGATCAAGGGCGTTTCGGGATCTTCGGAGACCAGGTAAATGTCGCCGGTGATCAGTAGATCGTCGCCGGACTTGAATTCCACCTTCCGGGCTTCGCTGGCGGCAACCGGAAGGCAAAGCAAAAGGCCGGATAAAGCGGTGAGGACGGCTCCACGAATGGTTTTGCGCATTCTTTCAGAGTACGGAAAAGCAGAAGCTTTCACATCGTCAGACACGGGATGTTTGCGGCTGGAACCGAGTCGCAATTGTTGTGTACCGTGAGAGCCGCGCTCAGAGCGCCACTTTACGTTCGAATGGCTCGCCGGCCCGAAACCACCTATTGCGATGATGTTGACCTCCCTTCTGTTCGTTTCGAGCATCGCTCTGATACCCGTCGCTCAAGTTGATGCCGAAGCTCAAGCTGAAGCTGCGGCGCAGATCGAATCTGATTCGCTAATCGAACCTGCAGCGGAGCTCCACGCGGAATTAGAGACCGGCGAAGAGCCCCAAGTTGAACCTTCATCTACATCCGCGTCCGCGTCTGCCGTAACGCTCGACGAAGACTTTGTCGAACGCTCACTCGCCACGCTTTCAGCTCTACGGGATTCTCGAAAGACGAAGCAAGCTCAACTTCAAAGGCTGCGCGATAACTTCGATCCGGAGTTAACCGGCGAGCTTCGATTGAAGCAGCTGGACGAATTGAGGCAAATGCAGGCCGATATCGACAAGCTGGTTCATGACTTTGAATCCGTGGCGACGGGCATCGATGTCAGCGCATTCTATTTGCGCAGTGAGAGCGAGTTCGACCTCATTGGAGAGCTGGAGAGTTTGCTTCAACCGATTCTGTCGGAGTTGCGTAGCGCGACAGAAGCCCCGCGAGAGATGGAGCGGTTGCGCGCGGCTATGGATTACGCTACGGAACACGAGGGCCTCGCTCAAAACGCAATCGATCATTTGAATCGCTTGATCGAAGTGTCGAACCGGGTTGAGTCGCAACCCGACGTTATCGATGCGCTCACAGAATCGCGCGATGCTTGGCAGGGGCGGCTAAAGGAATTGGACAACCGGCGTACCGTCGCACAATTTCAATTGGAACAGCGCGAATCGAGAAAGGCTTCATTCGTCGATTCCGCTCAGGAAGCTCTCGGCGAGTTCTTTCGCACACGAGGGCTCAACCTGTTGCTAGCCGGTTTAGTGTTCTTCGCGACCTTGCTTGGCTTGCGAGCGGCACACCGTGCCACGCGTTTGTTGGTGCGGAAGACCGCTGGCGCAGAACGCAAATTCTATGCACGCCTGATCGACGTTCTGTACTTCGGATTTTCGGGTTTGGCGGCCATGGGCGGCGCGATGCTCGTGCTCTATTCGTCTGGCGACTGGGCGGTCTTAGGCGTCTCGATCTTGGTGCTCTTGGGTTTAGGCTGGGCGAGTAAGACCGCGATTCCTGTCTTCTTCGAGCAGATCAAAATCTTGCTCAACCTTGGAACGGTTAGGGACGGCGAGCGAGTCACCGTTCACGGCCTTCCGTGGCGCGTAGCTCGACTTTCGCTGAACACGCAACTAGTCAATAAGGAGCTCGAGGGTGGTCGTCTACGGATTCCCCTGCGCGATCTCACCGAGCTTCGATCGCGCCCAACTGCGAAGGGCGAACGATGGTTCCCCACGAGCCTGAACGATTGGGTTTTGCTCGATGATTCTCGTCTCGCGCGTGTTGAGTTTCAGTCGCCGGAAGCTGTTCGTCTCGAGCTTCAAGGCGGAAGTAAGGTTCAATATTCCGCAACAGCGTTCTTCGAAGCGAACTTCGAGTGCTTGTCTCGAGGCTTCCGCGTCAATCAAAGATTCGGCATCGATTACGAATATCAATCGATCTGCACGGACGAGGTTCCTAAGAAGATGCACGCTGCAGTAAGCGCTGGACTCAAACGACGTTTCGATCCCGAATTCTTGCTTGGACTGAAGGTCGAGTTTTTGGAGGCCGGTGCCTCATCTCTGGACTACGCCGTCCTAGCTGATTTTTCCGGTGACGCCGCGCCGCGTTACTCTGAAATTAGTCGAGCGCTTCAAGCGTTGCTCGTGGATGTCTGCAACGAAGAAGGTTGGAGCATCCCGTTTACGCAACTCACGCTTCATACGGCTCCGACAGACGCGCCGCTTAGCTGCTAGAGCAACGGCTATGGGGGCGTATGAGCGACTTGAGCGTAGGGAATGCAAAACTGAATCTTTGGCCTATAATTGTGCCTATGCCTACATCTGAGACTCACGTAATGATTTACAACGCGCTGACTCAAATGGATGCCTCCATGCGAGTCATGCAGTTGGAAGCCGAGGGAATCGAGGTTGTGACGAAGGGCGGGACGACCACGGTCGGATGGCCCGAAGTTCCAGCTCCAGAAGTCTTTGAAGTGCAAATCTGGGTGCCGAATGCCAATTCCGCTCGCGCTGCCGAAATCATGATCGCCTTCGATAAGGAAAGAGGGCAAACCGGTGGCGAGGAATGGACCTGCGCTTGCGGCGAAGTGAACGAGGCGAACTACCAGATTTGTTGGAGTTGCGAGAAGGATCGCGTCGCCAGCTGACGGGGCGATAGCCAGTCGAGACGGCAAGTTGCGTTCACTAGCCAATCGAAGCCATGGGAACCATTCCGGTGAGCGGTTCGCTCCTGCGTTCGTTCGCCATCAACGAGTTGGGCTTAGGCATCGATGGGGTAGCGCTCGACTTACAGGGCATTCAATTCTTCGCCGGGGCGCAGGGCTTGCGATTGTCTGCCGCAAATCCGTCGAGCGTCGAGCCGGTCGAAACTCAACCGGAGCAACGACCAAGCGGAGGTTCAATCCGCTGATAAGGACTACTTGTCGCCGCTAGCGATGACCGACCAAAGTTCGGCAAGGTAGCCTGCGGCGCCACCCAACAAGAGGCTCTGTGAGTCTAAGCTCATCAGGACGGTAGTGCGCACGTCCTTCACATGCGGACGTAGCTTCGCCGGAAGAAGACGACCGTCGCTCTTTTCAAGCTTCACGGGAACGAACACGGACAGCGAGGGGAGATTGTCGAAATCTTCACGCGAGTCGTACTGGACGGGCAATCGACGGGCGTATTGGCTTTCCGTATCGTTGTAGATGGCGAGGACGCTCGATTCGTCGCAGGGGATCGAAGTTGTGAAGCCCGCCGCAAAGAGCACTTTGCTGACGATTGAGTGAACGTCTTCCGCGAGAGCAATTGAAGTCTTCATGTCGAATGAACGCTGACGCAGGTCGCGACGGGTCTCTTCGGTGATCACGATGGTAAAGCTGGTGGCTTCGTCATACACACGAACCATGTCGAGCAAGGTTTTAAAGTTCCCAAATTGAATCGAATCGACAGGTGTTTGAAAGATTCGTTCAATCCTTCTGAACGAGGCCATATCTGCGGTATTCGGGTCGGTCGCGCGAAGCACGTTCACAACGTCGTAGGCAAAGACGCCAGGACTTTGGAGCTGAAGAGTTTCTCGAGTGGATCCACTCGCAGGCTTCATCATTCTGGTAAGAATCCGGAGCAGAGTGGGCAATTGCCGCTCATCGTGGCCTTGGAAGGATGCGGCCGTGCGCATTCTCAACGCTGGATGCGCTTTGAACTCCCTAATTTCATCGGTTCGCTCGATCGGTACCGAATCAATAGCGCTGAAGTAATCGTGCGCGATCAGAAGCCGGTCGCCGTCGGTAGGAACCTCCGTCAAGGCGATGCCATGAGATGCCAGCAAAGTCTCGAAGAAGGTGCTGATTTGATAGTTTTGAAGATCTATGTCTGCGAGCAATCCGCATCGAGATTCGAATCGTTCGGGGGCGACGCTTTGATCAAACGCCAAAGAAATATTTTCCAAGGACGTCCAGTCCGCGAGAACTTCGCGCAAGGTGTCGTCGGCATGAACCCTAATTTTTGAGTCGGGCAGCGTGTGCGAGCCAGGCTCGTTTACGGGCGTCGAAATGGATAGCAGGGCGAGGGATAAGTAAGCAGCGAGCACCATCGGAGGGCCATTCGTTAGATTTATCTTGATCACGATGAACGAATGCAGGCAGAACCCTGGCTGAAATCAATTCATGTAAGCAGAGACGTCGAAAGAGACTCGATCTTTCCCCGCGTTCGGAAAACTCCGAATTCGAGCCGTAATTGCCAATTCGAGCTTATTCCCGGAATCTCGAATGCTTCTCAAAAACCTGCGGGTTCACGGTGACGCCAGTGAGGTCGTTTTTCGGGTGTGGCCGGTTGTTCGCAAACGAACAACCAATCAGTTCGAATCAGAATTCGCCCGTTCGTAAACAAACGAGCCGGAAACGAGAGCGATTTACTTCGCCGCCGCGAGCACTTCTTCGTCCGTCAACAGTTTCGGGCTGACCTTGGCGATGTCCAAAACGTTCTTCACGCGCTCGTCCGTCGGTTCAATGCCGTTCTTTTCGAGCACCCAGCAAACGTTGGAGCGTCCGCTCATCGGCCCGACTTTGATCGTCTGTTCGCGACCGAATAAATCCGCGGGAACTCCAGAATAGACGCGGTTGGCGAGCCATTCGTCGTCTTTGCGGAAGGCCTTGATCACAGCCGACGCGTGAACGCCAGTGCCGGTTTCAAAGGCGTCGGTTCCAAAGACCGGATAGTTGTGCGGGATGGTGAGCTTGAGAGCTTCGGCCGCTTTCTTGGTGTATTCGGTCAGCTTCGTCATGTCGCGAGTCACCGCGCCGGAGAGTTTGAAGTTCACGAGTAGCAAATCCATCTCGGTGTTGCCCGCGCGCTCGCCCACTCCAAGTGCGGTGGCGTGCAATCGAGTTGCACCGGCGCGATAGGCAGTCAGAGTGTTGATCAAACCCAAGTTGCGATCGCGATGACCGTGCCAGTCGATGCCGACATCAACTCCGAGTTCATCGACGAGGTCTTTGACGAAGGAGACCAATGCTTGAACGCCTTCGGGCGTCGAGTGTCCGCAGGTGTCGCAGATGCAAATGCGTTTGGCGCCGGCTTCTATCGCTGTGGTGTAGAGCGCTCGCACGTCGTCCGGGTGTGCACGCGTCGTGTCTTCCGTGACAAACATGCAAGGCAAGTCGTTCTTGACGCAAAACTCAACGGCGTCCTTAGAGAGCTTGAGCATGTCCTTCATGTCCCAGCCCTCGGCGAAACGTCGAATCGGGCTCGAGCCGATAAAGGC
>JBLINP010000285.1:0-5966 GCA_047639415.1 Planctomycetota bacterium | reverse complement strand
AGCGGATCGCCGTCAGTTTTTCGACGACTACAAACGCTGGATCGTTCAAATTGCCGCCTGCACGAAAGACGCCGATGCCTTTGCGGTCGGCACGGAATTGGAGCTCCTAAATACCGAGCGGGATGATGCGCAATGGCGTGACATCATCAGCGAAATTCGCAAGGTCACCGACGTGCACCTGACCTACGCCGCCAATTGGGATGTGTTTAGGCGGTTGAGTTTTTGGGACGCCTTGGACGTTGTCGGGGTGCAGGCCTATTTCCCCATCGCGAGCGAGGTCGAACCAACGGATCTTGCGCTGCAAGAAGGTTGGCAAAAGGTGATCTCGGAACTACGCGCGGTTCACGATGAAACGGGATTGCCGATCGTGATGACCGAGCTGGGTTACAACTGCTCCTTGGATGCCGCTCGGGAACCCTGGGCCCATAAAAGCGCGAAGGGCGCGGATAGAGGTCCTGCAGCTTTGCTTCAACAACGGCTGCTGCGCACGGGACTTTTGGCTTTGAAGCCCGAAACGGAATGGCTGCGTGGCGCTTTTCTTTGGAAGTGGTTTCCCGGCGAAGCGCGCCGCGCGAACTTTATGATGGACGAGCCGATTCTGCGCGGCGTGATCGCCAATGTTTGGGCCGCCGGGACCGGACGGCCCAGCGAAACGAAGAGCGAGTAGACTTAGTGTTACGTGGGGCCAGCGCTTCGTTTGATGAGCAACTAAATATTGCGCCGGTTGGTGCCCAAGAGCCTGGCCGGAAAGACGTTCCCCAATGGGCCAATGACTTTTGCTACGGGCTGCTGGCTCAGGGTTTGCCGATGACGCGCTTTTCGTCCGTCACATCTTCGATGGCATCGGGAAAGCTGCGGCCAAGATCCACGTCGCGCTCCTCATGGCAACGTTGGCAGGCATCGTAGTAACGCGTTTTCTGATCCGTGGAGGGCATCAGCACGTTCATGGCTTTGGTCGTATTCCACTGAGGATTTGCGTCCTCGGTGCGGGGGACCCAAGTGTGTCCGAAAATAGTGCAGAAGATGTTCACGTCGAGTGGATCAGGGTACGTGGGGGAGCTTGTCGGGTTCACACGGCAAAGGGGATCGCCGTACTTGTGCTGAATCGAGTTTGGGGGCGACGATCCAGCGGGAAGAGTTCTACGGCTTCCAGGCTTCTGCGGCAAGGGACTGCACCTGGCGAGGCTGGACCTCTACCATCGGGGCATGAGCGAAGAGGACCGAATGAACGGTGAGGTAGGGCACGGGCGCCGCCCGGGGGGGCCGGGAGAGTTGGGCCGACTGGAAAGCGGCCTGGCGCTAGTCTTCGGACTATTGGCTCTCGCCGGTGCCTGGTGGATTCAGTCCGACGCTCCCACCGGAGGCCGACTCGGAGTTTTCTGGCTGCTGCTCACGAGTAGCGCCGCAATTGCTCTCGTCTCTAACTTGATGGGCCGCCGCCCAAAAGCGATTGGACTCGCTCTCGCCTTTTTCGTGACCGCCATCGTCGGTTCCCTCGCCGCGGACTTGCCCGAAATCAGTTCGGCACTTGGAGAGGGGGACAGCCCACTGGCTGTGACGATCTACGCGGGCTTCGGCCTAATCGCCGCAGCATTCTTCGTCTTGAATCCCGCGCGGCTATCGGCAGCAGAATTAGTCGTTCTAGCCTTGGTTCTTTTTGCAGCGGGGAACGGCAAAGTTTGGACGCGGAGCAACGAGGACTTCTTTCCGATCTACGCCGGTTTGGCGGCGCTTGCAATCCTCTCCGTTCCGAAGGCGCGTGAAGTGGTTGGACAGAGCGGTCTAGCACGACTCGCCTTCGTGTTATCGGCGGCCTTTATCCTGTGGTTCCTCTTCTGCGGCATGTTGGGCGAAGACCCAGGACGTACCGACGAGTTGTTTTCGCGTCTAATTGCGGGCGCGATCACCGGCTGGGCCGCAGCCAAAGTACTGACTCGTGACGGCGTGCGTCGCGCGCTCACGATTGCGGCGATTAGTGGAGCGGCGGTTTTTGTGGTGCTGCCCGCATTACTCGAAGCAGCGCAAGTTCTTGAGATGGGGCATGTTTTGCGCGGCACACGGCTGCGCCTGTTCAGTTTGCATCCGAATCTAACCGGAACTTTTCTCGCTCTCGAACTGGTTCTCGCCGCGGGTTTAATTGTCGGTGCCACCGGTTGGCGTCGCTGGCTTCTGATCGTAATTTCATTGGCAACGGTTCCCGCGCTCTACCTCACGCGTTCGCGAACCGCGTGGATGGCGGCACTTGTAGGCCTCGCCGTGCTTTTTCTTGCGCGTCGCGTTTCGAGAAAAGTATGGTTTGGTTTGGGAAGCGCGGCAGCGGCTTTGTTCCTGGTCGTCGTTTTCGTGGCACCCGTCCGCGAGGCGGTCTTGCGTCCCAGCACTTCGGATCAATCCCTCTCCCAACGCATTTACTTGTGGGATGCTTCCGCGAAGTTGGTCGCTGAAAATCCGGTGATGGGCATCGGGCCGAATAACTATTTCGCGCACGCTCGAACTGCTGTATCGCCGTCCTACTACGACAACACCGACAAGGGGTTGCATCCTCACAATTTGCTGTTGGCCGTTGCTGAGGGCAGTGGATTGATCGGCCTCGCGCTTTTCTTAGGACTGGTGGCCGTGGTCGCGGGTCTCGCGATGCGGTCCTTGCAAAACATGCAAGAAAAGCAGGCGTCGAGCACTCCGCTCGGAGGCACTGTTCTGGCTAGTTTGGCGGCACTCTTAGCCGCCAACATGTTCGATTTGGGGCTCTCGCAGATGACCTTTGTTCCCACGCTCTTTTGGTTACTCGGGGGCATGGCCATCGCTTTGGAGTCCGAGCGAAAGGTCGTTGAGGCCGCACAACCGCGGAGTTCGGCGATCCGATGCCTCTCCGCTCTAGTCTTCTTGGTTGTGTTTGCCGCACGACCTTTTGCCGGTGAGCGCTTCTTTCAATCCGGCGTGCATTTGCAGGATAAGAGCGACCCCGCTGCGGCACTTGCCGAATGGGAGCGAGCCAGTCGGTTGATTCCTCTCAGCACTGCGCCTTTGATTCGCAGCGCCCAAGTGGCGGCAACTTCCGATCAACCCGAATTGTCGGCAGAGTTCTTTGAACGCGCCATCGGTTTGATACCGACGCATCCGCGCTTTCGCTATCGCTATAGCCTGCTCTTGTTGCGTCAGGCCAAGCCGTTGCAGGCCATCGAGCAAATCGAGCGCTCGCTCGAGCTCGACCCACATTCCGATGAAGAGGGCTTGTTTCGATTGCACTTTGCCGACTGCTTGGCGCGGGCTGGTCGCGTTGCGGAAGCGCGGGTGCAGTTAAAGCAATCGTTGTTGGTCATGCCCGATGACACCGGCCGGTTGGCCAGCATGGGCTGGAAGTTGTCGGTCAAGGATGGAGCACCGATTCGGTTCAAGGAGCTGGCGATTGAATTGGGTGCCACGCTGGCCACCGATGTCGCGAGTCGCGAGTCCTGGGATATTCGGCGTCGCGGCAATCACTTGGGGCGCATGCTGCGGGAGATGGGAGCCTCCAAAGAAGCTCTCGAAATGTTGAATCGCTTGGCTGAAGCAGGTGGTGGTCTCGACCTGAGCCTTCAACGCTTGCGCTTGGAACTGCAATCGGATTTAGGGCTGGCCTTTCAAGAAGAGAACGCTTTTCAAGCTAAGCAAAAGCAAGGCGCGTTGTTGGATGTCCACCTGAAGCCGCGTGCGAAAATGCTGCGCGCAGAAGAGGGACTCGGCAGTGCTATCGATATGTATTTCGAGCGCGGCGTCTTTGAGCAGTTATTTGGCGAGTTGTACCAAGCCGCGATGAAAGTCGGGGACTTGGAGCGACAGGACCGTGCTATTACCGGCTTGGTTTACTTTGCGGATCGAAACGAGCGCGTTGAGCACCTGCTTTCTCATGCGGACTTTCTCGCGAAGAGCACGCGCGGTGAGGAAGCCTTGACCTTCATTCGAACGGCTTTCTTGGCTTGCGATGTATTGAAGCACTCGGCCAGTCGAGAGCAGGCGGCCTTGCTGCTAGCCAATACGGCATTGATGGCGAGTAAGGTTAGGGGGCGTTCGGTTACCGAGCAGTTGGAAGCGATCGAAGCGATCGTTGGGGATGATTCAAGTGGCGTGACCAGCCAGTTGTTTTGGATCGTTTGCTATCTGAACTTGTCGGGTAGTCAGCCCAGTTTACAATCCGAAGCTTTGATCCGTTTTGAAACACTGCGGGGGCAATTCCCTGGTGAGGGTGAGTCGCTGCTTCGTTATTTTGATTTGGCTTCGGAACGCGGTGATTCTTCGTCAATCGATCCAGGTACAGGACACGACAAAAAATGATAGCTGTGAGTTCACTACACAATATGATCATCGATCGTTCACACGTGGTTGGTCAGTTCGCCGTTCGAATGCTCCTTGCGGTACTCCTCGTGTGGTTGGGTGCTTGCCACAACGTTGTGCTCGAGACACCAAGCTCGCTTCGTTTGAGCGAACCGCGCTCGGAACGGAGTGCGGTCTTTGTTGTGGATGAGGACAGTCGTAAATTGAGTTTTTCGACTGGGGGAACGACGGCAGGGCTGGCCCACCGATTTCGATTGGAAGTCGGGGTCTCACTTGATCGATACGGACGCGCTTACTGTGCCCAGGCATTCGCGTCCGGTTCAGAGCTTGAAGTGAACGCAGAAATACTGGACTTCTCGATCGGTACGGGCGCTGCCCATCTCGTGTGCAATTTCCGCGTACTTGACGGAGGGCGCTTGCTCTTCGAAAAGAAGTACGAGGTTTCAGGTCCGCCACGGCCAGGGCTTCCGGGCAACCCGCTGCCCGAAATGGTAGGGGGGGTGGCCTCGGAGGGAAGCGTTTCGGCTATTAAGAATTCGCTGCAACGAACGCTTCACGACGTTTTGACACTCACGCTGCAGAGTTTTTTCAGCGATTTGCAGCTCAGGCTGAATTCGGCCGATAAGCAAGCTGTAGTCGCTGGCTCGAACTGATCTCCAGCCACGGTTCAAGATTCCATGTTGCTCCAAGCCTGTCCCAATTGCGGCCGTCAATACGAAGTCGCGCATCTCGAACCCGGTAGTTTCGTACGTTGCATTTGCGACGCGCGTTTCAATGTCAAACCGACACGGGATCTGCGCGTCCAAGGCTTGCGCTGTCGTCACTGCGGCGCACCGATCAGCGCGGAGGATGAGCAATGTGCTCACTGCACGGCGGCGCTTGATGAGCGTGACCGCAAGAGTTCGATGTGTCCGAACTGCATGAAGCGGTTGGATGAGGACGCGGCGCATTGCAGTTCCTGTGGAACCAAAATCGATCCGCAAGCCCTGCCGCCGATCCCGGTTGGCAAGTCTTGCCCAAGGTGCAAAGGCGAGCTGCAAATTCGCTCGCTCGAAGTTGCGAGCGTCATCGAGTGCTCTAATTGCTCGGGGCTGTGGCTAGATCCCGTTGTTTTCAAGCGCATTAGTCTCGATGCCGAGCGCGGCAATTTCGACTTTGGATCAAAGGTTCAGGAGGACAAAGGCCCCGCTCACACCTTTGCCGCCGAGTCTTATATTCCATGCCTCGATTGCGATGAGTTGATGTTGCGCAGGCAGTACAAGCATCGGTCGCGCCCGATTGGAGTCGTGCTCGATTATTGCCGCGACCATGGCATTTGGTTCGATGGTGACGAACTCTCCGCGGTTTTGCTCACGATCCAGAACGGGAAAAGTGGAATCGACGGACCGGGTTCGATCGACGAATCCTTCAATCCATCGAAGTACGTCAGCGCGGGTCCCAAGTCTTTCGAAATCCCGCGCGGTAGGCCTGGCAGGCACTCAGGTGGATTCACTTTCGCGGATATCGTGATGGTTCTCCGCGACATGCTGTTCTAGCCCGAATTATTCATGAACACGCGGACCAAACACCACGAACGACCGGCACTGCCGGTCTATTGGTTCCTGCTGGCACTTTGCAGATACTGGCGTCCTCGACGACCTTACAAGGTCGTCTGC
>JBLINP010000284.1:0-6117 GCA_047639415.1 Planctomycetota bacterium | reverse complement strand
AAAAAGTGCTGAGCGAATACGAGCGACCGCTCGTTCGCTACGCGACACGACTGGTCGGCGATGTCGATCAGGCGCGTGACATTGTGCAGGAGTGCTTTATGCGCTTGTGCAAACAAGTGCGCGCCGATGTCGAACCGCACGTGGATCGGTGGTTGTTCACCGTCGTTCGCAATCGCGCTCTTGATGTGGGTAAGCGAGAAAGCAGGTTGACGTCCATGACGGAAACACAAATGGAGCGAGGCAGTAGCCGGTTGGATCCGGCGCTGAATTTGGAGCAGGAGGACACGGCGGCGCGCGTGATGCGCGAATTGGAAACGCTGCCCGACAATCAGAGCGAGGTGTTGCGGCTCAAGTTTCAGAACGGATTTGCCTACAAGGAGATCGCGGAGGTCACGGGACTTTCGGTGGGCAATATCGGGTTCTTGATTCACGTTGGGCTGAAGACTTTGAGAGAACGAATGGCGTCGATGCGAGACGAGACGCTGGGAACGAACGAGGTGCAATCATGAGTGCGAACGAACGATACGACGGCGAGAACGAGAACGTGGATTTGACCAGCTTCGCGCTTGGCGAATTGAGTGAAGGTGAGGCGGAGCGCATGGAGGCTTTGCTTGCCGAATCTTTGGACATGCAAGATGAGTTGGCGGGAACGCGCGAGATGGCGGGAATGCTTGAGCAAGCGTTTGCGGCTGAGCCTGAAGATGAACTTACACAGGAGCAGCGCTCGCTGATTATTGAGAAGCCGAAGCAAGCTGACGTTGGTGCGAAGCCGAAGCGTGCGAAGTCGGCGCCTTGGCGTTTCGCAACGATCGGAAGCTATGTCGCTGCGGCAGCCGTCGTACTCGTTGCAGGCGTTCATTACTGGTCGCCCACGGAGGAGGGTGCAGTTTCTGAATTCACCTACAACCTCGGTGACGGGAAGCGGCAGGTTGCTCGCAACGATCTCATCAAGGCTGAAGTCAATGCTCCCTCTGAAGAAGGTGGTGCGTTGCTAGGCTTGGGATATCTCGGCGACATCGGCGATTCGGATGGAATCCCTCCTGCGTATCAGAGCCGTAACGGCCTTGTAGCGTTGGGATACTCGGGGGATATTCAGGCCAGTTCCGGCAAGAGAGCGTCCGGCAGAACCGCTCCCAAGCCGTCGAGCAATGAGACCTACGCGCACATTCGAGAGAACGCGTTTCGAACGGCGCTTGGAAGTCCCCTATCGACCTTCTCGATTGACGTCGACACGGCTTCTTACTCCAACGTTCGACGCTTTCTCAACGACAATCAACTGCCCCCCATCGACGCGATTCGAATTGAAGAGTTGATCAACTACTTCAACTACGATTATCCGAGTCCGGACGGTCGCGATCCGTTTTCTGTCAGCATGGAAGTGGCCAGCGCACCATGGAATCCAGCACGTCGCTTGGTTCGCATCGGACTACGCGGAAAGGACATTGCGTTCGAAGCGCGACGTCCGACGAACTTGGTCTTCTTGCTCGACGTCTCGGGTTCGATGAACTCGCCCGACAAACTGCCCTTGGTTAAGAAGAGCCTGCGATTGCTCGTTGACCAACTCGAAGTCACGGATCACGTTTCGATCGCTGTGTATGCGGGAGCGGCAGGACTCATCCTTCCGCCGACGTCCGGCAACGCCAAGGGCACGATCCTGGAAGCAGTCGAGCGTCTGTCAAGCGGCGGTTCCACCAACGGTGGCGAAGGAATTCGACTGGCCTACAACACTGCGGCAAAGCACTTCAACTCCGAGGGCATCAACCGCGTCATCCTGTGCACCGACGGCGACTTCAATGTTGGTCTCAGTGGGCAAGGCGAATTGATTCAACTGGTCAAGAAGCAAGCCAAGAGTGGCATCGAACTCTCTGTGCTCGGCTTTGGAACCGGCAACCTCAAGGACGCCACGATGGAGCAAATCGCCGACAACGGAAATGGCAACTACGCTTACATCGATGGTATTCGCGAGGCGCGCAAGGTGCTCGTCGAAGAACTCGGCGGCACGCTCGTGACAATTGCGAAGGATGTGAAGATTCAAGTCGAGTTCAATCCGCTTGAAGTCGAGTCCTACCGTTTGATTGGTTATGAGAATCGCGTGCTGGCTAACGAGGACTTCAACGACGACACGGTCGATGCGGGTGAAATCGGTTCGAGCCATACCGTCACCGCGCTCTACGAAGTCGTTCCGGTGAACTCCGACGAAACCGGCCGCTCGGTCGATCCGCTCAAGTACCAGCAAGCTGGTGAGCCCTCGACCGAAGCTGGGCAAGGCGAGCTTCTGACGGTCAAACTGCGCTACAAGGCCCCTAAGGGTTCGGAGAGTCGGTTGATCGAGCGTAGCGTTGTCGATGCCGGTATCAGCTTCGACCAAGCCAGTGAAGACACGCGTTTCGCAGCTTCCGTGGCCAGTTTCGGAATGCTGCTGCGAAAGTCCGAGTTTTCCGGATCGGCAAAGCTCTCGGACGTGATGCGCTGGGCGAGTCAATCACTCGGCAATGATCGAGGCGGGTATCGCACCGAGTTCATTGGTTTGATCGCTCGATCGATCACTCTTAAACGGAACGAAGAGCCCCAACTACTCGACGAAGCGACCCGGCGACAATTGGAGGATTTCGGTTACACCGACGAGGAATAAGCGCCTTTAGCGATGCGTCTCAACGAACCTCGCTCGTGCACCTGCACGAGCGAGGTTCGTTTGAATCTCTCCCATTCCGTAGCTTCGTCCTTGTTTGGACGATTGAATTATCCGACTGTGCTGACGCCTTCGTTCCTCTCCTATGAAGAAATTGCGCGTTCTTGCATTGATGCACAAAGAGTTCGTTCCGCCTGACTCGGCGGGCGACGTTTCAGAAACGCGCGGGGAACCGTGGCGCATGGAACGCGACATACTCGCAACGCTCCGCGAGTTAGGGCACGAGGTTCAGGTCATGCCTTTGACCGACGAAGTCGCGCCGATTCGCAAAGCCATCGACGAATTCAAGCCCGACGTAGCTTTCAACTGCACGATTCATTTCCATGACGTCGGAGCCTACGACGCGTATGTCGTCAGTTATCTAGAACTGCTCAAAACGCCCTATACCGGCTGCAATCCGCGCGGATTGTTACTTGCGGGCGACAAAGCGCTGTCCAAAAAGATCCTCGGTTGGCATCGAATAGGAGTCCCCGGTTTCGCCGTCTTTCAAGTTGGCAAGAAGGTGCGCATGCCCAAACGTCTCAAGTTCCCCTTGTTCGTCAAATCAGTTGGGGAACACGCTTCGCTCGGAATTAGTCAGGCTTCGATCGTCCACGATCAAGAAGCCCTTGCCAATCGCGTCGAGTTCATCCACGGCAAGCTTGGAACCAGTGCGATCGCCGAACAGTACATCCAAGGCCGCGAACTAACCGTTGGGGTGATCGGCAACGATCGCTTGCATGTGTTGCCCGTATGGGAAATGACCTTCGACAACCTACCCAGTACTTCTGAACCGATCGCAACCGCGCGAATCAAGTGGGACCTGGCCTATCAAAAGAAGGTCGGGTTGAAGACGCATCCCGTCGAAGGGCTAGCGGAGGAAAGCAAAGCGCGCATTCAACACTTGGCCAAACGCATTTATCGCGCACTCGACATGTCGGGTTTCGCGCGCATCGATTTGCGCATGGATGCCGATGAAAACGTCTACGTATTGGAAGCCAACCCGAATCCAGACCTTTCGATTGGCGAAGACTTTGCCGAGTCAGCCTCGGTCGACGGAATCGAATACCCGCAATTGATTCAACGAATTTTGAATCTGGGCGTGGCCTTCGAAGTGCCGTGGAAGGGCTAGAACCTTGTGATTAGGCCAATATTCGCTTAATCTTCGAAGCGTCGAGATTGCCGCCGCTCAAAACGATCACGATTCGTTCGCCCGGAATGTCGGCTTCAAACAAAGCAGCCACACCGAGTGCCGCTGCTCCTTCGATCACCATTTTTTCGCGCAACAGCACATCGCGCATCGCTGATTCGATCGCGTCTTCGCTCACGCACACAACATCGTCGACCAGACTCTTGGCAAGTTCGAAGTTGCTGGCGCCTACGCCACCTTCGACTCCATCGGCCAAGGTCTCGGCTGCATCGAGTTTCGTGTATGCACGATCGTCACGACGGGATAGCCACATCGCTGCAGACTCTCGAGGGTTGACCCCGATCACTTTGACCTTCGGCGCCAGTTCGCGAGCAACCGTACCGACTCCGCAGATCAATCCCCCACCACCGGTTGGAATGACCAAACAGTCAACGTCGGGCTGCTCTTCGAAGATTTCGAGCGCCGTCGTTCCACCGTTGCCCGCAAGAATCGCGGGTCCCTCGAAGGCCGAAACGTAAGTTCCGCCGAGTTCTTGACTGTTCTCAAACATCCACTCGAGTGCTTGGTCATAACCATCCCCCGGCGCTTCAACAACGGTGGCGCCGCGCGCTCGAATCTTGTCGACCTTATTCTTCGCGGCATCGCGCGGCACGACGACTTTGCAAGCGACACCGAAGCGAGCGGCGGCGTAGGCCAAGCCTTGTCCGTGATTGCCCGTCGAGCAGGTCAGGACACCTTGTTCGCGAGCAGAAGTCCCGAGTTCGGAAAGTGCGGCCACGGCGCCGCGCAGCTTGAAAGAGCCCGTGATCTGGAGGTTCTCGCACTTTAGGAACACGGACTTGCCGAGCTGGTCGGAGAGCCACTCGCTCCGAAGCAACGGTGTGCGTCGTGCGTGTTCATCGACGACGGATCGAATCCGTCGCACAAAATCGAGGTCGAACTCCATAAGAGTTCTATTGATCCAACAAGGCTTGAATGTCTTCGAGCGGACGGCCGATCGCAGCTCGCTGGCCGCGAATCAAGATGGGTCGCTCCATCAAAATCGGATGCTCACCGACGCCTGCTAACAACTCCTCATCGGTAGAGCTAGCTGACAATCCCGCCTCCGCGAAGGCAGCTTCCCTAGTCCGCATCCATCCCGAAGCAGCTCTACCGAGCCTAGCGCCCAAATCGGTCAACTCCGGAATCGTCAGTGGATCTTCCAAATACAAACGTTCGACGTAATCGACCGATCGTTCGTCGAGCAGCACTTTCGCGGCGCGACTCTTGGAACAACGTGGATTGTGCAACAAGACGATTTGATCATCATTTTCTGGGAGGCTCATGCGGAGGAGTCTAACGCGAGTCAATTCTCTCCATCAACGGTGCACACGCGCAGTCTGCCCTCGTTAAGCTCAACTCCCATGCGCATCCTCGCCGCCGAGCCCTACGCGGCCCCATCACACAGCCTGTTCCTCGAAGGACTTGCCAAGCACTCATCCCACGATATCCAAATCGAGTCGCTTCCTGCCCGCTCCTGGAAATGGCGCATGCGCACGGCGTCCATTCACTTCGCACAAATCCTCGAGAACGATGGCCCTTGGGATCTGCTCTTCGCTTCTGATTTTCTCAATCTAGCCGAAACTTTGGCGTTGCTCTCCTCTTCGAAACGCCAGATCCCCACTGTTGCCTACTTCCACGAAAATCAACTCACTTACCCACTTCAAGCGGGTGAAGAACTCGACGTGCATCACGCACTGACGCACATCCACACGATTCTCGCGAGCGAATGCACGCTGTTCAATTCGTTTTACCACCGCGACAGTTTCATTGCTGCAGCGAGCGAGCTATTGAAGAAAGTGCCCGACGTCGCCGTTTCACGGGTGATTCCGAGCATGCGGGAAAAATGCTCGGTTTTGCCACTTGGCATCGAACTAAGCGCGGGCGCGCCTGCGCCACCGACCCAAGTACCCACGATTCTTTGGCCACATCGTTGGGAGTACGACAAAGATCCGGCCACCTTTCTAAGCACGCTGATTGAACTCGATCAACAGGGCATCGAGTTTCGACTCCGACTCGCCGGACAACGCTTTCGAACTCAGCCGCCTGAGCTGAAAGAAATCAAGACTCGCTTTGCCGATCGCATCGAACCGGATGAATTCCTCGATCGGGACGCGCACCTTCAATCGCTAGCCCGGATTATTCATGAACCGCGAGGCAAAACGCCTCGAATTGGTTCCTGCTGGCACTTTGCAGATACTTGCCCCCGCAGACGACCTTGTAAGGTCGTCGAGGACGCCAGTCTCTGCAAAGTGCCAGC
>JBLINP010000283.1:0-6196 GCA_047639415.1 Planctomycetota bacterium | reverse complement strand
ATCTATTCGATACCGAATTGGTGGGAGGTATCGCTGGAACTCCGGGATCGGATCCTCCGCCAGCTTATTATCCAGGAGCACTGATCACGGATAGTTTCCTCTACGCCTCGGGCGGCCGGCTGGGAGATTGCTTTGGGGATCCGCTCGTCATTTGCACCGATCTCGTTTTGGTGGGCGCAACAACCGAAGCCGTGATTCTTGACGCTCCGGGCAACGTCATGATTGAAGGCGGGACGTCCACGACGCTTCCAGGAATCGCGCGCTCCTTCGAAGCCAACTCGCCCGTACGTGAAGGCGAAGTTCTAACGTTCGATTTCATCGGCGCACCCGGTGACTTCGCAATTCTCAATGTCTCAGCCAATCCAGCGGGCAATTACTTCGCCAGTGTGTCGGGAAGCGTAGTGCTCGAATCCCCGCTCTTACTTCTGCGCGTGATGGGGCAAATCCCCGCATCGGGCACGTTGAGCAAGAGTTTTACTTTGAACGAATTGGGAGCCGGAGTTGAAGGCATCACACTTTACTCCCAAGGCAGCTTTGCCAACGCTTCCGGACTTTTCGTTGGAGGCGGTTCGATGATCGTCCTGCTCGACGATTCGATCTAGTACCGAATGCCGCGTCAGGCTCGATTACAGGAGAGATCGAGCCTGAAACGGTACATGCTATTCATTGGAAGAGAGTGATACGTGATCAAATGAGACAGCTGGGAACCGTGGTATTGATTGGACTGACGTGGTGCTCGTGCGCTACGCCTAGCGGGAGTCCCGAGTCCGGAAGAATCGGACTGGTGGAGACGCGCGAGCTCGTTCGGATCTACCAGCTTGAAGTGCTGAGCTCGACCACCGATTTCGATCGTCCGAGTGTTCTGAAAACGCTGCGGGAAGAGCAGCCGACCTCGCAACTCCTCGAGTTGTTCAAGGAGCGCGACCCCGTAATTGAGCGGCTTGGCGGAAGCTCTTGGGGAATGGTGTGCATGGAAGTCGGCTCGGAGCCATTCGTCGATCCGCTGATCTACCGGCTCAGCGATCCGAACCCGAGGAGTCGCTCGTTTGCCTGCGAAGCGCTCGGGCAGATGGGTGTGCTCGAAGGCAGCCCGGCCCGTCGAGCCGTGCCAGATCTTATCGCGATACTCGAGGACCAAGAACCCGTAGCCGGCTACTCGGGTTCGCCGCCCGTGGCCGCGTTTGCGGCTTCGGCTTTGGCCTTCATGGGAAGAGCGGAAGGCGTCGGCGTATTACTCACGCTCGCAGAGACCCTGGAATACTGGCACCTATCCTACGGACAGCACTTTCGCTCCTTGAGCGGTGAAGACTATGGAACTGACCTCGACGCGTGGAAGTTGTGGTTCGCGGAGAACGATAGTCTTGACTGAGTTCGCCGCCGAAGCCCGGGAGCGCAAAACCATGCCGCAGCGTTGAGACGCGATATAGTACTTCCGAGAAATATCGCCAATTAGCTGCCACGTTTTTGAGAGCAGCGGGGGGATACAGGTATGACCCCTTCCACTGAACCTTCGCCGGATCCGCATGTTGACTCGCTGCTCGCTGAGGCGGGTTGGGTGTTGGCTTTTGCTAAGCGCTTGGCGCGGGATCAGGCAGCGGCGGAGGACATTGCTCAGAGCACGCTTACGCTGGCTTTGGAATTGCGACCTTCCGCTGAGGGCGGCGTGCGCGCTTGGCTTGCAAAAATTGCGAGCACGTTGGCGCGGCGCTCGAAACGCAGTGATGTGCGTCGACAGGATCGCGAGGTTCAGACGGCCAGGGGGCGTGAAACGAAGTCGGAGTCTTCTGCCGAAGTGCTCGACCGTTTCGAGTTGCAGCAGGACCTTGCGAAGCGAGTGAGCGCTCTGCCCGAACCGTATCGCGGCGTATTGATTCGCCGCTATTACGAAGGTCTCTCCGTTAAGGAGATCGCCGCGGTTAGCGGAGCGAGCAGCGGGACTGTTCGTTCGCAACTCGCTCGAGGAATCGAACGCGTGCGACTTCAGTACGACAACGACGCGAGCGAACGCAGCCCTCTCGGAGCGTTTCTTTTCGCCGCGGGAGTTCGAACCGATATTGCCTCACTTAGTACCGCCGAGATTCTCGTTATGCAGACATCCATAAAGGTCGCAATTGCTGCGGCTGCAATTCTTACCGTCTCCGCGTCCTTTATCGGGATCAGCATGAGTCGGCCCGAGGTCGGCAATTCGGTCACTGTCGAGGCGCCCATCGCTCGCAATGAAGTTGCGCCCGTTGAACACCAGTCAGATTCAATTTTGAAAGCGCCAGCGGAAAGCGGGCGTCGGTCGGTCACGGAGACGGTCGCGGCGGTAGCCGAAATCGAAACGCCGACTGTCGTGGAAACAGCGTCGTCAGAAGTCTCTCGCGTACACGCTCGGATTTTTGATGAGGACAGGCGACCGTTAGCTGGAGCAACTCTCAGTTCAATCGCTGGCACCGGTCGTGCGGGCGGCAAGCATCGCGTCGCATACAGCGACTTCGATGGTCGCGTGGTGCTCGAACTCACCGACGATGCGCTACGAATGGGGCGCTCGGGCTCGCTCTACGACATGACGTTTTCCGTGACGGCAAAGGAGCATGCGACTGAGTTTGCGATCAAGCTTCCGGTGCTTCACGGCGATGCGGACCTCGGTGATTTTCGACTTGGTACGAGCGGCGTGCTGTTCGGCACGATCGTCGACACCAAGGGGCGCACGATTGAAGGCGCGGTGTTGCATGCCGGCGCGAGCGTGCTCACCGAAAATCCCGATGAGATGTTTTTCACCGGACCAAGCCCGGGTGTCGAACGACCGCAAACAATCAGTGGACCCGAGGGTGAGTTCGAACTTTCGGGTTTCGAGGCCATGCTCACAAACGGTACTGCAGCGAGCGTTCGCATCTGGGCGCACGCAGCTGGAAAACTGTGGACGGTCACGGAACCGTTTAGCGTTGTGCCTCGCGGGCAAGTGGATGTCGGGCGCATCGTTTTGGACGAAGTGCCGCCGGAGCATCGCATCGAAGGAATCGTGATTCGGCCAGATGGCTTGCCTGCTACCGGCGCCCGCATCGATTTCATGTCGACCGGTCGTCCGGTTAGCGGTCACGTCGACGCGGATGAAAACGGAAGCTTCCAGATCACCGCTCGCAAGGATTACACGTTAGATCTCGTGGCGCGCGACGCGGAAGGGGAGTTCGGCATGAGCTCCACAAGGAGTCCCGAGCGCGGCGAATTTGTTGAGTTGCTGCTTACGGAACGACGTTCGATTGCCGTGTCCGTCGTCGACACAGGCGGTGAACCGATAAGTGACGCGCATCTCCGGTTCGTGCAGGCCGAAGGCAATTCGCCGATGGACGACGGCGGCGGACTGGTGCCGGGTAATGATTGGGAGTACACCGACGAAGCGGGTCACATCGATATGGAAGTTCCCGGCGGGAACGTTGTGGTGTGGGCCAGGCGAATACGTTCGGGCTCCGTGAAGATGGGGCCTTTCAATCGCAAGACGGCACCTGAGACGCTGACGATTGTTATGGCGCGTGGCGCCGAGTTGACTGGCCGAGTGCTCGCGTACGGAGTGCCTGTCGAAGGCGCGCGAGTCGCGGCGATGCGGCGACACGAAAGCTTCGTTTCCATGACGGGTGGATTCCCGAACCGTTATCCCAATGGAGTTTCAACTGTTGCGACGGATGCAGAAGGTCGCTTTGTGGCGCCGCTTCGTTCGGATTGGTCGAAGGTTGGCGTGCTCGGCAGCATCGCGGGGATGGCAACGGGCGAGATCATGCTCGATGTTGAGCCTGGCGAAAGTGTTCGCGACCTTGTGATCAACTTGACTGAAGGCGGAGTTATTGAAGGCGCGGTCACTCCACCGCCAGGCATGGAAGCGGCCGGTCTGTTCATCGCAGCTTCGCGCGGTGATGGACTTCCGAAGTCCGCGATCGTTGACGCGAACGGGCGCTACCGACTAGAGGGCCTGACGCCGGGCGAGTGGAGAGTGGAAGGACGGCTGCGCGCAGTTAGAACCGAAATGCTGTCGATATCACGACATCCCGACGACGTGGTGTACCGACCGAATGTGGTCGTACGCGATCGCAAGACGGTCAAGTTCGACGTGGATATGAGCGAACTTGGCGATGTCGAAGTGCACGGGCAGTTGCGCATCGACGATGGAGTTCCGCCGCTCGGCTGGGTGGTTGAAGTTGTTCCACCTCGACACGCTCGCGGTCCGATCAAAGCGCCGACAGTCGAGCTGGATAAAGACGGTCGCTTTGTAATTACAGCTCGTCCGGGACGCGCGGACTTGCGCTTCGTTGGTTCGATAACCGGCGGCGCGATGATCGAGATGTTGCGCGAAGTACAGATCAAAGGACCGCGATTAGACTGGGAGGGCACGCTCATGACGGCGCCCGTGCTGGAGTATTTAGAAGGCGATCACGAACAAGCGCGGTTCGTTCGCGGTGATGAAGAGTTCGGCGACCGCGAGTTTACGGTCGTCCCTGTTCGCGAAGACGGCGTCCTTGAGATGCGCGTGCCCGTCGGCAGTTCGACCTTGCAGGTTCTCGTTCAAAATTTAGATTCCAGAGCCAGTTGGGATGACGTTCAAGTTGTCGAAGTCCAATAGTGACGCTTACCGAACCAGGTTTAAAACCACACACCTGGCCGGAAGGTCGCTGATCATTAGCAGAGAGATTGCGGCCAGGTGTGTGGTTTTAAACCTGGTTCGGTAAACGTCACTACATCAGCTTCCAGTCAACCATGCGCCATTTAGCTTTCGTTCTCGCCGGCTTTCTCACATTCAGTTGTCAATCGGTTGAGAAACTCAGTCCGCCGGAACCTGAACCGGTACTGGTCGACCTTGCGACTTGGGGTGAAGAAGTTTTCGAGCTTCCACCCGGGTTCGCACCCCATTTGCCAGCGGGCCGCGAGATCCTGCTCTTCCCGCCGGGCTGGTTGCTTCCGGAGACTGAAGACTATTGGTCCTACGTTTTCATTATGGAGATGGAAGCAGCTAACCTCGACGCGCAGCGACTGGGGGAACTCTTCGAACATTACTACGACGGCCTCATCGGCGGAGTTGCCGAAGGTAAGTCATTCGACGTTCCTCCCGATCCAGCACGGGTGACCTTCCGTCACGAACGTGATAACCGTTACACGGGAACCGTAAAAACCTACGACGCGTTTGGCGTCGGAAGCGAGTTGACGCTCTACATGATCCTGGAAGTTGAAACCAAGAACGCTACGACAAGTATCCTTCGGATTCAGGCTAGCCCAATTGCGCCAGGAACAAGTGCGATCTGGTCTTCGTTGCGCCAGGCGGTCGACAGTTTGAAGTTCGACAGCTTGACTAGCCCGAATTATTCATGAACACGCGGACCAAACACCACGAACGACCGGCACTGCCGGTCTATTGGTTCCTGCTGGCACTTTGCAGATACTGGCGTCCACGACGACCTTACAAGGTCGTCTGCGGGGGCAAGTATCTGCAAAGTGCCAGCAGGAACCAATTCGAGGCGTTTTGCCTCGCGGTTCATGAATAATCCGGGCTAGCGGTTGAGTGCTTCGCCTTCGAAGACCGCGTCGTCAGTGCGGACGGGGGCATCCATTGATTGAAAGTTGATGGAGTTCAATCCGAAGGCTCCCGCGCCGGGAAGGATCCCGACGGTGACTTCGACGAAAGTGTCCCGTGCTCCAAAGTACGTACTTGATTCAGCGGAGCGCGGGGAGAGTTCGTTTGACGAGGGGCCTGCTTTGAGGCTTACGGTTACATGCTAATAAAAGGCTGCGCTGCCGCTAACGACTAGACGTGACAAGTCAGGGAAGGCGCTTCGGTCAAACAGCCAACGCCCGGTTCCGGGGGAATCGGGGGCGTAGTCGAGCAACCAAGTGTCGTCATGAAAACGAGCTCTTTGAGCTGCGGCCGTGGGTAAGTACGAAGCGTTGGCTACCTTCGTCGAAGGGCATGCTGCAAAAACCTCCGCGTGGACCGGGGGAGTTGGCTTGCACGACCGAAGACCATTGGCCGGTTTTGGGTTCGAAGGCCCAGAGGTCGCCGAAGCGATCGGAACGATGCCCTCGGACCCCTCCGTAGTAAAGGATAAGAACTGGCTGGCAAGATTGTTGACCTGATCTCAATTAATTGTCACAGCACCTGAAACCAAAACGACTTCCGACAGTCATCTATCCCACAAGGGCCTGCTGGTCCTTCAAAGGAGATGATTTTCGA
>JBLINP010000282.1:0-6199 GCA_047639415.1 Planctomycetota bacterium | reverse complement strand
CAGGTCGCGATTCGCAAAGATGACTGGAAATTGATTTGGGGCATCAACCAAGAGCACCGATTCTTGGGGGGCGAGCCGGAGTTGTTCAACCTGGCGGAGGATCCGGAGGAATTGAACAACCTGTTCGATGCTCATCCGGAGATCGTGGCGGAATTGCGCCCTCAAGTTGAGTCTTGGATCGAGATGGGCGTCATTTCGGCCAAGGACATGCCGACGATGAGTGACGAGGCGCTCGAGGGCATCGAAGATCTCGGATACGCGGGCGATTGATCGGGCTACGGGAGCTTAGGGCCGGTTTTAGTGGGGAGGCGAGGACTCGGAAAAATGTACTCACCCAAATTCGATTATCGGTCGATGGGTCAATTAACCGTTCCTCCACAACTGGATGCCCCTTTATGTCTCCCCAAACTTCAGCTGACGAACCCATTCTCCGCGCACTTCTCGACGTCGTTCAGTCCCTCCGCGGACTAGCCGCGCGGACCAAGAGCATCTGCGAGTTGGGAGCCCATTCCGGCCGTCCGATGGATCCGTTGGTGCAGCGCTCGCGTCAAATGCTAGCCGCACTGGAAAGCGCCACTGACATTATGTCGATGTTCGATGACGACCATGGTGGTTTGAAGATCGAACGCGAGGCGATGCCTGGAGGCCACGAAAAAGTCATCGTCCGTTGTGTGAGCAATGTCTTGGAGTCCGATCGTGCATTCGAAGCGAACGAGGCTTTGGATATTGAGAAGGACCGCGTCGATTTCCGTGGACTGAGTTGGTCGATTGGGATTCCTGAGCTGCTCAGTTTTCTAGAGTCGATCAATAAAACTGGAACAGTCTGCGTGACGACCTTTGATGAGACGTTCACGATCGTGATCAACAACGGTCAGGTCGTGCATGCTTCAAGTAGTGCATCGCCCGCTGGGTTGCGTTTGGGCGACATTTTGGTCAGCCAAGGCGCCACGACTTACCGCGCTCTGCAAGACTTCATCAGCGAGCACTTAGTGACTGGCGCTTGCATGGGTGCGGCTGTGGTAGCGAAGGGCCTCGTCTCCCGTGAGCAACTTGCGACGGCCCTAGAAGCTCAAGTTCAGTTTTTGTTCCATCGATTGTTCAACGCAACCGACGCGACTTATACGTTCTACGACGGACGCAGGAGTTCCAACGAACACCAAGTCCGCATGAATCTCACGCGCTTGTTGCTCGAAAGCTCAGTCGAGGCCGACGGACGCAAAAGCGCCTAATCGATACTATTCGAAGGTCGGGCCAGCGATTACGAATACGCGGCCTGTCTGGCGACCGTGTACGGGACTCCAAGCGGACGTAAGCAAAAAGTCGATGCCGCCATCGCCATCGACATCGCCGATACCTACGGCGTCAAACCCCAACGTATCGCCCGCTTGTTTGCAGGTGTAAGTGGCGAGTTGCGAACCATCCTTGCCGGATAACAAATAGCAGCGGCCGCCTGAGGGAGCGGCGGAACTGTGTTGCCATGCTCCGACGATGAAGTCCGCGTGTCCGTCGCGATTCACATCTCCAGCGTTGGATGGCGAAGTGCCAAAGCCTTCGCCCGCAACGCTGCCAGTTAGCGTCAGAATGGATTCGCCCGTGCGACCTGAATGGACGAATACTCGTCCTGTGCCAGATCCCAGCGCTCCATTATTGAAGTCGGAGGCGTAGATGTCTTTCGTACCGTCGTTATCGACGTCACCAGCAATCGCCACGAAGTACTGGCCCAGGTTGGAGGAGGTATCGTCGCCGAGAATGGTGAAGCGTAACTCAGCGCCTTGGTCGCTGACTCCGTAAACGTAAGCGCGACCAGTGTTCTTTGGACCTGCTGTCATCGAACCGATCACGAGCAAGTTGGGCTCGCCTCCGCGGGTGCAAGCGGCGGCACTTCCGAAGGTGGCGCCCGCCGATTCCGCAGGGATACTGAAAAGCAGGACGCCTTCTTTGCCGGAGTAGACATAACCGGCACCCGATCCGCTGCCCTGTTTGCCCGAGGAAATGGCGCCCACGAATAAATCACTATGGCCGTCCTTGTTCAGATCACCGAGCGAGCAAACCGAAGTTCCAAAACCATCGTTGTTCTCTGCGGCAGATAGCGACAGCAAAAGCGAGCCGTCCTTGCCCGAATACACGTAGGCGTTGCCGGGACTTTGACCGTCTTTGCCGCTGCCCGGTGCGCCCGCAAAGATGTCCGGCGTTCCGTCGGCGTTGACGTCGCCGGCTGGACCCACGCTGCTCCCTAAGAGTTGTCCGGGTGAGCCGTCCATCGTGAAGAGCAACTTGGCGGAACGACCGGAGTACACGTACACGCGTCCGCTGGCTGGGCCCTTCGATGCGTGCGTCGGAGCTGTTGCAGCGAAATCGAGTACGCCATCTTGATCCAAGTCGTCAACGGCTCGCGCAACCCAGCCAAATTGATCGCCCGCCGCTTCGCCATCGAGCGTGTGAAGGACGCGAGGGTTTTCAACGAACGAGGCGGAGCCCGCGAGTACGTTTGGAAATAGGTTCGCGAAGGCCGGAGCCTTTTGAATCGATTTCAAATCGGGGTCCGTCTTCGCTGCGCTGATGTCGTGGCCAGCTTGTTGTGCTTTTGTCAGCCAAGCGATCGCATCATCCGCTCGCTCAAGCATCGCGCACGCGCAGGCGGCGTTGTACGCACCGATGCCGGCGGTTGCTTTGAAACCGGCGGCCGTCGTGTGGGCTTTCAAGGCTTCTTCGAAGCGCCTCTGGGAATGAAGTGAGAATCCCAATAGCTGCCAGGCTTGCGCGTTCTTCGGTTCGCGCGCGGTGACGACCTCGAGCAGCATGGTCGCGCCGACAAAGTCATTTTTGGCGACCGCTTGCCTCGCATCGGCGAGTGTCGGACCTTGGCTTTCACCATCGTCCGCGTTGATTGCCGTGACCAAAAATAGAACGAGAAGAGTGGTGAGTAAGCGTTTCATTGAATTCCGTGCTGGCAGAAGTACTGCCATTCAGTCGACCTGTACACGCGCGTCATTGAAGCACGCTCCTGCACCTAGGTCGCTAAGCGTGTCGGGTGACAATGCGTTCGAAGTGTTGCCGTTCATCGAACTGTGTCGCCACATGCCCTTGGGGAGAGCGACAGTACCCGGAGCAATGTCGTCGGTGAGTTTGAGCGGACAAATCACTTCTCCATAATTATTGTGGACTCGAACGGTCTGTCCGGAGTTTAGCCCGCGCGCTGCGGCATCGACGGGATTCATTTCGAGTGGAACGGGTTCGGTAATGAGTTCGCCGCACGTGGAAGTGATCGTTCCCGCAAGCGAAGGTGAAATGAGAGCGAGGGGATATTCGTCCGTGGCCGGATCTTCGATGTAAACGTAGAGTCCGCGTTTGGACTCAGCGTTCAATTGGTCGGAGTGAAGCTGAATCTTGCCGTCTGAGGTTCGCGGAAAGATGTCGCCGAACTGAACCGGATGATCGCCTTCGTCGGGAAGTACCGCGCGACCAGAATCCAAGACTTCGCCGAAATTGGTTCCTTTGAGGAAGCGCTCTTCAAGTTCGCGTGGAGTCGTCGCGTCGGTTTCCTTTTCCAATCCGAGTCGACGGCTGAGTTCTCCAAAGACTGAAGCGTTGTCGCGCGATTCTCCAACCGGCGAAACTACTGGCGTGATCCGGAGCATGGAATAAGAACCATAGGCCGCTCGCAAATCCTCGTGTTCGAGGAAGGTCGTGGCGGGCAAGATCACATCTGCATACAGCGCGGTGTCCGTCATCACCTGCTCGTGAACGACGGTGAACAAGTCTTCGCGCTCGAAACCACGGCGGACGAGCATTTGATGGGGAAGTGTCGCGATCGGGTTGTGGTTGTAAACGAACACCATCTCGATCGGCGACTTGACGCCATTGGAGTTCAGCGCACGTCCGACGTGATTTTGGTTGATTATCGGAGCGTCGGAATCCGGGACGTCTGCAGCGGCTTCAATGTCGAGATTCCAAATCGTTGACGTGGCCAAAGTGAAGCCGCTCGCGCGCGCTCCGAAATGTCCGGCGACAGCAGGCAGTGCTAAAACGGCCGCCGCCGCTGAGCCGCCGTTGCGATTGCGTTCGAACCCATACCCGCAACGAAGTGCCGTCGGCTTGGTGTCAGCGTAAAGCTGTGCGAACGTTTCGATGTCGCTCGCAGCGACTCCGCACTCGGCCGCGGCTTTATCAAGCGTCCAGACCGCAGCCTTAGCTTCGAGTTCGCGGAAACCTGTCGCGTGCTTCTCGAGGAACTCGAGGTCCGCTTTGTCGTTTTGGAAAAGCCAGCCAATCATGGCGAGTGCCAAAGGCAGGTCGGTTCCCGGTCGCGGCGCCAGGTGCAGGTCGGCGCGTTTGGCGAGCGGCGTTCGACGCGTATCGATCACGATCAGTTTGGCTCCCGCCGCTTGTGCACGCTTTACGATCGGCACAAAGTGAATGCCTGTAGCCGACGGGTTCGTGCCCCACACGACGATCAGCTTCGCGTGTTCGTAGTCATCGAGAGCGATGCCTGGCATTCCGCCGTACAGGCCGTCGAAGGCGGCTTTGGTGGGAGCGGCGCACACCTTGCGATCGAGTTTTGAAGCTCCAAGCCTTTGAAAGAAGCGTCGATCGAAACCTCCCTCGGTCAGCTTGCCGTTCGAGCCGCCGTAGGAGAGCGGCAGGATTGCTTGCGCGCCACTGCCATCGCGAACGCGTTTGATTTCATTGACGATATGCGACAGCGCTTCGTCCCAACTCGCTTTGCGAAACTCGCCACTGCCTTTGGGGCCGACACGAATTCCGGGTTCGGTGATGCGCTCATCGGAACGCAGGCGCTTATGGAAGTTGCGCACTTTGCTGCAGATGAAACCAGCAGTGAGCGGATTGACCTTGGTGCCCCTGATCGAGGTCACGCGATCTCCTTCAACATCGACTTCCATACTGCAACCGTCAGGGCAATCGAGCGGACAGGAAGTTTGATGCTGTGTCATTCGCACAGCCTATTCGTTTTAGGCGCCTTCTTCGACCGGAATGAGCGCGTAGCTGGCACTGGCAGGACCTCTGGTTTTGATCCAGGCCAACAACATCACCGCAACGGCCGCTAAACCGATGAAGAGGCCCCACCAGATGCCGGGCAGCCCGATGCCGACGGTAAAAGTTAAAGTAGCGCCGATCGGAAGAGCTAAAACGTAGAAGGCGATGAAGTTGAAAACCACGGCTGGCCGGGTGCGACCCATTCCTCGTAAAACTCCGCTGCCGACGACTTGGATTCCATCGAAGACTTGAAAGAGCGCGGCGAGTGGTAAAATCGCAGCAGCCGCAGCGATGACCTTGGCCTCAGTGGAATAGAGCTTGGGAATCTCATCGCGGAAAACGACGAAGGCAATCGCGAACATGAACATCGAGAGCCCGCCCATCAAAATCGCAGCCCATGCCGTGCGTTGCGCGCCGATGCGATCGCCTGCTCCAATGAGGTTTCCAACGCGCGTGGATGCTCCGATCGCAATTCCGAGTGGAATCATGAAGGAGAGTGACGCCACGTTCATGACGATGCCATGCGCGGCGAGGTCGGTAGTGTCGAGCCAACCAGCGAAGTAGGTTGCGATTTGAAAGGCCCAAATCTCAAAACTGAGGCTGAGTGAGATCGGAATTCCAAATCGCAGAATGTCTCGCAGTCCGCTCCATTTGAACGAGGCTTTACTCCAAGGCACCCAAGCACCTTGATGAAGGCCGCCAGCGAAAATCCAAACCGCGAGCATGATTACCATGCAGCTGCGTGTGACGTTGGTCGCAATGCCCGCGCCGATCAAGCCCATCTCGGGGAACCCAAATTCGCCGAAGACGAGGGCCCAATCAAAAAAGACGTTGAGTCCGTTCGCGAGAAGCACGACGACGAGCGCCGGAATCAAAATTCCGCGACCGGTGAGGTATTGGCGAAATGCGGTGAAAACTAAAAAGCAGGGAAGCGAGGGAACCTGTGCGACTACGTATTCGTGTGCGTAGGCCGATATTCCGGGATCTTGCCCCAAGAATAGGAGTGCGTTTTCGGTGGCGTACCACAGCATGACGATCGGTATCGACACCAAGAGGCTAATCACGATCGAGCGATGTAGCGTGCGACCGAGGCGCTGACAATTGGCTGCACCGTGAGCTTGGCTGATGATCGGATCCATTCCGGAAACGATGCCGATGCCAATCAGCATCGTGCCGCCGATCCAACTGTTTCCGAGGACGCAGG
>JBLINP010000281.1:0-6263 GCA_047639415.1 Planctomycetota bacterium | reverse complement strand
GGGGGGCTTGAAGCGCTGATTGGCTGGGACGAGTTGGAAGACTTTTTCGACAGTCGCGTCGGGCTCTGAAGCTTGAAAGGCTTGGCCGCGAATGGAGGCTGCTTGGAAGAGCGGGAGAAGGCTTTCTTGGACTTCGTCTTGAGATGTGGCAAAGGTGCCATCAGCGGACAAGAGGCCTTGGCGCTCGAGGTGACGAAGCACACGATCATGAACTGTTTGGACAAGCCGCTCGACGTCCTCTTGGGTTACGTCAGTAGCATCGTGAAAGCCGAGGCGAGAGGATGGTGATTCGGCAGAGTAGACGCCGTCCAACATTAATGTGTGCAGGTGCGGATTCAGATTGAGCGAGGAACCAAAGCGCTGAATGCGACTGACAGCGCCTGCTCGGCCTCGACGGTGACCTGCCAGCCTGGCTTGTTTGCGGTAGAAGCCAAAAACTGCGCGCAGGAAAATGCGGCGTACCTCTGACAGCAAACGGGGACGGCGTGCGAGGAGGTAGCGCAGGGCCCAGGGGAAGGAAATCACCCACTGGCGGATGGGGACTTGTGGCAGAACGTGGTCGACCAAGTGAGCGGCCGACTCCGCCATGCGCCTGCCGCCGCAGGAAGGACAGAACCCGCGGCCCTTGCAGGAGAAGGCGAGCAGTTCATCAGTGCCACAGCGATAGCATCGAAAGCGAGAGAAGCCGTAGGCCAGGATTCCGCATTGGAGGTGGCTCTGCAATTCGCGAATGACGTAGCTGGGAAGAGGGGACTTGGAAGGGTCGTCTTGGGATCGGGCCAGGAAGGTTTCTAGGTTCGTGGCTAGGATCTCATAAAGAGTCGCCGTGGAAGGGTCCCGCCGGAGATAGGCGTCAGACGATTCTCTTGCGGCAGTTCCCATCCCAGGCGATGGACTGGGAGAGCGGCGAGCGGGTATCGCATGCTGTGCTTTAAGTTTGTGTTCATGGTTGAGATCGAAATCTCAACCAGAACTTATTGGCGCGGTTGGGCCATCCGACTACGGGTGTTTGGCTCCTGCCTCTGTTCTTACTCGCGGCGACCTTTGACTTGTGTGCAGGTGACCGCGAGGCGGGGACGCTGCGCATGGTGCTCGCGCAGGGTACTTCAGCGCGACTCTGGATCGCGCGCCGCGCGCTGGCGCGCGGCATCCCGCTGCTCGCGCTTTCCACCTTAGCTATCGTCGCGGCCGGCCGCGTGACGGATGCGGAGGGCCTGGAGACGCGCCTATTCCTGGCCGTTGCCGTAGTCCTCGCGTACGGACTCTTCTGGCTCGCGATCGCGGCTCTTGTGAACACCTTCGCCCGCTCCGCTGCGTCGGCCGCAACAGCAGTGGGCGCGATCTGGGTCATCTTCGTGCTCGTCCTGCCCACGTTGCTAAACGTAGTCGTCGAGAACCTGCACCCGAGTCCCTCGCGGGCCGAACTCGTCGCCGAGGCGCGCGCCGCGTCAGGCGAGGCCGAGCAGCGCGGCAACGAAGTACTCGCATCCTTCTATCGCGACCACCCGGAGCTCGCACCACCCGACATGCAGGCCGACATGATGAGCCGCGTGCTCGCCGTGCAAGAGGAAGTCGGACGCGCGATGGATCCCGTCCGCGCGCGTTTCGCCGAGGCGATTCGCAAGCAACAAGGACTCGTCGACCTATGGCGATTCGCTTCGCCCGCGATCTCAGTCCACGAAGCATTGGCCGACCTCGCCGGAACGGGATACTGGCGCCACCGCGCGTTTCAGGAACAGGTCGAGGTTTTCAAAAAGGACTTGTCTGCGTTCTACAGCCCGAAGTTCCACAAGCGTGAGCCGCTGACGAAAGCGGACATTCCAAACATCCCCAGCTTCTGGTTCGTGGAGGAAGCCCCGGCGCTCTGGCGCGGGCGGGTAACGACAGGACTCATCGGCATCCTCGCCCTCGCCTTGTTGGCGGCCGTCGTGGCCGGGCTGCGACTCTCGCCGCGCCAGCTCGCGGATTGACGGGGTTTCGCGGCTCGTAGGCTTCGCGATCCGGAGTAACTCTCCATTCGTCTGAGCCGTTCGTACCGCGTCAGTCACTTTCCTCCGTCAACTAATAACCAGCTCCGCCATCTAGCTGCTCGCTTCCATCGGGGCCCCATGGCACGCAAACCCCGTAACGACTCACCCGGTTAATTGTCCCACGTCATGGACCGGTGGATCGCGCGCAGACACTCTTCGAAACCGCCTCGGATGTCCTTTTCTACCTCGATCTCCTCGGGGAAACGACAGTTCGCTAGGAGTTCGGTGCGGGTATCGATGTTCGCGCGGCGGCGGTACCGTGCGTACCGAATCCGGTATCTCCGTGGCTAAGACCGAATGGCCGCTTGGATTATCGCTTTCAATTGCTCCGGCTCGGTCGCGCTGGTCTTGCACATGAAGCCGCTCTTATGCGCGAAGTGCACGTCGCTCTCGCCTTCCAGCAGCGAGTAGTCCATGGCTGTGTGATCCTCGTAGCGACTGATGCCATAGCCCGAGCCACGCCGATCGGGATAGACCGTCACGCCAATTTCCTTGTCGAAACCAGCGGAGCGGATGTAGCGCGCCAAACTTCCCGAGGGCTCTTCCGGAAGCGCCTCTCTGCGTTCCAGAAACAAGACTTCAATGTTCATGTCGCCACGGCTCACGGACCAACGCACGCTTTGCTCAGCGACTTGATCAATGCCTTCGCGCCTTTCCATCAACCGTCCACCCTTTTCAGGCTAGAGCTTGACACTCGATTCCACCGGCAAGATTACGTTCTCGAATACGCCAACCTAAATCAGCTATCAGCCGTTGACCGAGCGTTACTCGAAGTGGTGAATTTGGGCCTAGTTAAAAGCACTTACCCCGGAGCAAGTGCCCAAGAATGCTCGCGCCTATCTCAGGGTACGTGATGTTGTTTATGAAGACTCTGATCTCTACGAGTTCCTGAGAGATCTCAATTCAATAAACACCGATAGAAAGGCGATCGCTCCCCGTGCGATCACAATAATCATGAAGAAAAAACATAACTCGAAAAGACAACCTGGCCTGTTTCGCATCCTTGCTCCAGGCACCTTAGTCACAGCCCTTGCCTTGTCTTTGTGCGGCGGTGCATCAGCAAAAGACGCCCCGCCCGAGCATGGCTCATCGGACGTCGTGGATCTCGTTACGCCGAAAGTCCCCCTGTCCCCCGGCACACTCGTTCAATGCCACAAGAACTTTCGGGCTGATCTAAAGTCGTGCGCGGACGAGTATGGTCCTGGAGGAATGCTCCCGAACGAAATTCTACTTGAGGCGTGCGCCGACGGTGCTCTTGCGATTCTCGATGCTTGTATCGATGATCTCTAATAACGTAAGCGACTGAACAGAACGACGCTTTAATGGGCCAGCAGGGTTGGATCGGAGAAGGTCGATCGACCAACCTTCGCTGAGCCATCACCACGACACCTGCCTCAACACCACATCTCCACCAAGTGAGCCAGACCGTGAATAAAAGTCATCGATGGGCAGTGATCGGCGCCGTTGCGGGCCTCGGCGTCATATGGCTAGTCTTCTTTCAATCATCAGATGGACGTGCGCCTGTCGTGGCAGAGCATGAGTCGATCGTCGCCACTCCGAGCACGAGTCGAGAGAGTGGAACGCAAGCGGCGAGCGTAACTCCATCCGCTACGAACCGCGCCGAATCGCGATTGGTTGTCGAACGCAAGAAGCCGACCGCTCAGGCGGACAACGAAATTTCTGTCGACGAAGAACACGGCGGTGCGAGGGCAGACTGGGGCGATCTGCTAGACGGGATTCGAAGAGCTTCTCGGACGGCCACACCGCACGACATTGCCTGGCCGCTGGTCCAGGAATTGGCATCCGTTGTAAGGACTGAACCTAGCGATGAAGAGCCTGGTGCGATCGCTGTCGAACTCGATACTCTGCTAGCGGATCCGAACGGAGAGCAGAGCTTCGTTCGCGCGGCGATTCTACTGATTCTCGGACAGAGTTTGAGCCGCTCGTCGTCACGTGAGCTGGCAATGCAGTTCCTCGACGAGGAGCCCGGTGAACTCGCTCGCGCCGCCTGGTGGGTGTTGAATCTTTCTGGCAATGGAGAGCCGGGGCTCGCATTGCACGTCGATGGTTTCGGTCCGATGTATTCGCGGAGCGATCTGTATTCGTGGCCTCTTGTTGTGCAAACCATCGCGGACCCGCAAGACCTGAGCCGTGCGTTGTCGGCCCTGCAGCCCGCGCTTTTCTACCTAGCTTCAGCGCCTCCCAATTTAACCGAAGCGGAGATTGCACAGGCCGTTCTCACGCGTGAGACGCTCGTCATTAGTCAACTGGGAACTAGCGTTGGAACAGCTGGGCACGTGCGAGATCAGGTGCTTGAATGGGCGCGGTCGAGCGACATGAGTCACGCATGCATGTGGGTGCTTTGTCACGCCGCGCTCAACGACGAAGAGCTCGCGTCCAGCCTTGGTCGCCTTGCCGTCGAACTCGGCATCAGCACGAACGAGGGCGTATTTTTAATGGAACTCCTCGCGCGCGTAGGTCTGCCCGGCGTCGCGCTTGCAGCACTCAACGAGTCGACTCTCGCAGTTACGGCCGGACCGGGAGCATTCAGTTACCTAGCTGGTGTGTATACGCTGGGTGTGTTGGGAGCGATCATCGACTCCGGCGATGTTGATCTCGCGAAGGAGGCGACGGATCGGATAATCGAGATGGCGCTGAACGTCGAGGCGACGGAAGACCTGCGCAACTTTTCGCTAGTCGAGTTGGGCGCTGCCGACTCCTCACGAGTGATCGACGCTTTGGGTCCGATCCTATCGCGAGGGGATAGTCCGCCACGGTTGCTCTCCTACGCCGCGAACATTGCGCGTACTGTTCCCCAGGATCAGCACGAGCAGATGAAGCAAATTCTGCTCAACTCGTATGACGTTTCGCTCCCGCAAAATGTACAGCAAGCCTACGTGCGCTCCTTGATGAAGTTCGGCGGCGACGACGCCCGTCAGTTTCTACAAGACGTCTACGGGGCGAATACGTTGGGACCGGAAATCCTGGCCGAAGTCGAAGCCTTTCTAGCTGGCGGATGATCGCACCGTCGCGATACGGAGTCGTCTGTGATAAGGCTTCTGAACTGCCTAGCATCCGTGTTGATAGCCGCACATCTTCAAGCCGCGACCGCATTCCGTTTTTTCCAGCCGTCCACGCTCTCCCCACTCTTCGAAAGCGGATGCACGCTGCGACCTTTCCACTCCTGCCGCCAGGACAGTATCTCCGTCGGAGTCAGCCGACGTGGCAAGAACCCAAGTAGTTGCGCTGGCGATTCTTTGTCTCGATTGAACCTCCTTCGAACAAAATTGCGATAAGCAATATGCACGTGGAAGGCCACGTCCAAGTAGCGGCGGTTCTTGCTTACCAGCCAAGACTCCCGACGCAATCGACTCATGAGATCACGCATACGAGCCTCCTCGTGATTGATGGGGAACAATGGAGTAAATGGGCTCTGCTGCACCTTTAGTGGAAGCCTAACGGGCTGGAAAACGCTGGCGTAACCTCGACGCCGCCGCAACACAGGAAGATCATTGAGATGAGTGCGGCAGCGGAATGAAAGCCGAACGAGCGTCGAGTGATCGTTCGAATCTTCCCATTCAAGCCTTCGGTCCGTCCATTTGAGAAGCGAGTCCGGACGTACTCTAGGATCCCATCGACGTGTTTCCGGATTGTCTTCGCCGCGCTTTGGAAATGAACGAGACCGCTTGCTTCTGCGTTGATCGCCCACTGTTCTAAGTTGAGGCGTGCGACATTGACCTGTCTCTTGTCGAGAACCGCAGCGAAGCTGTCCTTGAGCAAGATGGCGTCAAAGATGTGGCTGTTGTTCACTCTCAGTTCTTCGAGCGTTTCAAGGTCATCGTCAGTTCGATTGAACTCTCGTTTTTGGATCGCGTTGCGAGTGTTCTTTAGAACCGCTTTCTGCTGCTTGGTTGTCGCCTCGCGAACCTCGTCGCGACGAGTCTTATCCAAGGCGTCTTGCAGTATGCGTTGCACGTGAAAGCGATCAAAAATCATCTTTGCATGTGGGACCATCTCTTTGACCACGCTGATGAAAGCCTTGGACATGTCGATCGTGACCGTTTCGATCAACTTGCAACGTTCGGGTCCTAACTCCTCAAAGAAGGCGCGCAGCGTCGCCGCGTTCTTGCCTTCTTTAGCCCAAACGACAACGCCAAGCTCGTGATCAACAACCGTTGTGACGTACTTGTGATGACGTCTATAGCTGATCTCATCGGCACCGATATGACGAAG
>JBLINP010000280.1:0-6311 GCA_047639415.1 Planctomycetota bacterium | reverse complement strand
CCGCAGACGACCTTGTAAGGTCGTCGAGGACGCCAGTATCTGCAAAGTGCCAGCAGGAACCAATAGACCGGCAGTGCCGGTCGTTCGTGGTGTTTGGTCCGCGTGTTCATGAATAATTCGGGCTAGCGCTTGCGAAGCAGGAGCACGCAGTCGAGTTGAGCGTCTGAAAGTGTGCGCTCGCCGTCGAGTTCGTAACAGAAGTCGTAGGTCGCGACGTGCTCGAATTCCGGAACGGAACGCAACAACGACTTCAACTGACGCGCATCGTAGGTGCGGAAGGTCCAATTGGTTTCCATCCGCTTCTCGACTCCATGTTCCTTGACGACCATGCGTGAGCGCACGCGCTCCGTGCGCGCCTTGCGATCGGCTGGCCAGCCCTGGATATTGCACACCACATTCGTTTCATCACGAGTGGCGACCCAACGCTCGCGGCTGCGATGCGTGTCTTCGTAATCGCTGAGGTGCATCCCGAGCACGTAAATTCCGCCGGGAACCAAGGCCTTCGCAACGCACTCAAGATGTCCGCGCGCGTCCTCCTCGGTCAGCAAGTACTTGAAGGTGCTCACCAAGCAGTGCGCGAGATCGAAACGCCCACGCAACTTGAACGACTCCATGCGCTTCTCGAATAAGTCGGCTTCAAAACCCTGCTCATCCAATCGCTCCTTCGCGAACTCGAGCATTTCCGGACTGAGATCAAAGCCGGTGACGTCGTATCCGCGCCGTGCCATCTCTCCTAGCAAACGTCCACTACCGCAAGCAGGTTCGAGCACGCGCTTGCCCTTCGCGAAACCGTAGCGCGCGAGCGCCATCTCTAGAAAGGCACCTTCGCGATCGGTGTCCTCCTCAAAAATGATGTCGTAGTAAAGCGGAGACTCGTACCAATCCAATTCTTGAAATGCGCTGGGCATAGTGCGATCAACCCGCCGTGACGGAGACTCCGTCGAGAAGTGCAAAGGGAACTTGAGCGCTGCCAAAGATGGCCTCGGTGGTTGAGGACAAGCCCACTACTTGCTGCAGCAACTCGAAGGCGTTGCCCGAGATCAGAGTTTCTTTGAGCGAACGCACGACTTGTCCGTTCTCGACCCAACGCGCGCTTTTGGCCACTCCGGAGAAATCGCCCGAGGCGGGATCCACCGTTCCGGAGAAGCGTTGAACGAACAAGCCCTTGTCCAGAGCGGCTAGCATGGCCTTCGAATCTCCGAGCGAACCGGGGCCGACTTTGATGGCGTGCGTGCTTAGGCCAGGGACTGAACGCGCTCCACCAGCTCCATGGCCCGTCGATTCGCATCCGTCGACGCGCGCCGCGTAGGCGTTGTAGATGTAGGCGCGTAGCTCTCCGGCTTCGACGATTGAAAAGCAGTTGGTGGGTTGGCCTTCTCGATCGAATCGGCCAGCTCCAGCAAGCAGCAAATCTGTCGGATCATCGACGATAGATAGCGGAACATTCGAAATCAATTCACCGATTTTCCCTGCCAGCGCACTGCGTCCGCGTTGAACTGCAATGGCGCTCGAAGCGGAGATGATTGGCGAGATGAAACAGGATAGAAAGGCCGCGGGTGAGAACAGGACGGGGCCGGTATAGGTCTCGGCTGGTCCGGCATTCAAGTTTCCGATGACCGCGTCTGAGAAGCGCGTAACCGTTTCGTCGGCCAGCGCCGGTAAGCGCGAAAGGTCGCGCACGTTGCCACCCCAGTAATCAAAGCCGCCGACGTCGTCGCCATCGATTGCCATTCCAAAAATTGACAGACCAACCGACGCGTCCGATTCGGCGAGGTGAACGCCTTGCGTTGAATGCACGGCAACTGAGATGCGCGAAGCTGTAGCGTCCGCCTTATCGATCGCGATGCGATCGTCGCGCGCGATGACGCGCTCGACGAACTCGGTTCCGCACTCAATCACGTCCTCGAGGCCGAATTCCCCAACTGCGGGCTGTACGAGAGAACCCGTATCCTTCCGCAATGGACGAGCGGCAGGCAGCTTGTTCATCTCATCCGCAACCGAGAAGCCGGCCAACATGCAGGCGTTCTGGGCGGTCTCTTCAAGCGAATTGGCTTCCGTTTGATTCGTCGAGGTGAAGCCCTGCTTGCCATCTTTGAAGACCCGCAAACCGATCGAAGTTCCGTCGTCAGCCTGCGCCATCTTCAAGTCGCCCTTTTCGAAGCTGATGCACGAGGCCTGCGAAAAGCTGCCAAAGGCCTCGGCTTCATCGGCTCCATTCGCAACGGCCAAGTCGACCAACTGCTCGCAACGCTCAAGCAAACGAGCTTCTTCCTGGGCCGGATCAAAGGGCGGCGCTTCCAATTTTTGAGAGCTCATGAGTTCCGCCCCCCCACGATCACTTCGCAACCAAGCCAAGGTCCACCGGCATCCACTCGCGCGGGCTGGCCTTTGCCGCAATGCCCCGAACCGAGGTCCCACACGAAGTCCTGGCCGACCATATCCACGGTTTTAAGCACGTCGAACGCCACGCCAGAGATATTCACGCCACGCATCAGCGGTCCGCGCTTGCCGTCCACGATGTGGTAAGCCTCGCGCGTTCCAAACATGAACTCGCCGTTTGCATCGGCCTGACCGTTCGCTGCTCCATCCAACAAGAGCCCATCCTTCGTGTTCGCGATCATCTCTTCGAGAGTCGATTCCCCCGGCGCGATGTATGTATTGCGCATGCGAATCAGTGGCTCGTTATCGAATTCCCACGCACGCGCGTTGCCCGTCGGCTCGACTTCGAAATGCGCCGCAGACTCGCGATCGTGCAAGTAGCTGGTGAGAATGCCGTCCTTGATGATCTCGGTGTTTTGACTCGGCACGCCTTCGTCATCGACCATGATCGTTCCGCCGGCGCCCTCGTAAAATTCGGATCCACCCGAATCGCACAACGTCACCAAGTCCGACGCAACGCGCGTACCCAACTTGCCGGCTGCAACCGAACCGGACATGACGAAATCGGCTTCGACGGTGTGACCGACAGCTTCGTGAGTCAGCAGCCCAACCAAACTCGGCGAGAGCAACACGCGCTTGCGTCCGCCTTCCGGATACTTAGCGGAGAGTAAATCGACTGCGCTCTTCGCAGCTTTATCCGCCAACGCTTCGGCACTTGCATTTCGAAACAGGCAATTCCATCCGCCGGTCGCTCCGACCGCTTCGGAACCTCGCTGAATCTCTCCATCCTTTTGTGCAACTGCGCTGATTCGGAATTCGGGTCGCACCAAACGCGTCCAAGCCTTGGCGCCATCCGAAGTCACGATGCCCTTTTCTTCAAAGACCTCCGTGTAGCCGCAACCCGCACTTTGAATGGATGTCGAAGCTTTGCGCGCCTGCTCTTCCAAGCGCAGCACCATCTCCAAACTCTCTTCGAGCGGACGAGCAATGAGTTCGCCAGTTCCAGGCAACTCAAACATCCCGCGAGCCAGGTTCACAGCCGGCAGTGGCGCGGTCTTTTCCTTCCGCGCTTTCGCCGAGGCAATCGCCGCCTTGCGCGCCGCCGCAACAGCCAGCTGAACCGCCCCTTTTTCAAACCGGTCAGTACTCGCGAACCCCCACGTACCCTGTGCCAAAACCCGCACTCCGACGCCGGTGTGCTCACTTATTTTGGCTTGATCAACCCGCCCCTTCTCGACGGAAATCGACCGCGTCCGTTTCCGGTGATAGCGCATTTCGACGAACTCGTCGCCGAGCTCCGTCAGCACCTCACATAGCAGGTCCGTAGGATCGTGATTGTCTTTCAAGGTGAACTCGTGGGTTGGGGGGGGAGGCAGCGATGGTTTTTTCGGGGCGAACTCGCACCGTCAGCCCCAAGACTATCGACCTCGGGGGATCGACTCCACGCGGCAGGCCTACTTGGTCGATGATATTCTCGCGTGGCGCGTTCGAGGTTCGTAGGAGCCGAGTATGCTTTGGCGCTCCCAATCCCCATTCCATGACCAGCCGTGAACTCATCCCCGACCCTTCTCACTTCGTCAATCTCTAGTCTATTCGTCCTGGCACTCGGCGTTTTCTCCGTTGCGTGCGGCGAGAGCACGCAGCCGGATGAGGCCGACGCTCCTCAAAACGGGGAATCAACCGAGGCTGGCGGCGGTTCAGATCGACCGAATTTGATCCTGATCACGATCGACTCCTGTCGGCCGGATCGGACCTCTGCCTACGGATACGAGCAGGCAACCACGCCCAACCTGGCAGCCTTAGCGGCCGAAGGCATGTTGTTCGAGCAAGCGTTCACGGTTATGCCGATGGCGCTCCCCGCCCACGCAACGATGTTGACGGGCTTGCTACCTCAGGAGCACGGCGTTCGCGATGACTACGAGACAAGTCTCGACCAGAGTTGGAAGACCTTGCCGCTTCGTCTGTCCCACCAGAATTATCAGACGGGCGCGTTTGTCGGTTCACTGGGATTGCATTTAAAGTACGGACTGAACCTCGGCTTCGCTCGGTACGACGATGGAATGGAACGAACCGTTCAGGTCGGTTTGGATCCGGCGCGACGCAGTGGTTCAGAAGTCGTGCGATTGGCTGGCGAATGGTTGAGTGAGACCGAACCCAATCAACCCGTTTTCATGCTCGTCAATTTGAGCGAGACGCGTGCGCCGCGCACCGCTCCCGCCGACGGTTCTTTCGCCGATGGTTATGACGCTCAGTTACATGCGGCTGACGAAGCCCTCGGCCAGTTGCTCGCGAAGTTGCGCGAACTTGGTCGCTACGACAACAGCATGATCGTCGTCACCAGTGGCAACGGCGAAGCGTTTGGTGAGCACGGCGAAACGGGCCACGGATACTTGGTACACAACGCCACCACACGCATTCCGCTCATCATGCGCGTTCCAGGTGGAGGAAGTTCACAGCGCATCGAATCACCCGCTTCGTTGATCGACATTGCGCCCACTTTCCTAACAGCAAGCGGCACGCCCTTCACGGACATGAAAGGTGTCAATCTCCCAGCACTGGCGAGCAGCCCTCAATTGTATCGGGAGATCTATTCAGAATCGATTTTGCCCACGCGCTACGAGTTCAGCGCGCAATTCAGCTTGCAGGCAGCGGGCTGGAAGTACATCCATTCAACCGAGCCTGAGCTTTACAATATCGCACAGGACCCGGAGGAATCGGTCAATCTCGTGGCCAGTGAAGGCGAACGCGCGGCCGCGCTGCGTACAAAGCTAGAATCGCTTCAAATCGGGAAAAATCTGAGCGGAAAGGCCCCCATTGGCTTTTTGGATGAACATCAGCTGATCTCATCCTTCCCTTCTTTCCTCGCGAACAAAGACGTCGATAGCGTGCTCAGCGCATGCGACAAAATCGATGAAGAGCACGGAATTTTGAGAGTTTCGGCCTACTGGAGAATGATGGCCGAGATCCTCACTTTCTCGGTTGAACGCTCTGAAAAGATGGTCGCTCATTTGAAGAGCTTCCTCGCCATTTATCCAGCTCGACGCAAACCCGCCAAAGCACGACTCGAACCCTTCTCGAGCAGCGCGTGTTTTCAATTGGGTTTGCAGTTAGTCGAAACGGGCCAGGGCTCGTTCGCCATTTTCCCCTTGCGAGATGCATTGAGGTCACGCCCGCGCGAAGTCACCGGACAACTAGCTCTTGGCGAAGCCTTCCTTCAAATCGATCGGCAAACACAAGCGGTTCGAGCACTGGAAGTCGCTTCGACCATCGAGACGACCGCGGACCTTCAAAATACGATCGGTAGCGTTTACGCGCGCAATGACGGCTACCTGGAGTCCTTGCCCTACTTCGAAAAAGCGGTTGAACTCGCCCCCGATAACTCCATCTACCAAGCCAATCTCGGTCGCACTTACGTCGCTCACCGAGATTGGGCGAAGGCCGTTGTCGCCTACCGCGCTTCGCTTGAAATCAATCCGGCACAACCTGAGATTGAGATGGAGCTGGCTTACTTTTTAGCCACGACCGATGATGATGCGGTCAAGGATGTGAAATCCGCAGTGGAGGGAGTCGGTCGTGCACTCAATGGTGGCATACCGATCAGCCTCAAAATTCTAGATGGCATGTCGACCATCTATCTCGCAGCCGGGCAGTACGATCTGGCCGTCAAATTCATGGGGCGTGCTCTCGATCTCGCACGCGAAGGTGGCGACACGAGAGAAGTGCTGCAATTCCAACAGCAGTACAGCGAAGCCATCCGAATCGCCAACGAGTTTGGCGGAGCCTCGGAAGAGCCCGGCACGACAGAGCAGTAATCGCTCTGAGCTAGCCCGGATTATTCATGAACCGCGAGGCAAAACGCCTCGAATTGGTTCCTGCTGGCACTTTGCAGATACTTGCCCCCGCAGACGACCTTGTAAGGTCGTCGAGGACGC
>JBLINP010000279.1:0-6351 GCA_047639415.1 Planctomycetota bacterium | reverse complement strand
CCTAGACGGCGCCACATACACGATTCCCGGTCCGTCGTAATTCGTTGCCGTGTGTGCCAATAGGTTCTGAAACCAAGCGATTGTCACGAAGATCGGCGAAATCTGGCGGTCGAGGGCAGTGGCGGCGTTCGGGACTATGAGCGGCCTAGATGCGCTCCACCGATCCAGTGAAGACTGCCTTGACCATTCCCGCTCCGATATCGTTTTTCCCGACCATACTCGAGGCGCAATCTCCAAGCTCTGCGCCGACGTGGCCCCCGAGGCACAACTTCGGTTGCCGCATTCGCCGCGGCAGGCGACAATCCGTTCTGGGAAACCCACGACGGATGACCAATAACGAACCGCTGGATCCGATTGCCAATCGAATGACTGTGATGCTCAATCGTCTTGGCCAAGGAGATGCGAGCGCCGCTGAGGAGCTGATGCCGCTGGTGTATGACGAGTTAAAGCGACTCGCCAGCGGACACATGGCGAATCAGACGGCGAGTCACACGTTTCAACCAACTGTACTCGCCCACGAAGCGTGGATGCGCATCGTGCAAAGCTGTGGCGGAACGTTCGAGTGCCGCAAACAGTTCTTCGGCCTCGCGAGTCGCGTGATGCGAACGGTATTGGTCGACCACGCACGCGCCGCACTGAGCGACATGCGCGGCGGAGGCAGGCAGCGCGTTACGCTCGATGAAGACGTTCGAGGAAATCAGACAGCAGGCATCGACTTGCTCGAACTCGATGAAGCCCTCGTTCGCCTAACTGAACTGGATCCCGAACTTGCGCGGCTGGTAGAGCTGCGTTTCTTCGGTGGATTGAGCCTGCCGGAAGTAGCTGAAGCATTGGAACTTTCACTTCGGAGCACCGAGCGCTCGTGGGCCTTCGCGCGTTCTTGGCTGCATCGTGAGCTTATGCAATGAAGCCGAAGACATGGATGCGAGTTCGCGAGCTCTTCGAGCGTGCGTTGGAACTCCCTAAGGAAGAACGCGGGGACTTGTTGGACACACTGTGTCGAGGCGACCGCGAATTACGCCAGGAGGTCGACGAGCTGCTGACCGAAGAGTCGAAGTCGGTGGGCTTCATGAGCCAAGCCGTGCGAGTTGCGCCGGATCTCTTAGTGCAACGCGATCAGTGTTTTGAACCCGGAACTCGCATCGGTCATTACGAGATCGTGCGAGTGATTGCCTCAGGTGGGATGGGCACGGTCTACGAAGCAATTCAAGACGAGCCGCGCCGCTCCGTCGCGCTTAAAATTCTTCGCTCGCGAATGGGATCCGATGCTGCAATTCAGCGTCTTCGCGAAGAGGCGCGCGTGCTCGCGAAATTGAAGCATCCCGGTGTCGCACAAATTTTCGAGGCGGGCACTCATCAAGGAGCGGAATTTAGCACGCCTTACTTTGCTATGGAGTTGGTCGACGACGCGACCACAATCCTTGAATACGCCGCGGAACTCGACCGAAAGAAACGGCTCCAACTGTTCCTGCAGCTCTGCGAAGCCGTACATCACGGGCATCAGCAAGGCGTCGTGCATCGCGACTTGAAGCCGGGCAATATTCTCGTGAATCGTGAGGGTCGAGTGAAGGTGATCGACTTTGGCATATCGATCGCGAGTGGACTCGACGGGGAAAGCGAGACCCGGTCGTCGTCACTGGCTGGAACCTTGCCCTACATGAGCCTTGAGCAACTTGAAGGGAGTCCAGATCAGATTGACACGCGCGCGGATGTTTATGCGCTTGGCGTAGTTCTTTATCAGTTGCTCTCCGGAGCCTTGCCGTTCAACCTGGAAACGCTGCGGTTCAAGGCTGCAGCGAAATTGATTCGCGAAACGGCCGCGCCAAGACTTGGTGAGTTGGATTCGACACTGCGCGGCGACCTCGAGTACATCGCCGTCCGTGCACTCGAAAGGAATCGCGAGCAGCGCTATTCATCCGCTGCCGAACTCGCCGCAGACATTTCCCACCATCTTGCGCACGAACCCGTAGCCGCACATCCCCAAAGCACAAGCTATTTGACGTCGAGATATGTGCGTCGCCACGCCGTACTGGTTTCAGCAACAGCTGCAGTTATCTTGACACTCGTCGCGGGGCTCGGTTGGTCGCTCTACGAACGCTCGCGGGCAATCGATGCGAACATCTATGCGCAAAATGAAACTCGCGTTGCAATCAAAGCGCGTGAAGCGGAGGCCGCTCAGCGTTTGCTCGCCGAAGAAGCGCGCGACGAAGCGAATCGCCAGGAGCAACGAGCGGTAGCAGCGGCCGAAGCCGCGAACGCCGCCAGGCACTTGGCGGAAGACGAGGGCAAGCGCGCGAACGAAGCTACGTTGGAGGCGAGGCGGCAAGAAGCGCGAGCGACACAACGCGCACGCCTTGCCATGGTTTCGGAAACGATCCTCGATCAGATGCTCTCGCAACTCGATCCCAGTATCAATCGGGGACAAGAGCCAACGGTTCGTCAGTTCTTTGACAGCGCGGTCATCGGGATCGATGCACAGCAAGCAACTATTTGGCCCTTGGCGGAGGCCGAAGTTCGCGAGACCTTCGCAGAAACGTACACAAGCATGGGACGACACGCGGAAGCCGAGGTGCAGGCCCGCCGCTCGTATACGATTCGCTTAGAAGAACTCGGCCTGAATCACATCGAAACGCTCGTCTCCGCGAAAGTCCTGGTTAACGCGTTGCTCAATCTGAAGCGCTTCGAGGAGGTCATCGAGCTGGCACAAACTGCGCACAAGAGCTCGGCACAAACGTTGGGAATCGATTCGTATAACGCACGCTTCTTTCAAGATGTTTTGGCTCGCGCGTTGATCGACACCGGTCGCCTTGAAGATGCACTGCCGCTCTGTCGCGAGGCCGTCGATGCTTCACTGCGCGCCTTCGAAGCGAGCGGAGGACGCGAGAACTTGCTCATCGGGATGCTCAACTCGATTGGTAACTTGACCCTTGGTCTCGAGAAGCAAGGCGAGCTTGAAGAAGCCGAAGTTTGGGCTGGACGAGCGGTATCCATTGCTGCCGAACATTTTCCAGAGCACGACGATGCTCTGTTGACCGCAAGAACGCATTTCGCCCGAGTCTTGATTGCGCGCGACAACAAGACATCCGCCAAGACCATCTTGGACGACGTGGTCGGCATTCGGCGCTCGGTGTATGGAGCCGAAGACCCCCGCACCAAATTAGCGGAGGGACTCTTTGAACTCGCGAACGACGAACCGTCGAAGTAATTCGAGTAGTACTGAGTCAGGCATTCTGCCGCCATTTGACGGCAGATTCGTGCCAGGCAACAAGAGAGCGCTACTGACTGGCGAATAGCGTTGCGATGAGTTCGCTGAAGCGGACGTGGTAGGCGGGGTGCGCGAGCAATTGCGTGTGTTCCTGGAACTGGCGACGCACCGTTGAGGATTTACTTTCAGCGTGCTGGGCTAGCTCGCTCCAGGTCAGGCCCGTGAACTCACGCAGAAGGGCCAGCTCGGTGAGGTGCCAAAGGTCGTCATCAGAGCGGTGCGGAATCCCGAACGGCGGCAGGCCTGCGCGGGAGGAGCGGATAAGCCCCGCCACCTCGTTTCGACTCGCAGAGGGTAGGCCCGGAGTGGTTCCGTCGGCGAGTCGGGCCTTGCGTTCCATCCAGCAACGGACCTTCTGCGGGGAGCAATCTACCAGATTGAGTAGGGGGTCCTCATCCGAGGAGCCCGTGTGAAGCCGGCGCTCGACCCACGCCAGCTCATCAGGATCTTCGAGGCGAGGAAAGGCCCGCAAATAATCAGAGGGCGAGCAAGTGGTGTTTGAAGTCACAGCCTGCATTCGCTCGTTCACCCAGTCCGTTGTCAGCCAAGGGGGCACTCGGCCCTTCGCCAGGTGCGCGGCACTTCCGAACGGAAACCGTTCAGCTCTCGCCACGAGACGGGCGGCGACCGGGTTGGCGTCGATGTAGCGGACGACGGCAATACGATATTTGAGGGAGTCGATTCGCTTCGAAAGGAAGCGGCCTTTGAAGAGGGGTCCGTCCCGACGCGCGCGGCGATTGAAAGTTCTGACGTATGTGTTCTGAACGATCCGAAGTGCCTCGGAGAGACTGCCTTGAGGACTTCGGAGCAGGAGATGGAAGTGAGTCGGAAGCAGACAGTACGAGTGAACTTCGATTCGACCGGCTCGGTGTTGGCGAGCCAGGAGAGCTAGGAAAGTTCGGTTTGATCGACGATCGGTGAACACGGTGCGACGAGCCAATCCGCGATTCATGACGTGGAACCACGCACCAGGTTCGTCGTTTCGGGGGGGGCGAGGCATGACTCCCCTTTAGACGTTCAGAGGGAAGCACGGTCACCGGTTCTTCCGGATTCCCTGGCACGAATCTGCCGTCAGATGGCGCCGGATTGCCTGACTCGGTACTCCGGCTGCGTTAGCTTGAGCACGGGTACGTGCTCACGAAGTTGGGCGGCGTTGCGTTTCGCACAGGACCAGCACTTGTGATAGCTGCCCCTTTGTCGCGACTGGCACATCGACCGCGACACTGTTTGTGCGATCAAAGCCTCCTGCCCATCTCGACGAGTTGGACACGAATACGAATCGCCCGTCGTGTCGGTTGTGGTCGTACTTGTATTGCCGTTCTTAGAACTCTGCATGCATCACCCTCCGTTTGAATGCAAGGGGCGCTCTCCATTTGCTCACACGCAAAAATTGCGATGAGTGATCCGGCTAGCGCGAGTGGTGAGCGCAATTGAGCAACTCAGACGCCTGTGTTCAAGCTTTCCCTTGGCTCGACAAGGCACGTTTAAGATGTTGCATGGCCAAAGTCGCAGCTTCGGGACCGCGATGGCTATCTCTTGAAAGCTCAACAGCCGCTAAGCCATCAAAATTAACTTCAATTAACGCAGAGAAGATACCGGGAAGATCAACATCGCCCTCACCGAACATGCGATGAACGTGAACACCATCTTTGATGTCGTCGAGGTGCACTTGAAGCAAACGATTCCCAAAGCGGCGTATGACGTCCGCTTCCGGTAAGTCTCCCGTGCAATGCAAGTGACCGACGTCGAGACATAAACCGAGCGGATCGCCATCGGGTCCCAATCGATCAATCAATTCTTCGTAACCAGCCGGTCCTTCAATAAACATTCCTGGTTCGGGTTCGAATGCGAGTTGCACTCCGCGCTCGTTTGCAAAGCCAAGCAAGTGTTTCAATCCGCTCGTCAAGCGGCGCCAATTGAGTTCAACCGCACCGGCATCTTGCAGTTCGCCATGACCGTGACTGAACACACCTTCGGGAGAAGCGCCGGCCCACATCGAAACGACTTCAGCGTTCAACATTCCGGCCAACTCGATGCAGCGTTCTAAGAAATCGATGCGACGCGCACGATCCGCTTCGTCGACTTCGATCAAGGTCGGAAAGTGTTTGCGTTGCGCGTCGAGCAAAAAGCGCGCGCCGGTTTCAATTGAAATCGCGAGACCCAGCTCGTCCGACCATGCACGCACGTCGACGATCAATTCATCGGTCGAACCAAAAGGATCGAGCACGCCGACGTCGGGCGTGATCGCGATTCCCTCGTAACCGAGGTCGGCCAAGAGCCGCATCGCATCGAGCAATCGATGATGAGCCAGTCCGTTCGTGTTGTAGGCAAGTCGAAACACTTCAGAAGTCTGACACAGCGCCAGCCTCCACGGCGAGCCCCACGCGCCTCAATTCTTGACGAGCGCCCGCAAATCCTTCGCTTGATCCGCCCATTTCTTGCGCGTTCGCACCACCGATCGAACTTGCACGTCTTTGGGGGAGAATCCCGCGACGGTCGTCTCTGCCCACCGCTTCGTCGTGTCGAGCGCCTCCTCCAAGGCCTCGATCGCTTCCTCTCGATAGGCCTTTTCCTCGGCCGAATCGCCCTGTTCCCGCGCTTCCGCGGCCAACATCAACTTGAAGCCCACGACGTCCGCCTCCTTCATTCCCTGCTTCCACAGCTTGCTTCCCGTGAGCTCGCCTGCCCTCGGGATCAACTTGCTTTCTTCCTTCGCGTAGGTCGCGGCGAAAGGATCATCCATGCTCGCAAACGGGTCTCCATTGTCGTCGCTAACCCTGCGCGACTTCACCGGTTTTGATTCCGGCTGCTCCTCCGATTCGCCACCGACCGCATCCGCTCCCTCGGCAAATGGATCCTCGTTTTCCACCAATTCCGTCGCTTCCCCAGTCTTCTCGGCTTCCAATCGCCGCTTGATTCCGCCAACGTAAATCACGGCAATCAACAAGCCCCCGACGAGGAACAGCACGCCTATGGCTAGTACTGGACTCGACGATTTCTGTTTGCTTCGATTTGCAGATGCAGCCATGAGTGAATCCTAGTCGGATTCTCTACCTTCTGCGAGAATCCAAAACTTCAAGCGCCGT
>JBLINP010000278.1:0-6352 GCA_047639415.1 Planctomycetota bacterium | reverse complement strand
GTCATGGCTCCGCCGAGGCGCCCTTGCCCTCGCCGCCTCCTTCTGTGTTGCTCCAGCGCTTTCGGCCACTTGGTCGATCGTCATCGTCGATACCGCGACGGGCCAAGTTTGCGTCGCCTCGGCGACCTGCATCGTGGGCGCCGACCTTCAGAACCTGTTGCCAGTCATGCGCGTCGGAGTTGGCGGAGCGGCCGCGCAATCCGCCATCGATCAAACCGGGGGCAATCGCTTCCGCATTTGGCAGGGCTTCATCGACGGCAAGACGCCGCAGGACATTCTCGATGAGCTGGCGGCGAACGACACCAGTCACGATCAACGTCAGTACGGCATCGTGAACATGGACGACATGCCGGTGAAGTTCACGGGCAACAAAGCGGGCAACGCGCGCGCTTCGGTGCAGGGTACGAATGGAACGGAAAAGCACGCGGTTCAGGGAAACGTGCTCACGGCGAAGAAGGTCGTTTTCCAGTCGCGCAAGACCTTGGTGCGCTCGCACGGAGATTTGGCACAGCGCGTCATGATGGCGATGGAAACGGCGCGCGATCTCGGTGGAGACGGACGTTGTTCCTGCCCAACCGGAATGCCCGAAGATTGTGGCGCCCCCCCCGCGCAGTTCGACTCCTCTGCAGCCATCAGTTTCATCGTCATGTCGCGCATCGGCGACACCGACGGCCTTTGCGACGCCATCAACGGATGCGCGAACGGCGACTATTATCTGTCTTTGAACGTCACCCCCGGTAAGCCCAAGGTCGACGCCGTTTCCGAATTGCGCAAAGCCTTCGACATCTGGCGCGCGGACTTGGCCGGTCATCCAGATCACTTGCTCTCGATCGCGGAGCCGGAAGCCACAGCTCTGCCCGCCGACGGTCAAACCCGCACGACGGTTCACGTGATGCTTCGAGATGTGGACGGAATTCCGATCACGAATGGCACCTCACTCGTCGAAGTCACGACGGAGAGCGGCTCGCCCATCACGGCGCTCGGCCCGGTCCTTTCCGATGGCAATGGCGGCTATAGCTTCGACGTAATCGCAGGAACAACGACAGGCCTCGAACGCTTCATCGTCACTGCCGACGACGGCACGCAGAAAGCCACGCTCTACCCCTACTTGGAAGTTCGCCTCGACGCCCCGACCGGTTTGCATTCGGGTTTCGACGCCATCAGCGCGCAGAGCGAGAGCGCCATCGTTCCCTTCACAATCGATCTGGGAACAGCCGCAGCAGGCGATCCCTACCTTCTGCTCGGAAGCTTCTCCGGCACGACACCAGGCCAACAGCTCGGCAACCTTTTCATCCCGCTCAACTTCGATTCATTCTTCGAGTTCTCAGCCCGCAACCCCGGCCCCCCCACCTTGCCCGGATCAGCAGGAGCCCTCGATTCCGCCGGCCGCGCCCAAGCCTTCTACGACACCACCCCAGTGATGCTAGGTGAGCTCGCCGGCCTACGCCTCGATTGGGCCGTGCTAACCGCAAGTGGCCAAGTCGCTGGCCCGGTGGGCTTCGACATTCTCCCGTAACTCTTGGAACTGATAATTCGGGCTTACCGCGGCCATTTCCGCTTGTCGACGTTTCGGGCGACACGCGATGATTTCAAGAAGACGAGCAAGGCGCGGCCGGAGGTTAGATCCGTGTTCTTCAACAGAATCGTTTCACCCGGCGTCACGGTGTAATGGCCTTGGACTAAGGAACGCTCGACTTCCGGTAGTTGGATCCAAACTTTTTGGCGCGCATCACCAATGACGACCTCCACCGATGGAATGGGAAGCGTCAGTTTGCTGATGTCCAAATTAACGAAGATGTGGAGTTGATGGTCGGGTAACGGGACGCCACGAATTTTGAGAGCGAGACCGCTTCTGAGAGTTTCGATGACAGGGTCGAGTACTTCGTTTTCTAAGCCGGGCAAGACCTTGATTTCATAATCCTTCACGTAAGCGACCTTGTTGATCAAGCTTAGATTGGACTCTTGGTAGGGATTCGAGATTATCTTGGGTGAACTGATCGCCTCGCACTCGGCCGCTATCAAGCGGTTGATGAGTTCCTCAGCAGTTGCGTCAGTAACGACAGAACCGCTTTGCAAGTCATTGAGTCCAGGCAATCGATCGGGAACGTAGCTATAGATTTTGAGCTCGACCTTAATTAGGCCGGTAAATTCCTCGGCTGCAAGAACGAAGCTTTCAAGCCAGCGGTGCTGTTCGGCGTCTGCGAGTAGAGCGAATCGCCCACGGTCGACATGTTCGAACGCTTGCGAATTCGGTGCAAGCGGAGGCGCGATCAACTCGCGAATCGTCGTCAGCAGATATTTGGTTAGTTGATTGGCGTTGGCTCGAACCCTTTCGAGTTCTTCGAATTGCGTGAAGGAGCGATCGAGGTAGAGGCGGTCGCTAGATGGCCCGAACTCGGACGCGAGTTGGACCAGTTGTTCGTGACCTGTGATCGAACCAAGGTCGTAGATCCGCATTTCGCCCATCGTTGAAGGTGTCGGGGCGGGCATCAGCTCACTTCGCCTTACGAGCGGTGCATCCTGAATCGGGAGATAGGCGAGGAATAGAGAGGCTAAAGCGATCATTGGGTTTCTCCTTCGAGGGTGAGTGTCGTGATTGTTTTTGGGTCGAGGACGATGCGAGCCAAGCGAGCTGGCGGTGGCGAGAAGTTCTCGACGACAAAGGAGAGAGTGTCGATCGTACGAAGTGGCGTTAGGTGCAAGCTTTCGTTGGCGGAGGTGTTCCAGACCAACTTCGCAGTGACGGACATACAAAGGAGAGCCGCCGCCGTAAAGAGGACCTTGTTCGTGGAGCGAGGTCGATTTGAGCTTAGGTTTGGCCGCGAATCCCGAAGTTGGGTAAGCGCGCTCAATCGTTCCGTCATCAAGCACACGGCGCGTTTCGATTTGGCGTCATTCTCCAAAGCCAATGCGATTTCCGGAATGTCAAATGGATCAATGCGCTCATCGAGCGCTGCCTCAATTTGAATCCACAATTTGTTATTCATGATCTGTCTCCTGGTCGGGCAATTCGGCCAATCGTCGACGAGCTCGCGAAAGATGCGATTTGACGGTGCCTTCGGGCATATCCATTGCCGATGCGATTTCACGTACCGACTCTCCGTGCTGATGAAAACGCAACAGGGCTTCGCGTTCGACCGGGCGCAGCGTCTCGAGTACACGTTCAAGTTCCTCGCGTGAGTCCAACAACGGGACCTGCTCTTGCGCGGGAACATCGTTCTCAATTCCCTCTTCGGCTCTTCGAGCAACACTCGTCCGATGATCAAAGATCACGCGCTGTGCGACTTGTCGCAACCAAGGCCACAAGGCGCGATCTACGTCGAACTTGTCCCGATAGGCGAGAGCTCGAGCGATCACTTCCTGTGCAAGGTCCTCGGGCTCCAAGCCTTTGACCCGCCGCGAAGCCTGCGATAGATGGGCCAGCAATTGAGGTCGAATAAGCGCTAATCGCTCTTCTAGTTCATTACCGATCGGAGTATCAAAGGCTGGGTGCGATAGACCATCGGTCATGGTGTTCTATACCCGCGTTCCTTTCGATCGGTTGCAAGAATCCGTGGCGTTGTTTGAATCCGATGATTAGAGAACGTCCCAAATGTCAACCAGAAGGCGAGCGGCGGGGCTTTGCGGGCATTTAGTCACTGGGAAAGCTAGGGCTACGCTCCCCATCCTTGGGAATTGTGCTTGTCGCTTACGTGGTCGCGCTGGGGTACGAGACCATCGAAGCCGCCTAATTCTTGCTGTTTCAAGTACCGTGTAAGGCAAAGCGAATCATCGCGGCTCGACAGATTGCTGCTTTGGTTGACTTGCATGATCAAAATTTAAGAGAGAACAGAATGAGCTACTCGCAAATCATAACCCGTTCGCTTTCAACGGTACTCAGCGCAGCCTTGCTGACCTTTTCATCGCCGCATGCCGAAGTCGGTGATCAACTGGCCAAGCTGTTGGCGGGTGATGGCGCAGCTCAAGACCTGCTCGGCATATCAGTGGCGGTCAGCGGAACGATTGCGATTGTCGGCGCCTACGGCGATGACGACAACGGCTTGGATTCTGGATCGGCCTACGTGTACGACACGGTCAGCGGTTTGCAGCTCTTCAAGCTGGTACCGAGCGATGGTGCGCCGCAGGACCTATTCGGTTATTCCGTGGCGATTAGCGGAACGACGGCGATCATTGGCGCTTATGGCGATGATGACAACACCAGCTTTTCAGGTTCCGCGTACCTGTTCGACGTCACCACCGGTTTGCAGACGGCGAAGTTGCTTGCAAGCGATGGCAATGGATTCGATCTGTTCGGTCAATCCGTCAGTATCAGCGGAACGACGGCAATCGTCGGCGCAGAAGGCGATGACGCCGATGGCTTAAATTCAGGATCGGCCTACTTGTTCGACACGGTCACAGGCATGCAGATCGCGAGACTGAATGCTGACGATGCAGGCCCCAGCGATCGTTTTGGCATTTCCGTCTCGATCAGCGGCACGACCGCAATCGTCGGTGCAGTTGGAGACAATGTTTCCGGGTTGTCCTCAGGATCGGCTTATCTGTTCGACATCGTTACCGGTAATCAAATCGCCAAACTGGTACCCGGCGATGGCGGTGGTTCGGACTTCTTCGGCTGGGCCGTGGCGATTAGCGGATCGAGAGCGGTAGTCGGCGCGTTTGGGGACAATGACTCAGGCTTAGACAGTGGATCTGCTTATTTGTTCGATTCGGTCACGGGCTTACTGGTCTCTAAACTGATTCCAAGTGACCTTGTGGCGGGCGATCTATTCGGCCAAGCCGTTGCGATCAGCGGCCGAACTGCAATTGTCAGTTCGAAGCAAGACGACGAGAACGGATTTCAATCAGGCTCGGCTTACTTGTTCGACACGGTGACGGGATTGGAGGTCGCGAAACTTATCCCCGATGATGGTGACGTTGCGGACTACTTCAGCCAATCCGTAGGAATCAACGGCAAGACGGCGATTATCGGTTCGTATCGCGATGACGACAAACGCCCTGAATCCGGTTCAGCCTACCTGTTCGAGGCACTTCCTCCGGCCGCGTTGACCAGCGAGAACAATTCAATTTCACTCAGCGCCGGCGGTTCCCAAGCTCTCGTACTCGATGGCAGCCCAAGCTCAGCAGGCTGGTACTACCTCATGTTGGGCTCCGTCACCGGAACCTCCCCCGGCATCGACTTCGGCGGTGGGATCGAGCTTCCGCTCAACTTCGACGTCTACATGAACTTGACTTTGTTCAAGCCAACTTTGAGCGCCTTCAACAACTTTACAGGCACCTTCGACGGCGCCGGCCAAGCGATCGCATCGCTCACACTTCCAGCGCTAATGGACCCGTCACTCGCAGGAGTCACGATCAACCACGCTTACTTGGCCGCCGCAGTATTCGGAACGCCCGACTTCGCGAGCAACGCGGTGTCGGTGATGCTCGTTCCATAAGCCAAGCCTTCGCGCGCGACCATATCGCGTCAGTCACTTTCCTCCTCCCTCCACACATCGAGGGCCTGCGACGCGACGACAGCCGCCCGTACCTGGCATCCGTCACGACGAGCTTGGCGTGGAGAGCGCTCATCGCGATGACTGTTGGGCGACCTGAGTTGCCGGAGGAAAGTGACTGACGCGGTACGATCTCCCTGATGGATCCGTCACTCGTTGGCGTGACGATCAATCACGCTTGCTTGACCGCCGTTACTTTCGGAGTGGCCGACTTTGCAAGTAATGCGGTTGCCGTGTTGCTTGTGCCGTAGCGAGAGCAGCAAGCCTTCTGTTCGATGACCATCGCGCCCCGCATCGACGGGGCGCTTTGCTTTAAACTCGCGCTCCGTATTCAGGCGCGCAAATGTGTATCTGCGGCACCACTTAGGGGGGAGTTGGCGCGCGATGGGCGGGGCTCCGCGCGTCGGCTGAATGAGACCTGAACGTTATTCAGGGTGGCGGTTTTTTGGATCCCCTTTAGAATCGTGCCCGAGCGAAACCATCCATCCGGTGGTTTCGTTTTTCGTGAAGCTCGCAGCGATCAACACCTTTTCGCTCTTCACTTGTGAATCATGGGGCATCAAGCACGCCCAACTAAACTTCCATCGTTCGATGCAATGCTTGGCTCCGATGTGGAGTAACAGAGAGACAACTAATGATTAGAAACTTCCCAACCACTTTCCGTTTGCTTGCATCCAGCGTAGGGGCAATTTTCATTACCGCAGGTATGGCGCAAGCGGGAGTCGGCGATCAACTCGCGAAGCTGCTGGCTAGCGATGGCGCTGCGAGCGATCAGTTCGGTCAATCCGTGTCGATCAGCGGCACTACGGCGATTGTCGGCGCCGTTGAAGACGACGACAATGGCAGTCAATCCGGCTCCG
>JBLINP010000277.1:0-6382 GCA_047639415.1 Planctomycetota bacterium | reverse complement strand
GTTGTCGATCAAACTGTTCGGGCGGTCGATAAACTGATCGGTCGGAGGGCTCGTGCCTGGCCCAGGTCCGATGGTTCCGCCGTCAGTTTGACCGTAAAGATTGATCACCGAGGAGCGTGCGTACTCGAAAGGCACATCGTGAGGCGTGCCACCGAACCAAGTTTCCATAATCACTTGGTTGGCGGACTGCGCGAGATAACTATGTCGCAGGGAAACCGCACCGCTGTGATTGAGCAGGGCCGCAAACATCGGTCGCGATGGATCGACGTGGCGTGCCGCGTAGTTGAGCAAGTTGCCGCCGCCCATTGAAAACCCGACTCCGTAGATGCGCTCCGAGTCGATGTAGTCGCCGAAGCGATCCAACATGAGTTCAAGCACCAACTCGGTATTGAGTTGACTTGGAATCGAACTGAACGACTTGGTCGAAGCGCCCAGTGGCGCCACCAAGAACCAATTACGATCGAAGCACTCCTGTTCAAGGCTCGTATTGTTCGTGATGTCGAGCGCTCCGGAGCCAAACTTGTGAAAGGCCACCAACATCGGAACGGGACTCGTTAGTGACGGTTCCGGGGGGAATTGAACGAAGAACTTCTCAACGTAAGCGGTGGGAGTGTTTGTGAGCTCAACCAGAAAGCCCCCATTGCCAGCCGAACTGAGCACGGTCAGAACCGGCAGAAAATCGGAACGGATTGTTTCGTCGAGCACTAAGCCGAGTAGCTCCGCTTGGTCGTTCAGGCTGTTCGTCGAACGCGAAGCCGTCAAGTCATCCACATCAACAAGCTCGCCGACTTGTAAGAGCACCATCAAGGATAGCTGGGCGAGATTCATGAGTTGAGTGCGTCGTATACTGTTCATGCGGCGAGCCTCAGTTGGGCGAGATGATCCAGTCGTGAGGACGCTCATGATCGTACTCGTGAATCAGCAAAGCCTTGGTCTGCTCATCAAAACTCCAAGTATCGACTGCGTGCCCATCACGCAGCACTTCAAGGGGTTCGACGTCGTACCCAAAGACCCTGACCGTATCTTCCGTCCCATCGGCAATCGTCATTCGGATTCGAAGCGGACCATCCGCACTAAACCCGGTGGAGTCGAGATCGAAACTAAGGCGTTCTAGGTTTTGGGTTTTGTCCAGGAGTAACGTGTTCGTAACCGAATCGATGCGCCAATCGAATCGAGTAAAGGCACCCGTTTGGGATTGCTCGATATCAAAGTAAAAGTATGTGTCGTCGCGATCCGCCATCGTGCGCGCCGAGATTGGGAGTTCCAAACTGAATTGAGAAAGCCAGTTGAGCGTCAGCTTCTCGTTGAGCGTGCTCCAAACATGCTGCGTCGTACCACCGATCTTTTTATAGATGTGTGGGTAGCCGTACAGCGACATGTACCGACCCTGCGCATCGAGTTGATCGTTGATGAAGGTCATCGGATCGAGCTTGGCTCGCACGAGATAGATCGGCACGTGGGAAAGGTTCCCGAGCAGACTGTCCTTGGCCACAATTTCCAAAATCGCAGGCGGGGTGAATCCGCCGCCGGGACCGGGTCCCGGTCCCCCGCCCATACTCGGGGGCGTGTGATCGAGAATTTCAAGCACGGAAGAACGCGCGTATTCAAAGGGATTTTGATCCGGCGTTCCCCCGAACCAAGTTTCCATGATCGGCTGATCTGCCGGTTTCTCTTCGTAACCATTGCGGAGCGAAGCCGGCCCCGTGTGATTAATAATCGCCGCAAACATCGGTCGCGATGGATCTAGATGACGCGCTGCGTAATTGACCGCGTTGCCGCCACCCATCGAAAACCCAACACCGTAAATGCGTTTCGTATCGATGAACGGTTTGTACCGTTCGACGATGAGCTCGATCACCAATTCAGTATTGAGTTGACTCGGAATCGAACTGAAGGATTTTTGCGATGCGCCCAGCGGACACAGCAAAAACCAGTTGCGATCGAAACATTCCTGCTCGAGGCTCGTGTTCGTGGGAACGTCGAGAGGTGAACTTCCGAACTTGTGAAAGCCGACCAAGAGCGGCGAAGGTTGCTCTTCTGAAAGCGCGGGCGGAACTTGAATGAAGAACACTTCCGCGAAAGCGGTCGGCGAGTTTTGGAGTAAGACCAAAAAGCCGCCATTGCCCATCATTTTCAAAGTCGTCAAAACCGGGCGAGTTCCGTCTCCCACAGTCTGATGGCGGACAAGGCCCAATAACTCCGCCTCGTCGACGGGGGTGGCTGCGCTCTGATCAGCGGATCCCGCGCCTCCGGATTCGGAAACGCCGGCAAGCTGCAATAACGCAAAAAGAGTCAGTTGGGAGAGCATCAGTTGGGGAACCGGGGAGCCGGCGTCGCAGGGCGCTTTTGGGGACTCGTCGAAGCGCAAATAGGACGACGCAAGTGATCGGATGGATCCCTTTATCTTACGCCGCAATTCGCGGCTTGGTCGGGTCCGAAATGCGGCTTTAGAGCCCCATGAGCTCGTCATCGGCACTTTGAAGCACGCCATCGGCGATTAAGCTCTTCAAGAACTCGCGAAGTTCGCTCACTTCGAATCCGCGCTCTTCGGCCAAGTTCCTCTGCCCGCTCCAATCGAGGGGCGATTCTGTGGCGCGCAGCACGGCCGCGACGCTTTCCGACAGAACCTCGACATCGACTGGGAACAGCCCGCCTGACCGAGACGCAGCATTCGAGGTTAGCAGCAGAACCTCACGACCTGAACCAAGCGTCAATTGAGCGGAGTTGACGCTCTCCGGCGATGCGCCCAGCCGATTGTGCATGTCGAGAGTGCCTTCAGGCAATTCGAGCAGCCGCGCTCGCGGCGCGAGTGAAACCTGCTCCGTTTTCAGATCGGGGCATTCCCGCAATTTCCGTCTGGCAGCCACCAGCGTTCGTTCAAAGAGCGAGATTGCGTGAACCACTTGATCATCCACGTCCTTCAGCCTGCGTTCGATGTAGTCCGCAAAAACCGTCGGCAATGAATAGTCGAATCGAATGGCGACGTGAAACTCGGAAGAGGAAGCAAATCCCAACACCACGTCGTCCAGGCCGAGTCGCTCGACCGCCAGGTGAACCACGCTCGTGAACTCACCGACGACGTTACCCAGCAGTTGCGAGAGCCGACGCCCCTGTGGATCAGCGCGAATTCCAACCGGATCCGCTTTGAAAATCCACTCGAGATCTTCGGCCGACAAGCCTGTCGAAGCGAGCGACGTTGCGTCTCGCTCGAAAACCAGGGCGGCGAACTTCGCGTCGAGTTGCATACGAAACAAGGTCCGTTGAAGTGCTCTGGTATCGATCATCGCACGAACATTTCGTTGATACGTTCGAAGCCAGGCAAGACCGCTTCGACTCGATTTCGCTCACACTCAAAGACGACGGCTTTGAGGTTTAGAGCTCGATCCAACACGGTTTCGAGCAGTTTCCAAGTCCCGGCCTGCACTTCCAAACCGTGATCATCGTCAATGAAGGTGCGACCTTCATGTTCGAAAGCCGAACCACCGGCAACGTGAACCTCGACAATGCGATCGAATGGAAAACCGTCGAGTCCGTCGAGTAGATCGTGACCGCAGGCGTGCTGGTAAATCACAAGATGGGCGACGTCGAGCAAGAGGCCGCAATCGGCGCGGTCGGACATGCGCGCGAAATAATCGAGCAGGTGCATCGGGCCGAGGAAAACCTGAGCGGGCGGGTTCTCTGGTAAAACTTCGAAGCCGGTCAGCTCGCGCATGCGCTTCACGTTGCGCGCCATCTCATCGGCGGACTCGGGCGCGAGAATCGGCGGCAACAAAGTTCCGTGACCGCGATCGCGTGGGCCGACATGCCACAAACCGGCGTCGCCACACAACCATGCCGCGCCCGCTTCGCGCGCCAACTCGCTCGTTTCGCGGCACCACTCCTCATCCACGTCCTCCGACTCCTCCAAGTTCACGTCCAGAAAGTGGTAGGTCGTCGGTCGTCCCGCGCGCACCCATTCCCAGGCACTCGGATCGATTCCACGCTCGAGATCCGCCCCAATTTCCAAGAATCGGACGAGTTCGGGGTGTGATGTATTGAGCGCGTTAGGGTCGAGCCCCTGCTCCGCCGCCCCGTATTCGGTCGAAATCCCAACGCCCAGCCGGGGCAGCTCCTGGACGCGCTGATCGAACGCCTGCGAACATTTATTGGCGGTTGCCATGCTTGCCATTCTAAAACGCGGACGGGGTACGCGACTACCGGGCATAATGGGAGCGCATGAGTTTCCAAGATAAGTTCGGGCGACCGTTACAGAATCTGCGCCTTTCGGTGACGGATCGGTGCAACTTGCGCTGCGCCTATTGCATGCCCGAGGTGGACTACACCTGGCTACCGCGTCGCGACATTTTGGACTTCGAAGAGATCTCCAAACTCGTGGACGTCTTCATCGGGCTCGGAGTGAACCACGTTCGATTGACCGGCGGCGAACCGCTTCTGCGACGCGACCTTCCGATCTTGGTACGAGACTTGGCGGACAAAGCCGGCATCCTCGATCTGGCATTGACGACCAACGGCGTGTTGCTAGAGAAGCACGCGCAAGCGCTCTTCGACGCCGGCTTGCATCGCATCACAATTAGCCTCGATACCCTGCGTCGCGATCGTTTCAAAGCCCTGACGCGACGCGACGACTTGGAAGCGGTTTTGCGCGGCATCGATGCAGCGCGTTCCGCCGGCTTTGAAGGCGTCAAAATCGACAGCGTCGTGATGCGAGGCACTAACGATGACGAGCTCGTCGACTTGATCGAGTATGGCCAGCGCGTCGGCGCAGAAGTGCGCTTCATCGAGTACATGGACGTCGGTGGCGCTACGCACTGGTCCCTGGATAAGGTCGTTTCTCGCACTTCAATGCTCGAATCCGTCGCCGAGCGCTTTGGCGAGGTAACCGCCGTCGACGAATCCAACTGCGCGCCCGCCGACCGATTCCAATTGTCAGACGGCACAGTCTTCGGAGTCATCGCCAGCACGACCTCGCCCTTTTGTTCGACCTGCAATCGCAGTCGCATGACGGCGGACGGCATGTGGTATCTATGCCTCTATGCGCGCGATGGCTTTGACTTACGCAAAGCTCTGCGCAATGGCGCCACAACTAGCGAACTCGCCGCAATGATTTCCGGGACTTGGAAGTCTCGCGACGACCGCGGTGCCGAAGAGCGATTGGCGAGCGATGAACGGCAAGCAATTCCGAGCGACGAGTTGCAGCGCAATCCCCACCTAGAAATGCACAAGCGCGGCGGCTGAGTCGATCTCGGCCACTCGCGCTTGATCCTGTCGGGCGACAACTGCGCAGTCACGCAGCAAGTCAGCCCGCAGTGAAAGCTCTACCTACGACGGAGAGTCTTGTGCTTGCCCCGGCCAACGGTGAGCTTGCGGCCGGCACATTCGGTGCCATCAAGCTCCATGGCTGCATCGGCCTCTTCGTTCGTGTTCATCCGCACAAAACCGAAGCCACGTGAACGACCCGTCTTGTAATTACTGATGATCTTCGCGTCGGCAACGATTCGACCGCTGGAGGTGAAGATTTCACGCAACTCCTCGTCGGTGGTCGTAAAGGCAAGGTTGCCCACAAAGATGGTGTTGTCGATGATTTTGTAAGTCGCGTTGCCCACTGTTTTCTCCGGTCGTTGACTAATAAGAGGGCAAGGTTATAGCGAACCCTCGGGAAGACGGCCAGCCCCCGAACGGTCCGAGAAGTGAGCGCGGACCCGCAAAATCGTCACTTGGGCTGAGCCCGTACGAGCCCAAAGCCCTCTGCTGTCCGCCGATTTTGCTTCGAAAGCACAATTATCAGCAATGAGAGCCTCAGTAGCCCCCCCATTCAGTCGAGTACACACTTGATAGCTCTTCCCGGCTTTTCGAAATCGCTCGCTGATCCCCCCATTAGCAATGTCCGAGTTTCTAGTAATTGAAGACGACGAAGGAGTTCGCGCGGTCCTCTGCGGCATGCTCGAACGCCTCGGGCATCAGGTCGTACTCGCCTGTGATGGCGCCGAGGGTGTCTCGATGTTTCAAAAGCGGCAGAGCCCGAATGTAATCACAGACATGCTGATGCCGGAGAAGGAAGGCCTTCAAACCATTCATGAAATTCGGGAGATCTCGCCAGAGGTCAGAATCTTGGCGATCTCGGGCGGGGGACGATCCATCAATGCCGGGAGCTGTCTGAAGCTCGCCAGCAGCATGGGTGCGAATTGCGTGCTCGAAAAGCCATTCGACTTCAAACAAATCGGCGACGCGGTAAATCAGCTAATTGGCGAGTAGCGCGTGAGCGCGAGTTGCTAGCCCGGATTATTCATGAACCGCGAGGCAAAACGCCTCGAATTGGTTCCTGCTGGCACTTTGCAGATACTTGCCCCCGCAGACGACCTTGTAAGGTCGTCGAGGACGCCAG
>JBLINP010000276.1:0-6395 GCA_047639415.1 Planctomycetota bacterium | reverse complement strand
AGCATGGTCTTGACGCCCTTGACCATTTCGATGTTGTAGTCGACCGATGCTTCGAAGCCGACGATACAACCGGTATCGACGCGCAACCGTTCGCCGGGTTGCAGATCGCGCTCGATGATGTGACCGCCGGCGTGAATGAAAGCGAGTCCGTTGCCGACTAGCTTTTGGAGAATGAAGCCTTCGCCGCCGAAGAAGCCCGCGCCCAAGCGCTTTGTGAACGCCATCGTGACGTCAATGCCGTGCGCAGAACACAGGTACGCATCGCGCTGGCAAAGAATCGAACCGCGCGCTAAATCCACTGGCAAGATCTTGCCGGGGTAGTCCGCTGCGAAACCTACAACGGCGCGAGAGCTCGCTTCGTTCGTGAAGCTCGTGATGAAGAAGCTTTCGCCGGCGATCTTGCGCTTGATGCCCGAAAAGATGCCGCCACCGGTGGAGGTATCCATTTCGATGCCGTCTTCCATCCACATCATTGCGCCGGGCTCTGCTCGCACAGATTCGCCGGGGTCGAGCGTGATGAGAACCGCCTGAAAGTCGTCGCCGCGAAGCTCGTAATCGATTTGGTCAGCCATCCGGAGAGAATAGCGCGATCGGACTTCATTCGCGAACAGGCTTCCGCATGGTTATTTCGATGCTGTTATCGGCCTTGGAATCAGCCACAACTCGGTTTGGCGCCCGTCGATGAATTCACAGGATTCGCCATCGAAAAACGCGTCTTCTTCCAACATGAAGCGCACCTCTTTGCCGCCCCATTCGGCCACCGCTTCGGTGACGTTCAGCTCGATCGACCAAGCCGTGTTTGGCCGAACTGGGTAGTCGCCTTTGCCCGGAACACCACCTTGTTGGTCCCACATCCCGATCGTTGCGCCAGCACCGTGACCGTGAAAACCGAGCGGATGCGTATATATCGAAGGGCGCAAACCCTCTCCGATTGCGATCTCGCGCGAATTCTTGAGCACTTGGTTCCCGGACCGATCCACTTTGAACTGCGACATAAGAATGTCCTGAAGCCGATTGGCCTTCGCGAATCCTTGCCGCAACCCGAGCGGTGCTTCAGTTTCACCCGCCTTCAAAACGTAGGCGTGCTGTTGCGTGTCGGTGTTCAATCCCAAGTACGTAATTCCGAAATCGACGTGCAAAAAATCGCCCGGCTGAATCACGAGGTCACCTTGCTTATCAGCGAACGAGCCTCCGCGCTCGGGCGCAGCTGCTCGTTGGATTTCGACGGACGGATGAAACCAAGTGTCGAGTTTCAATTCGGCGATGCGCTCACGATACCACCACTGAACGTCCTTTGAGGTTGTGACGCCCGGTTGAATCACGCTCTCCGATAATCCCTCCGCAATAATGGCGTGCGCAATGCGACACAACGCCGGGTAAACCACCATTTCGCTGGGTACACGCGTTTCGAGCCACCCGATCGCCAGCGCTTCACCCGGTACGATCTTCGCACGTTGCTCCTCCGAAAGCGCACTCATCAATCCTTCGTGCTCTCCGTGCGAAAGTCCGTCCGCCAACGCGAAATCGTGACTGACGTTGACCGCAATTCGTTTGGGGGCACGTTGCTCGATCAGTTCAGCTAAACACGCCCACTGGTCGGGTTGTTGCTCCGGATCCCAAGCGCGCGGAAAAGCCTCGCCGATGTCGTATCGCGCGACGGCCAACCGCTCGAACTCTTGATCTTCGCCGGAATCGAAAAACACGAGAATCGTTCGACGGCGAGCGGCCAGCCAAGTGGCCGGCAACATCGTTTTAACGACGGGATCCTCGTTGTACTCGCGCGCCACCAGCACCCAACAATCCACGCCCGCCTCTCGCATCAATGCCGGTACAATCGCGTCAAGTCGTTCCGCCAACCACCGATTTTGAACTTCTGCGCGTTCGCGCAAAGGCAATACGACCGGCATCGCCATGTCTTGAACCGGGGCAAACAACGCAAGCGTGGCAATGATTGAAATCATGCTCGCCATGGTACCCCCAATTCGTCGTGTGAATGAAGATGCTAGCCGCCAGAACGGTTTGGCTTCGACATCGCAAAGACACGGAGATCCCGGGAAGGTAGGCTTGAGCGAAATCGCTTGGCCTCTGGCTAGCTGATGAACCGGATGAACCAGATAAAATTAGCAAGCCATGTGCCGCACTCTTCGATAGCAGAAGTCTCGTTGGGTGTGCAGCTTCGCATCGCGCTGGCATTGCTGGTTCTGACTAGCTGCGGACCGGAGACGAGCATCGGTCCGTCCGCCGTTCTGATCACTCTCGACACGACGCGGGCAGACGTGATCGGCTGCTACGGCGAAGATCCGGAGGGCAGCGTGACTCCCGAGTTGGACAAGCTCGCTAGCGAAGGCGTGCTGTATCTGAACGCGCACACGTCGGCACCGATTACATTGCCGGCACACGCTTCAATGTTGACCGGACTTTATCCACTGCGTCACTCGGTGCGGGACAACGCGTTGTGGGCGCTGCCGAGCGCCGCGACGACGCTTGCCGAACATGCGGCGGCCAAGGGCATTCAAACGGCAGCCTTCGTTTCCTCGATCGTTCTCGATCGCAGCTATGGCTTGGCGCAAGGCTTTGAACACTACGAGCAACCTGGTCGCGAAGCGTTGCGCGCCAGCAGTCATGCAGTGGAGCTCAATGGGCGCGCCGTCGTCATTCGCGTCATCGAGTGGCTTAAAAGGCGCGATCGATCGCGTCCGATGCTGCTGTGGGTGCATCTTTTCGATCCGCACGGGCCCTACGAACCTCCCGAGCGCTTCTCGAAGGGAGTCTATGCACGCCAGCGCAACTACTACGGCGAGGTGGCGTTCATGGACGAGCAAATTGGCCGGCTAATAAAGGCACTTGATGAAGACGGAGCGCTCGAAGACACAACGATCTTGGTCGTTGCTGATCACGGCGAGGCTTTTGGAGAGCATGGCGAAATCAGTCATGGCGCCTACACCTATGAGTCGACTCTACGCGTTCCGATGATCGTGCGATTTCCAGATGGTTCGCGCGCCGGTGAGGCGTCGAACGAAAACGTCAGCGTCGTCGACGTCTTCCCCACCTTGTCCGACGCACTCGGGCTGCCACAGGTTTCAGGTCTCGATGGCTTGAGTCTCTTCCACCAACGCGTTCCGTCCGATCGCGGCGTTTACTTCGAATCCTTCCAAGGTCACCTCTCCTTCAACTGGAGTCCGTTGACGGGTTGGCTCGACTCCACAGGCAAATACGTGCACAGCGCTCGTCCCAAGTTCTTTTCAACCCTTGCCGAAGACGTTGATAACTTTCAGAACTCACCCAATCAGATCAAGGCGCACTTGGAGTCACTTACGTCGTTGGCCGCTCTTGAGAGATTAGAAATCGAGTCCTTGGCCGACGCCGATGAGCAACTGCTCGATGGTATTCGCGCGCTGGGCTATACGTCGGTTGCGGGCGAACGAGATGCACTACCGGAACCAACTGCACCGAGTAATCTCGCGGATCCCGCCGAGCGCGTCGACGAGTACAACCAATGCTTAGTGGCCTTGGAACTCGCCAATGCCGCCCGGTACACCGAAGCCATCAGACTCTTTCGATCCGTGCTCGAAGGCAACCCATCCAACTTCTTCGCACTCGATCGACTCGGCTTCGCGCTGGTTGCTGAAAAGCGTTACGCGGAAGCCATCGAACCGCTTGAGCAGATGGTCGCATTGGGCCCCAAGTGGCCGCATTCCTTGCTCAATCTGGGAATCTCGAACTTGGAGACCGGCGATATGGATGGAGCGGTTTCAGCGTTCACCTCGGCACTTGAACTCGATTCGAAGGTCTCGAACGACATCGATGCGTTCGCAAAACGACTGAGTCAATCAGGGCGTGACGAACTCGCTGCGCAATTGCTTGAGCGACTCAAACGCTAATTTTGCGGATCACTTCAGAACGCGCTGATCGAACGCGAAAACGCGTCTAGTAAAAACTCAAGAGGCCCGCGTTCGGTTGGAAAAAGGTCGTCGTGCCAAACCGATAGTTCGTGTTTGCGGAGAATTGAGTGCGCCATAAGAGCGACCGCCTGTCACCAATAGTTCCCAATCCGACAATTGCCGCCGCTCGCACCGCATCGCGATACTTCACGTCATCTCTCACGACCTCGACGAGGGGGCTAATCACGCGGCGATCTCCGGAGACGCCTAGCGCGGTCACAATCGGACCTTGAGATTCCTGACTACCCGCTTTTTCGAGTAGATCTAGTAGTAACGGTACACGATCGCTTTCTCCATTCAGTGCGAGAGCGATGGAGGCGAAAGCCATGCGCTCGCCACGGAACTTGATATCCGCAAGCTCTTCCATCAGCGGCTCACTCGCTTCTCGATTTCCAATCATCCCCATCGATAGCAACACCAATCCGCGAGCCGTATCGATTTCGAAGTAGTCGAGACTCTTCTTGAGTTGTTCAAGGCTCTCACTATCACGAGCAAGTCCAAGAGCCAGCGCGTAAGCACCTACATCCAGCGGCGTTCGACAATCGAAGTGTGCCTTGCGTAGCGCTTCGAGCGATCGTTCTGGAATCGGAAGCTGCATCTCCAATCGTGCGCGCATCATGACGCCCAAGCTGATCGCTGCCCACGCACGCATGCGACTTTCCGCGCGCCCCTCTAACTGTTTCCGCAAATATGTATACAGGTTTTCGTGGTTGTACCACGGCTCTTTGCCCGGCCCAGGGCGAGCCGCAATCTGACCCAAGGCGATCAGCGCATAGCGATTTGATTGTGAGTCAGCGAACTTCACGTAGCGCATGAGCGTATCGATCACTTTGCGCGCCAATCGATCGTCGCCGGCATGTCCCAACTGCCCCAGTGTCAAAATCGCGGCTTGTTGAATCTCAATCGGTTCAGTCGTGAACTTGCGAAGAACGCGATTCAGCACGCCCATCACTTCGATTCGCGTCTCGTCATCCGCTCCCTCGATCAAGTTCATTAGCGCCGTCGGGATATAGGATCGAATCGAATCGTGATTCGCTCGACGGTCGCCCATATAGAACAAGAGGAACCGAATTTGCGCCAAGCGATCCGTCGTCGGATCCGGCGCTTTCAACCGTGGGCCGCCGCGCCACACCGGCGGCTCGAAGTAAGGCTTTATCTCGAGCGGCAGATGCCCCATGGCGATCATGCAAGCAGCCTTGATATCCCGCGTGGCGAACTTTGGTCCAACGAGTATGTCGGCTAACTCCGCGATGATCTCGCGACGGATTTCCAAGTCCTCCGATTGCGAACCGATCATTGCCAAGGCAAAGGCCGCGTAAGCCCGCATGCTCCGAGGTACTTCCGCTCGGTCGACTATCCGTCGCCCAGCAGGTGAGTTCTTCAGAAGATCGATGAGAAGCGGAACAGACTCTTCGTAGCCGAGGATTCCGAGTGCGACGACTGCGCGATCCCGAATGGTTCCCTTGGTGTGATCCAAGAATCGGCCAATCACGATATCGAAGGGTTCGCCGTCGGAAAGCTCGCCAGGCTGTCCGATTTTAGAAAGCGCCATCAACGAGGCCAGAATCAGGTCGTCGCTTTGACCTTCGATCTGCTCATCCTCTTCGACGAGCACTTTCAAAATCGACGGCACGATCAATACTCGCAATTCGTAAGCGGTCAACTTGGTCGGATCAACCTCGCGAGTCTTAACTCCATTGCCGATGAAAAATTCGCGTCCACCGGTTTTAGGCGCGCTCTCGAAAATCGCTTTCCGAAGTTCCAGGTAAGCGTCCTTATTGAAGTACCACCACCAATACCAATCGTGGGTGGCCTCGCCTTCTTCTTCAACCGGAATGCTCTGTTCGGTGATGGGCTTGAAGCTGTCTTGGGCATTCAGAATTGAAGCGCTGGCCAGCAATCCAAACACAAGTAAGACACGCTGCACCCATGAGGTTCGCGTGCCGGTACCGAGTTTCCGCAATCTTAGTTTTGTTGGCAATCCCATCTTTCAGTCTGGCGAGCCCGAGATCGTAGGGCTCTTCGCAACTCTCGCCAATAACGGCAGTCGTCTTGCTCGCGGTATTCCCAACCAGGCAATGTCGAATTTTTTTCGCGGCGATCTCAAAAGCGGTCTAAGTAGCATCCATTCTGCTTATTCGCTCCAAGTTTGCGGGTGGCGGTCGACGATAGGGCTAGCGTGAAGCTTACCCGCCATACAGATTATTCACTCCGAGCATTGATATACCTCGGCGTCCATACCAACCGTCGAATCGCCATTGCGGAGATCAGCGAGGCCTACGCTATCTCGCGCAATCACCTCGTGAAGGTGATTCAAAGCCTCGCAAAATTGGGAGTGGTCAAGACGATTCGTGGAAGGAGCGGCGGAGTTATTCTCGCGCTTCCGCCGGAGGAAATAGTCCTCGGCCGAGTCATACGAGGTACGGAACCGTGCTTCCGAATGGTCGAACCGCC
>JBLINP010000275.1:0-6401 GCA_047639415.1 Planctomycetota bacterium | reverse complement strand
AAACCGCGCTCTTCGCCGCAGGTGCGCGCTCCACGATCACGTCGCTTTGGAGCGTGGACGATGCGGCCACGCGTCAATTGTTCGAGCTGTTTTACGCCAAGCTCTGGAATGACGGACTGGGCAAGGCGGCAGCGCTATGGGATGCAAAATCCGAAATGCGTGCGGCGGGTTTTCCGCTCAAGGACTGGGCAGCATGGGTTTTAGTCGGCGCGGGAGATTGAGCGCGGGGGCGGCACGACTCCGCAACTTAGCTGTCGATTAGATTCTATTAGACGACTCCGCTCGTCCTCGGTCGCCGACCTCAAGCCATCCGTGAAACTTTCGAGCCTCTCGATCTTTCGCAACGAAAACGGGTGGGACTCTCGCTAAAAGAGTTCGGGTTTCCCGTCCGTCCTTGGCCGTAGTTACTGAACTTGTGGATGCGCATTGGTCCACTCGGCGCCGCTCTTGTCCCACCACTTTTCCCAGGCCTTTGTACTGCTGCCGACTTTGGCGCCGGTCAGTTTGGTGAGGGCGTCGCGGATTGTTCGGCGCTGGGTCGTGACGGAGACCGAGCTGATGTTGGAGACGCGGACGTCGAGCACAGAGCCTTCGGAGAGCGTGTTGATGCGCGGGTTGGCGATGGCTTCGCTTTGGGCGACTTCAACGTCGTAGTCTTGCACGTAGGCGGTTTGGGTGCCGACGAAGATGTGGGAGCGAGGGGCGCGTTGGCTTGAACCGGAAGCTGAAGCGAGCGCGGTGATGAGCGGCTGCGCGGCTAGGGCGTAGTTCATGGAACCGAGAGCCGTCGCAGCGTTTTGTCGAAGTAAGGCGTGCTTGCTGTTGAGCGCTTTGATGACGGGCTCGACCACTTCGGGGTTTTTGGCGTCGCGCAAAGCGAGTGCGGCTCCGGCGCGGACTTGGGGTGAGCGATCGAGGACAACTCTTCGCAAGAGTTCGTCGATGCCCTCACCGGGCATGAGGCGACGCAACGCGAGCGTCGCGAAGTCTCGACGTTCATCTCGGCTCGAGACGAGCTCTTGTTGAAGTTGAGCACTGAGCACGCTGCGATCTTGGAAGCTTTTGAGTTCGTTGATGGCGTACTCGCGCGTGGACGGACTGGTGCGGGCTGCAACTTGCATGAACGCGCCCAGGTCCGACTCCATCGACGGTAGTCTGAGTTTCACCGGACGTTCAGCGACCAGTTTGAGAGCGGCAGGGAAGTCGGGCTCGGCCTTGAGTACGCGGTCGATGGACGTTAAGCACTCGCTGTAAAGACCCTGATCCTTCAACCAACGCGCGTGAAGAATGCGAGCGGCGTGATCGTTGCGTTTGACTTTGGAGGCATGGCGTTTGGCTTCCGACAATAGCGCGCGCTCTTCGACGGCGCGCTCGACCATGGAGACGGGAATGGTGGTCCAGTTCTGAGCCACGAGCACTTTCCATTCGTCGCCTTCGAGGCGGCTCGATCCGCGCAAGATGGAGCCACTTGTGAGGTGCAGCAATCGCGTACGTTTGCGTGCGTTTGGATTTGGTGATGCGGTCGCCTGTGACTCACTTTGCGGGATCGCCACGGCGCTTGCGGAAAAGGGAAACGTCCCCGCTTCCGCGTTGAGGGAAAAAGCACCTGTGATCAGAATCGGAAGGAGGCAGAGGCTTTTTGCTGCGCTTGATCGCCAGGAGGGGAGGTCTGGGTGCATTGGTTTCATGAGATTCACCGTTCGATGCGCGCCAGAGGAGGGGGGAGGAGAGGTGCCCTGGCGAACAACTAGACTAGGCGCCTTGGGTGGGTGTGTTTCAGAATTTTCTTGAGAATCGGCCTTTGAGTGCAAATCGAGGAATGGCAGTAACAAGGCCCTCGAAAGAAGTCGAACTGGCCGCTTGAAACGAGCAGTACGGGCGCGAAAAGCGGTGTTGTAGCGGCCTATCCGGCCAGCTTGATCGAGTCCCTGAGCGCACGCTTGATGATTTCATACTTGGGTTCAGGGCTCAGAACTCGGGCTTGGTTCTTGAGCCGCTTCGATTGAAGTCAACTGTATCGAAAGTGGGCCGTCGCGCGCCGTAACGCTCCAATCGAGTCCACGCCGATCGAACTCGGCGGTGAGCGCAGGTGGGGCAGTAGCGCTGACCCAAATCTGCTTTGGTTGTGTGAGTTCCAGCAAGGCCGATAACCAGGGCGTTTCCGATCCATGATGCGGGAACAACATCAAGTCGACGGGACCGGTCAACTCGCCGCTGTGAATCATTTGACCGAGACCAACCCCCTCGGAATCACCGAATAGCATCACTCGACGAGAACCAACTTCAGCGATGAGCGCCCGCGAGCCTTCGTTGCCCGACTCATCGCTTCCGCGCAATAGGCGTATTTTGAGTGGGCCGTCGTTGTAGACGTAGGACAAGGATCCGGTCGGTAGGTCCAACCGCACACAATCGCTAGGTAATCGTTCGGCAATTTCGAGCTGAAGTTCGCCCAACCAAGCACTCGGCGGATAACGCTCGACCAATTTGGCGAGGCCCGAAGCATGGTCGCGATCGGAGTGGGTCAGCACGATCGTCGGATCTGAAACTTCCCAGCGTGCGAGTTGCGGGGCGAGTGCCTCGCGGTAGAGATGTTGACGATCGCGCGAACCCACGTCGAAAATCAGGCATGGTTCGCCGGGCGCACGCAGCAGAAGTGCAGTGCCATGACCGACGTCGAGTAATTCGAGTTCGAGTCCGCTCGGCGCGGCGCTCCATGGCAATAGGAGTGCGCCGAAGCAGAGCGCGGCCGTGCGTTTGAGCGTGCGACTTTGCGAGGCGAGTGCGATGATTGTGCAAGCGGAGGCGCACGCGACCAGCGCGATCGGCCGCTCTGGAAGTGGCAGCGGTGTGAACGGCAATCGGTCGATCAAATCGAGCACGTCGAGTAGTAGCTGCAGCGATCCGCTCGCGAAGTTGACCAGCAACGATGAGGTGAAGCAGAGCGCTAGAGTCGCAGTCGTCCACAGACTGGCCATGATCAATACGAACAGCGGGAGGGTCAAAGTGGTGACGAGCACACCGATCGGAGACCATTCGCCGAACTGATGCCACGCGACGGGCAGCGTCGCGAGAACGGCTGCGCATGAAGCTGCCAAACCGATGTAAACGGATCGCCCAGTTCGAGCGAATAGTATTCGCCACCAACGAACTTGGGCGGGGAGCAACGGCTGTTGCGGTTGAGCATTGCGACGGAACAATGCGAGATGAAATTGGCTGAACAGCTGACTGATCGGTCGCGTTCCGAGCAGAATTCCGAGCGTGGCTAAATACGAGAGTTGAATTGAGAGGGAGCGCGTTGCTCGCGGATCAATTAATAGCTCAATCACGAGGGCTAAAGACCAAAGCGACAACGCATCGGCTTGTCTGCCGCTCGTGGAGTGGATTTTGGATCGTCCCGGGATGTGTCGCGCGAGGCTTGCCAGGCCGAGGGCGAATGCCGCTCGAACTACGGGTGCGGCGCGACCGGCGAAAGCCGTGAACGTCACAATCAAAAAAGCGAACAGAATGAATCCGGCGATGCGCCCGCGAGTGCCGCCCAACAATCGTTCAAGTAATTTTGACAGAGGCAGTAGGAACAGCGCGGCAGCGAGGGCGATGTGCATGCCGCTAACCGCTAGTAAATGTCGTGTGCCCGTTCGAGTGAACAAGTCGCTGACATCCGGGCTCAGCGAGCTTCTGTCGCCAAAGAGTAGTGCGCGAGCGATGCCCGCCAACTCTGGCGCGAACAACCAACCCGTTTGCTTGGAGAGTTTCGTTCGAAGTTGCGCCGCACGTTCTGATAATGAAAGCGATCGTTCGGACTTCTGGTCAAAGGGCGCGAAGCCGTTCTGGTATGGGGATGCGCTTAGTCGAACAACTTCATCGGCTTGCAGGTGCAGGAGTCCTGCGGGAAAGCGCTGCCCCATGCCGCCGGGACGCTTACCTCGCGGCCAATCGACAACTTGAACTTCCCTAGGAATCGCGATCCAATCACCGTCGGAAAGTTCACAATCCGCGATCTTCAAAGCACTCGTCGGAGGGATCCCATCCCCGGAGTCGAGCCATCCGAGTGAACCGACGAGTTGCCGATAGCGCCCGATAATCGCGTTGGATTCGTTGGGCGTCACTCGCGAATTCAGTGCGCTCCAGTTGTCGGGAGCCCGGAGAGTCGGAATGGCGAGTCCCTGTGCTCTCAAAAGGAAGCATGTGAATAAGACTGAAAAGGCCACCCAGAGGCTGCGCGAACACCATCGTTGGGGAAGTAGCGTCGCGAGCGTTCCCAACAACAAGCACGCCAATGGATTGGCATGAAACGGGATTTGGAGACCCAGTTCGGTGGCCGCCAATAGAGCAAAGGCCAATCCCAAGAGCGGCCGCGATGGAGCGGTAGGGGCCAGCGGGTGAGCGGGACTACAGCGCCTCTCGTTCCTTGATTGCTTCACACTCTAGGACGCGAGCGCGATCGATTTGGTTACCGCGTAAAGCCGCGAAAGCTTAGATGGATACGGGTGTCGATATCGGTGGCGGCCGGCGGAAAGCTTCGAGGCTCAAATGGAGAGTCAGGCGCCGCACTGTTAGATCTAAATCGAATCAGTGCCTACAATGCGCCACATGACTCACGCTCTATTTCCAGGAACCTTCGATCCGCCGACCCTTGGTCATCTCGACGTCGTGTTGCGTGCGCTCGAATTGTTTGAACAAGTCACCATCGGCTTGGCCGACCACGCTTCAAAGACGCCGCTCTTCTCCGTCGACGAGCGTTTGGCGTTACTGACCGAGTTGGCCGAGCCCTATCCCGCTGTTTCGGTGGCTCGCATCGATGGTCTCGTCGTCGATGCCGCTCGCAACTTGGGAGCAAGCGTTCTCGTGCGCGGAGTTCGCAACTCTCGCGACTTCGATTACGAAGTTGAGATGGCGCAGACCAATCGCGTGTTGACCAATGAAGTCACGACGGTGTTTGTGTTGCCAGAACCTGCACATGCGAATATCAGCAGCACCTTGGTGCGACAAATCGCTCAATTGGGCGGCGATACGAGTCAGCTCGTTCCGGCCTGCGTCAATGCCGCATTGCGAACTCGGTTTCCGAAGTCAGACTAAGCGCGCTCATCCGATCACATTTACGAACTCAATTACTGAATCTACCGTTATGCCGACACTCTTGAAAACTTCCGTTCATACCGACGCCGCACCTGCCGCCATCGGACCCTACAGTCAGGCGATTACCGCTGGTGGCCTGGTTTACTGCTCGGGGCAAATTGCCCTGGATCCTGTATCCGGTGAATTGACGGGTGGAGACGTTGCCGCTCAAACCGAGCAGGTTTTTGCAAACATGCGCGCCGTTTTAGAAGCGGCCGGTTCCAGCCTTGCCCAAGTCGTGCGCTGCACTGTGTTCTTGAAGGACATGAACGATTTCGTTGCGGTCAATGAAGTTTACGCGAAGCATTTTGAGGGCACCGTTCCTCCGTCGCGCGCTTGCGTTGCGGTTTTGGAATTACCCAAGAGTGTCGACGTGGAAATCGATTGCATTGCGATCTGCGACTAACCACAGAGCCTTTTAGGAAAAGCCCATGAACACTGAGCTATTGATCTATTCCGAAGGTGACGACGAGTTCGAAGCCTTTGTTGCTTACGACGAATCTACATCGACGGCGCGTCCGGCTGTTCTGGTTTCGCATGCTTGGGCGGGGCAGGGCGATTTCGAGCGCAACAAATGTCGTGAATTGGCCAAGCTTGGCTACGTCGGAATCGCGCTCGACAATTACGGAGTCGGAAAGCGCGGCACGACGAAGGAAGAGAACGCGGCTTTGATGACGCCCTTGGTTGAAGACCGAGCCCTCCTGCTTCGTCGCATGCAAGCGGGATTGAAGGCTGCCGCTGGTCTCGAGCAAGTGGATTCCTCGCGTTTGGGGGCCATGGGCTTTTGCTTTGGTGGCTTGTGTACGCTCGACCTAGCACGCTCCGGCGCCGAGCTTCGAGGCGTCGTCAGCTTCCATGGCCTCTTGCTCCCGTCCGGTTTACCGGCGACGCCGATCCAGTCCAAAGTGCTCGTACTTCACGGCCACGCCGATCCAATGGTTCCTCCGGATCAAGCGCTGGCCTTCATGACTGAAATGACCGTAGCCGGAGCCGATTGGCAGGTGCATCAGTATGGGAACACGGTGCACGCCTTCACGAACCCCGAGGCGAATGACCCAGGGTTCGGAACGGTGTACGACGCCAAAGCGGATCGACGGTCATGGGAATCGATGCGCGACTTCTTTGCCGAGGTCATGGACTGAACCCCAATACGGAAGAGAGTTCCGTTCGTGAACAGCCCGCTAGCCCGGATTATTCATGAACCGCGAGGCAAAACGCCTCGAATTGGTTCCTGCTGGCACTTTGCAGATACTTGCCCCCGCAGACGACCTTGTAAGGTCGTCGAG